>NZ_DASRVN010000043.1:0-34578 GCF_035655035.1 Kribbella sp. | reverse complement strand
CGCGGCTCGAGCGGCAAGCTCGTCACGATCTACCCGGCGGACGAGTCCCGGCTCGAACTCGTCCTCGAGGAACTCGGCGAGCTCCTCGGCGGCATCCGCGGCCCGTACATCCTCAGCGACCTGCGCTACGGTGACGGGCCGTTGTTCGTCCGGTACGGCGCCTTCGCGGAACGGCACTGCCTGTCCGGCAGCGGCGAACGGGTGCTCGCGATCGAGGACGCCGGCGGCCGGCTCGTGCCCGATCCCCGCGGGCCGGTGTTCGCCGTACCCGCCTGGGTGCGGCTGCCGTCGTACCTGGAACCGCACCTTGCCGCCCGGAACTCGGTGACCACCGACGAGCTGGACTACGAGATCGAGAGCGTGATCCAGTTCTCCAACGGCGGCGGCGTGTACCTCGGCCGTCACCGCGGGACCGGGGCCCGGGTCGTACTGAAGGAAGGACGGCCGCTCGCCGGCCTCGACGCCGATCGGCGCGACGCGGTCACCCGGATCCTGCACGAGCGCGACATCCTGCAGCGGTTGGCCGGGCTGGACGTCGTACCGGCGGTTCACGATCACGTCGTACTCGGTGAGCATCACTTCCTGGTGCAGGAGTTCGTCGACGCGAGTCCGCTGCAGCGGCTCGTGGTGGCCCGCTACCCGTTGACGCGACCGGATCCGTCGCCGGACGCCCTGCAGGAGTATGCGGAGTGGGCTATCGGGATGCTCGGCCGGGTCGAGCGCGCGGTCAGGTCCCTGCACCGGCGCGGCGTGGCCTTCGGCGACCTGCACCCGGACAACGTGCTGATCGGAGCCGGCGATCGGCTGGTCCTGATCGACTACGAGGTCGCGACTCTCGCCGAGCAGCGGACCCGTTCGGCGCTGGCGCATCCCGGCTACTCCGCTCCGCCGGACCGGCAGGGTGCCGACGCCGACGAGTACGCGCTCGCGTGCCTGTGCCTGAACCTGTTCGCGCCGCAGGCGACCATGCTGCTGCCGCTGCACCCGGGCAAGGCGCAGCACCTCGCGGACCTGATCACCGAGACCTTTCCGGTGCCCCAGGCAACGATCGACCAGGCGGTCGCGACGATCGCGGGCGCAGGCAACCCGGTGATGCCGGACCTGCCGCTTCCCGGCCGCGCCGGCTGGCCCGAGGTCCGCGACGCCCTCGCCCGGTCGATCGTCGCCAGCGCTACTCCCGAGCGGGAGGACCGGCTGTTCCCGGGTGACGTCGCCCAGTTCCGGCCCGGCGGCGGCACTTGCCTCGCGTACGGCGCCGCGGGTGTGCTGTACGCCGTGCACCGCACCGGCGCGGGCCGCTTCCCGGAGTACGACGACTGGCTTCGCAAGCACGCCCTCGAACCCGCGGCAAACATCGGTCTCTACGACGGCCTGCACGGTGTGGCCCACGTCCTGGACCAACTCGGCTACCGTCAGGACGGCCTGGACGCGATCGACCGTTGTCTCGCGGCACCGCTGGACGACCTGGACCTCGGCCTCTACTCGGGCCTGTCAGGCATCGGGCTGAACCTGCTCCATTTCGCCGGGGAACCAGGCCTTCGCGCCGCGGCGACCGGAGTGATCGATCGCGTGGCTGATCGGCTCGGCAGGGTGGACGACGTACCCGAGACCAGCGGTGAAGCACATCCGCGCGCCGGGCTCATGCACGGATCGTCCGGCCCTGCTCTGCTCTTCCTCCACGCCTACGAACGTACTGGCGACACCGGCCTGCTGGACCTGGCGGAAACGGCCCTGCGGCAGGATCTGCGCCGCTGTGTCCGCGACGAGGCCGGAACTCTGCAGGTCAACCAGGGGTGGCGGACACTCCCCTACCTCGAGGAGGGTTCGGCCGGCATCGCGCTCGTCCTCGACCGGTACCTGCGGCACCGCCCGTCCGCCGAGCTGGCTGTGGATCTCGCGGCGCTCCGCCGGGTGAACGACTGCGGGTACTTCGTCCAACCCGGCCTGTTCATGGGTCGCGCCGGCCTGATCGCCGCCGCTGCGATGCAGGGGCTCCCCGTGGACGGCCTCGTTCGCGGCCTGGGCTGGCACGCGCTGCCGTACGCCGGCGGCCTCGCCTTTCCCGGCAACCAACTGCTTCGACTCTCGATGGACCTGGCCACCGGTTCGGCCGGCGTCCTCCTCGCACTTGGCGCGGCGCTGCACGAGCAGCCGGTCGCGCTGCCCTTCTTCGGACCCCGACCGCGCGGCGGACGGTCCGGAAGCCCAACTAGTTCCTGGAAGGAGGTGTAGAGATGGCACTTCTCGACCTTCAGGGTCTTCAGGCTCCGGGTGGTCACGATGGCGGTGGCGGCGGCGGTAGCACGCTGACCATCCTCGGCTGCGGCTCGCAGCGCCCCAGCAACCTCAGCCTGCTCCTGTGTCACTGATCGACGTGCAGCAGGTTCAAAACTCTGGACGGGACGCCGCCGGCCTCCCGTCCAGAGCGCCACGTCACTGTCAGGAAGGGGACGCGGTGCACAGCCAGAACATCCCCAGGTATCCGGACGCCGATCGCCGACCGGTCGTCGACTGGCTGCACGGTCATGCCGTGGCCGACCCGTACCGCTGGCTGGAGGACGCGACGGAGCCGGCGACCCGGCGTTGGCAGGCGGAGCAGGACGAGCTGTGGCTGGACCACGCGGCCGGCCTGCCGGAGCGCTACCGCTTCCGGGCAACGGTCGCGGAGCTCAGCGCGGTCGGCATGGTGAGTCCGCCACTGTGGCGCGGCGGGCAACAGTTCTTCCTGCGCCGGACCGCCCGCCAGGATCATCCGGTCCTGTACGCCGCCGGGCCCGAGCGGGCGTTGATCGATCCGGCCGAGCTCGATCCGACCGGTGGCACAACCCTTGATCACTGGCAGCCGTCCCCCGACGGGCACTTGCTCGCCTTCCAGCTCTCGACCGGCGGCACCGAAGCGGCCAGCCTCTACGTCATGGACACCGGCACGGGTCAGGTGGTCGACGGACCGATCGACCGCTGCCGCTACTCCCCCGTCGCGTGGCTGCCGGACGGCAGCGCCTTCTACTTCGTCCGTGACCGCCAGGTTCAGCTGCACCAGGTGGGACGTCCGGACGACGTGGTGGTGCTCGCGCGGCGGGCGTCGTACGGGCTCGAGCTCAGTGCTGACGGGCGATGGCTGACCATCTCCGCGGCGCACGGCGCGCGGAACGACGTCTGGCTTGCCGATGTGACGGTTCCCGAGGCGCCGGTCCTCGCCGAGGCCCAAGTGGGGATCGATGCGCGCAGCGCGCTGATCGTCGGCCGGGACGGACGCCTGTACGTCGTCACCACGCTCGACGCACCGGCCGGGCGGATCTGCGTCGGCGATCCACAGCGACCCACTGCGTGGACCGAGCTCGTCGCCGAGGAGGCCGACGCTCCACTGAGCGAACTCGCGCTTCTCGACGGACCCGAACTGCCGCGCCCGCTGCTCGCCGTCGCCCGGAGCCGCCACACCATCGGACAGATCGCGCTCCACGACCTGCACACCGGCGAACGCGTCGGCAACGTACCGCTGCCGGGCCTCGGCACGATCGGCTCGCTGACCACCCGCTCCGGCTGCGCGCACGAACTCTGGTTCAGCTACACCGACGACGTCACTCCCGCAACCGTCCAGCGCTACGACGCCCGCACCGGCAGGACGACCTTGTGGGCGGCGCCGCCCGGAGTTGCCGACGTACCGACGGTGCGGGCGCGGCAGATCGTTTACCGCTCCGCCGACGGCACGCTGGTCCGGATGCTGGCGCTCGCCCGGCCCGGGCGGACCGGGCCACGGCCGACGATCCTCTACGGGTACGGCGGCTTCGGGCAACCGCTCACGCCCACGTACTCCTCGTTCCGCCTCGCCTGGGTGGAACGAGGCGGCGTGTTCGTCACCGCGAACGTGCGCGGCGGCGGTGAGGACGGCGATCGCTGGCATCGCGCGGGCAGGCTCCGCCACAAGCAGAACGGGTTCGACGACTTCATCGCCGCGGCCGAGACCCTGGTCGCGGACGGCTGGACCACCCACGAGCAGCTCGCTGTCTGCGGCGAGTCGAACGGCGGGCTGCTCGTCGGGGCCGTGGTGACCCAACGGCCGGAGCTGTTCGCGGCCGCGGTCTGTTCGTCGCCCGTGCTCGACATGCTCAGGTTCGAGTACGCCGGCCTCGGCGCGGAGTGGGTACCGGAGTACGGCTCGGTGGCGGACCCGGACGACTTCGAGAACCTCCTGGCCTACTCGCCGTACCATCATGTTGCCGCGGGCAAGGATTACCCGGCGGTGCTGTTCACCGCGTCCGGCGGCGACACCCGGGTCGATCCGCTGCACGCGCGGAAGATGTGCGCGGCGCTGCAGCACGCGACCTCGGGTGAGCGGCCGATCCTGTTCCGGTTCGAGGACGGCACCGGCCACGGTGCGGCGGCGGTCAGCCGGGGCATCGGGCTCGCGGCCGACCTGCTGGCGTTCCTCGGCGCACACACGGGGCTGACGCGATGAGCCGGCCAGGTCTCACCTTCGGTGCCGTGGCGGCGCACGGGCGGGGCTGGCTGCCGCTCATCGGTCTGTCCGCACTGGTCGGCAGCGGCGTGACGCTCGCCCTGCCGACGGTGCTCGGCCGGGCGGTGGATTCGATCGTGTCCGGCGACGGCGTCACCACTTGGCTGGTTCCGGCCGCGGTGCTGATCGCGCTCGGCATCACGTCCGCGCTCGTCGACGCGTTCGCCGGTACGGCCTGCGTCGCGGGGACGACGGCCTGGCTACGCCATCGCCTCGTCGGCGGCGTACTCGCGGGCGGACCGGAGGGCACCCGCCGGTTCGACGCCGGTGACCTGGTCAGCCGAGTGTCCGGCAGTGCCAGCGACGCGGCGCAGGCCGGCATCGCCGCGGTGACGGTGGCGGCGGCGGCGCTTCCACCGCTCGGCAGTCTGGTGCTGCTGGCACTCATCGATCCCTGGCTCGCGGTCGCGTTCTTCGGCGGTGTCGTGCTGGTCGTCGCGGTGCTGTGGGCGTTCGCCCGCCGGACCGCCGAGCTCAGCCTCGCGTACCAGGAGACGCAGGGACGCATTGCCACCCTGTTGACCGAGGCGCTGACCGGCATCCGCACGATCGCCTCCGCTGGCACGGTCGAGCGGGAGGAACGACGCATCCTCGGCCCCGTGCCGGACCTGCACCGCCACGGCCGGCAGACGTGGCAGGTACTGGCGCGTTCCGGAGCCCAAGCAGCCCTCGTCGGCCCGCTGGTCCTGGTGGCCGTACTGGCGATCGGCGGTCTGCAGGTGGTCTCGGGGCGCATCACGCCGGGCGAGCTCTTCGCCGCCGCGCAGTACGCCGTCATCGGCGCCGGGCTGGGCAGCCTGACCGGACTGCTCGGTGAGGTGGCCCGCGCGCGAGCCGGTATCCGGCGCGGCGCCGAGATCCTGGAGGTCGAGCCGGTCGGGTTCGGAAGCATGAACCTGCCGGAGGGTCCGGGGCGGCTCGAGTACGACGACGTCACCGTGCGGGCCGACGGGGTCACACTCCTCGACCACGTCGACCTGAGTCTGCCCGGTGGCGCCGCGGTTGCCGTCGTGGGACCGAGCGGCGCGGGCAAGTCGGTGCTCGCGCAGCTCGCGGGCCGGCTGCGCGATCCCGACTCCGGTTTCGTACGGCTGGACGGCGTACCGTTGCGGGCGCTCAATCATGAAGCACTGCGCACCGCGGTCGGCTGCGCGTTCGAACGTCCGGTCCTGATCGGGCGGACCGTGAACGAGGCGATCTCGGCCGGGCGGATCGCGCCGGTCCAGACACTCGCGGCCGCGCAGGCCACGCACGCGCACCACTACGCCACCCGGCTGCCCGAGGGCTACCACACTCCGTTGCCTGAGGCACCGATGTCCGGGGGTGAGGCGCAACGGCTCGGCCTCGCCCGCGCCTGGCACGCCACGCGGCTCCTCGTCCTGGACGACGCCACCTCGAGCCTGGACACGGCGACCGAGATGCAGATCAACCGGACCCTCACCGAGGACCGTCTCCGCCGGACCCGGCTGATCGTCACTCATCGCGCCGCGATGGCGGCACGTGCCGACCTGGTCGTCTGGCTCGATCGCGGCCGGGTCGGCGGAGTCGGGACGCACGAGCAGCTGTGGCAGAACCCGTCGTACCGGGAGATCTTCGGATGAGGCGGGAGCTGGCGTTCGGGGCGGCGGGACTGCGACGGCGGCCGGCCGTGCAGCTGGCGGCGTGGTCGATTCCGGAGATCCTGCCCACCGCGGCGTACGGCGTCGCCGTCGCCCGCGCGACCGACGCGTTCCTCGCCGGACGGTCGGTTGCGGGACTGGCCTGGCTCGGGGGTCTGGTCGCTGCCGCCGCACTCGGAGCCGTCGGCGCGCGCCAGGTGTACCGGCGGCTCGGTGACCTCGTCGAGCCGTTCCGCGACGAGCTGGTCAGCCGGGTCGTCGGCGACGCGCTCCGGCGCGGTGTCACCGGCGAGCGAACGGACGGAGCCCTGTCCCGCCTGAACCGTCAGGTCGAGATCGTCCGCGACACCTACGCCGGGATGATCCTGGTACTGCGTACCTTCGTGATCACGGTGACTGGCGTGGCGACCGGCCTGTTGTCGCTGGCGCCGATCATCGCGCTGCTCGTCGTACCGCCGTTCCTGCTCGGGTTCGCGGCGTCGCTCGGGATCCTCGGCCTGGCCGCGCAACGAGTCCAGGCATCGTTGACCGCGGACGAGCAGCTGACGACTTCCGCGGCAACCGCGTTCGCGGGGATCCGTGACGTCACCGCCGCGGGAGCCGAGGACTTCGTCGCGACCCTGGTCGGCGAACCGATCGAGGCGCATGCCGCCGCCGAGCGCGCGCTCGCCAAGGTCGCCGCACTCCGCACACTCTGCTTCGCCGTCGGCGGCTGGTCGCCACTGCTGATCCTGCTCGCCACCGGCCCGTGGCTGATCGGCCGCGGAGTGAGCACCGGAACGCTGCTGGGCGGACTCACCTACGTACTGCTCGGCCTGCAACCGGCGTTGAGCACCGTCATGTCCGCGCTGGGCGACAGTGGCCTCCGGTATGTCGTCACGCTCGGCCGGATCCTCGACAGCCGCCCGCCGGCCGCCAACGCCCGCATCGGAGCCGTGCCACGCGGCCACGAGGTCAGCCTGCACGCGGTCTCGTTCGCGTACGGCGCGCAGGCCGAGCCGGTGCTGCGTGACCTGGACCTCGTCGTACCCGAGGGCGACCATCTCGCGATCGTCGGCCCGAGTGGAATCGGCAAGTCGACGCTGGCCGCGCTGATCTGTGGGCTGCGGACGCCGACCCGAGGACGCGTCCTGGTCGGCCGAGTCGCCGCAGCCCAACTCTCCCCGGACCTGCTGGCGCAGACGCGCGTGCTGATCCCCCAGGAGGCCTACGTCTTCTCCGGGAGCGTCGTCGCGAACATCGCCTACCTTGCGCCCGCAGCGACGGACAGACAGGTTGAGCAGGCGGTCGAGGCCGTCGGCGCCGCCCCGCTCGTCGGGAAACTCGGCGGACTGGACGCGACCATCCGCCCGACCCAGCTCTCACCCGGCGAGCGCCAGCTGATCGCCCTCGCCCGGGCGTACCTGTCCCCGGCGCCGCTCGCCGTCCTCGACGAGGCGACCTGTCACCTGGATCCCGAGGCCGAGAAGCGGGCCGAGGAGGCGTTCGCCGCCCGCCCCGGAAGCCTGATCGTGGTCGCGCACCGGATCAGCTCGGCCCTGCGCGCCCAGCGCATCCTCGTCCTCGACGGCAACCAGGCAGCACTCGGCCGGCATCCGGCGCTGCTTCGGACCTCGGAGTTGTACCGCGACCTCCTCGGCCACTGGCAGCCGCCGCAGCCGGCCGAACAGGCTCAGATCCAGCCTGCCTCGTGAGCCTTCAGAACCGCTTCGATCCGGCTCCGGGCGCCGGTCTTCGCGAGGATGTGTGACAGGTAGTTCCGGATCGTGCCGGAACTCAGGTTGAGTGTCCGGGCGATCTCCTGAGCGGTCGCGCCGGTCGAGACGAGCCTGAGCACTTCGCGCTCCCGCGCGGTCAGCGGATTGCGCGCTGCCCGCAGGGCCGCGACCGCGACCTCGGCATCGATCACCGGCACACCGTTCGCGACCGTCCGGACCGCCTCGATCAGCTCGCCCGGCGAAGCGTCCGTGGCGATGAAGCCGACCCGGGGAGCCAGCCGCGCGAGGCCCAGGTACGCGGCCGTGACGTCGTCCCGATCGATCACGATCAGCACGGCGGTGCCAGGCAGCCGGCCACATACCTCCTCGATCACCAGCTCACCTGCCAGCGCCGCGTCGAGGACCACCACCTGCGGTCTGAGACGTTCGACGGCCGCCGGCATCTTTCCTGCCGAGTCGACCTCCGCGCCCACCTCCAGTCCCCCGTCTTGTGACAACACAGTCGCCAGTGCCCCTCGCACCAGCGCGCTGTGATGGCCAAGCACGACTCGGATCACGTCGTCGCCCCCCTGGCATCCGACAACCAATATGAAGACCGGCCAGTCACGAATAGTGTTGACCACGCCCCGATCGGTGACGCCAGTCTGCGGCGATCGCGCCGGATTGTCACGCCCTCGCCGGGCATCCACGTAAGCTGGCGGCGTGGCCGAGAAAGAGAGTCCCGACCGCACCGATGACAACCTCACGCTGGACGCTGCGGACGACCGGTGGGAGTGGCGGCGACGGATCCGGGAGAACCCGAAGAAGCTGCTGTTCTACCGCATCGGCGTGGGCGTGCTCGGTGGGCTGCTGCTCCTCGCCGCGCCGCTGACCGGCTGGCTGCCGGGGCCGGGCGGGATCCCCTTGTTCATCGCGGGTCTCGCCGTACTGGCCAGTGAGTTCGAGTGGGCGCAGCGGCTGCTGTGCCGGGTCAACGACTGGGTGAAGTCGCTCACCGCGTGGACCGGCAAGCAGCCGGGCTGGCTGAAGGCCCTCGGAACTGCTGCGCTCTCGGGCTGCGTCGTCGCCGGCGTCTGGCTCTACCTGGCGGTGCTGGGCGTGCCGGGCTGGCTGCCCGACTCGTGGGAGTCATTCCTGTACAAAGTGCCCCTCCTCGACTGAGTAGGTAGGCAGCTCGATCAGCTCGCTCATGTTCTGCGCCATCTTCAGCATCTGGTTGAGGAAGAACGGCTTGTCGAGCATCCAGTTCCGGCTCGCGATCCCGAACCGGCTGGCCGGCGCCAGGAACGATCCCGCCCTGCTCCCGTCCTGCGTCGTCGACACCGCCTTCCGCAGCGCGGCTTCGTACCGGTCGAACGCGGTCCGGAAGTCCGCCCGCGCCAACTCCCCCGCCAGTACGTAGGCACCCACCACCGCGGTCCCGGTGCCGAGCGCACCGAACGTCGCGCCGTACCCCGCGTCGCCGAGCAGCACGATCCGCTCCGTCGACCAGCGGTCCACGCGGACCCGGCTGATCGAGTCGAAGTACAACTCCGTTGCCGCGGGCAACCAGGCGAGCAGCTCCGGTACGTGCCAGCCGAGTCCTTCGAACTGCTCCCGGATGATCGCCTTCTGCTGGTCCAGGTCGCGCCGGTTGTACTGCAGCACCGGCGACCTGAACAGGAACAGCGTCTGCGCCAGCGCCGGATCGCGCCCGTCCGCGCCGACGCTCGCCAGCTTCCCGGGCACGTTGTACAGCAGCGAGTCGCCGGAGATCCCGAGCGTGTTCGGCACCTCCCAGCCGGCCACGTAGTAGTTCAGGTGCCGCTCGACCACCTGCTCCCGCGGCCAGGCCAGCCGGCGGACGACGGAGTGCATCCCGTCCGCGCCGATGACCAGGTCGTACGTCTCCTCGACCCCGCTCTCGAACCGTACGTCGACCCCGTCGGCGTGCTCGTGCAGCGCCGCGATCGAGTCCCCGAAGCGGTACGTCGCGTGCTCGCGGCTGTGCTCGTACAGCACTCGCGACAGGTCCGCCCGCAGCACCTCCAGCTCCCCGCCCGCGAACTCGGCCGGCAGCCGCATCAGCTTGCGGCCCGACTCGTCCACGAAGCGCATCGGGCTCCCGCCGGTCCGCAGGGACCGCAGCTCGTCCAGCACGCCCATCCGCTCCAGGACCGTGGTGAACACCTCGCCGCGGAAGTCCACGGCGTACCCGCCCTGCCGCAGCGCCGGCGCGATCTCGACCACCGTCACGTCATGCCCCGCCCGCCCCAGCCAGAGCGCCACCGACGGCCCCGCCACGCTCGCACCTGAAACCAGAACCCTCATGATCGTCTCCTCGGTAGTAACTGTGTCTGCCGGACACAATAATGTGTATGGTAGACACAGTTCAAGTCCGTTGCGGAGGAAAATCTGATGACCGAGCTGCTCTGGGGTAAGGAACCGGCCCGCACCCGCGGCCCGAAACCGGCGATCACGCTGGCGGAGATCGCCGCGGCCGGGATCGCGATCGCGGACGCCGAGGGCCTCGACGCGGTCTCCATGCAGCGGGTCGCCGACGACCTTCCGGTGACCAAGATGGCGCTGTACCGGTACGTCCCCGGCAAGACCGAGCTGGTCGCGGTGATGAGCGACCTCGCGATGGGCAAACCGCCGGAGCGTCCCGACGGCCCGTGGCGGGAGACGCTGCACACCTGGGCCCACGACCTGTACGACGGATTCACCCGGCACCCATGGCTGCTCCAGTCCACCATCGGGCGCCGGCCACTCGGCCCGAACGAGCTCACCTGGATGGAGCAGGGCCTCGCCGGCCTCACCGATACCGGACTGACCGGCGGCGAGCAGTTGGACGCGATCCTCGTCGTCACCAGTCACGTACGGAACATCGCGCAGCAGTCGACGACATTCCCGGGACACTCCACCGGCCTCACCGAGGAGGACATGCAGCGGTCGTTCGCCGAGATCCTCAGCACCGAGGCTGCCCGCTTCCCGCGACTCGTGGCCGCGATGCGTACGTCGGCCGGCAGCGAGAACCAGGGCCTGGAGTTCGGGCTACAGCGGATCCTGGACGGCCTGGACCTGCTGATCAGCAGCCGGGTAGCCGTGCCGGACGGCATTGAAACGTTGCCGGTAGACCGACGCCGGTAGTCCGTAGTGCGACTTGAATCGGCGGGCGAAGTAGTTCTGGTCGGGCCACCCGACGGACTCCCCGATCCGGTTGATCGGCAGGTCCGTGTGCAGCAGCCGATCGGCCGCGAGCTCGACCCGGTGCCGGGACAGGTACGCCATCGGCGGCACCCCGGTGACCGACTTGAACAGGCGCACCACGTAGCCCGGCGCGAGGTGCAGCTCGCCGGCCAGATCGGTCAGCGTCCACGGCCGTGCCGGGTCGGCCTCCATCATCCGCATCGCGTCGACGACGGCGGGATGCGTGACCTCCCGGCGCTCGTCCCGGTCCGCGACCGTACGCGCGACGCAGCTCAGATACAGCGACAGCCAGCCGATCACCTCGCCACGGTGCCGGCCGATCGGCTGGTTGCGGAGCTGACGCAGCCCGTCCAGGTGCCCGATCGCCTCGGCCAGCGCGTCCGGATCGAGGTGCGTGGCCAGCATTCCACGCCGTTGCGCGGAGAACGGCCCGGTCCACAACAGGTAACCCAGTAACGGGTCCTCGCGCGCCCACGCGAGTTCGCGGCGGACCAGGTCGGCCGCGAAACAGCAGTTGTAGACCTCGAGCGACTCGCACTCGACGTACTCGTGCCAGACCCCCGGCCGGAGCAGGATCGCGTCGCCGGGCCGCAGCCGCTGCCGCCCGGCCAGGCTGTGATGGACGCCTTTGCCGCCGGTCACCAGCGCCAGCTCGAAGAAGCTGTGGGTGTGCAGCGGATGGGAGTCCTGGTGCACGTGCGGGCCCGCGTGCACGACGGTCCCCTCGATGAAGTGCAGGACAGTCCCACGGGTCGTCACCGGCTCGTTGGACATGCTTCACGATAGGGGCCGAGGTGCAGATCGTGCTAGACCCAGTGCACATCGGGCTAGTGGCCGAGGACGACCGGTCGCAGGATCGGAGAAACCAGTGAATCGTTTCATCCGTCCTGCTCATCACTGTCGGTTGGAGTCACATGTCGCATCTCGCCGCACCCACCGCTCTCCGCTTCGAGCACCTCGCCGCTCCCGTGGTCGGGACCGGTACCGCGAGCCCGCGGATCTCCTGGCAGGTCCCGGCCGCGGACGCCGGCTACGCCCAGACGGCGTACGAGGTCGAGATCACCCGCGGCAACACCCAGGTCTTCACCGTCCAGTCGCCCGACCAGGTCCTGGTGCCCTGGCCGGCCGACCCGCTCAGGTCCCGCGAGACCGCGCAGGTCCGTGTCCGGGTCCGCGGCAACGAGGACTGGAGCGAGTGGAGCGAGCCCGCGTCCGTCGAGGCCGGGCTGCTCACGCCGGACGGCTGGACCGCGCGGTTCGTCAGCCCGCAGGACAACCCGCACGGCTCCCCCGCCCCGCTGATCGCCGGCACGG
This sequence comes from Kribbella sp., assembly GCF_035655035.1. Taxonomy (GTDB): domain Bacteria; phylum Actinomycetota; class Actinomycetes; order Propionibacteriales; family Kribbellaceae; genus Kribbella. The sequence goes on along the minus strand of NZ_DASRVN010000043.1, from coordinate 22,222 downwards.
CGGACCTCCCGGACGACATCGTCAAGGCCCGCCTGTACGCGACGTCGTACGGCGTCTACCTTCCCGAGCTCAACGGGCAGCGCGTCGGTACCGAGGAGCTCGCGCCCGGCTGGACGGCGTACCAGTACCGGCTGCGTTACCAGACGTACGACGTGACGGAGCTCGTCCGGCCTGGTGAGAACACGCTCGAGTTCCTGCTCGGCAACGCGTGGTACCGCGGCCGGATCGGCTTCCACGACCAGACGCAGCTGTACGGCGACCGCCTCGCCGTGTTGGCCCAGCTCGAGGTCACGACCGCGGACGGCCGGCTGCACACGTACGGCAGCGACGGGACCTGGACGTCCCGGGAGAGCAACGTCCTCGCCGACGACCTGTACGACGGCCAGACCACCGACCTGCGCAAGCAGCCCGGCGAGCCCACGTCCGTCGACGTCCTCGACGCCGACCTCACGCTGCTCGTCGCGCCGGACGGGCCGCCGGTCCGGATCACCGACGTACTGCCCGCGGTCGCGGTCAGCACTTCACCGTCCGGCAAGACGCTCGTCGACTTCGGGCAGAACCTGGTCGGCCGGGTCCGGCTGAAGGTCCGCGGCGGAGCGGCCGGCGACGAGGTCGTCGTACGGCACGCGGAGGTTCTGGAGAACGGCGAGCTCGGCGTCCGCCCGCTGCGTAGCGCGAAGGCCACCGACACCTACGTGCTGGCCGGGCCGGACGAGGTCACGCTCGACTCGCCGCTCACGTTCCACGGCTTCCGGTACGCCGAAGTCTCGGGCGTGACCGACCTCCGCACGGAGGACCTCGAAGGGATCGTGATCGGCAGCGACCTGCGGCGCACCGGCTGGTTCGAGTCGTCGAACGAGCTGCTCAACCAGTTCCACAAGAACGTCGTGTGGGGCATGCGCGGCAACTTCGTCGACGTACCGACCGACTGCCCGCAGCGTGACGAGCGGCTCGGCTGGACCGGTGACATCCAGGTCTTCTCCCCCAGCGCGAGCTTCCTGTTCGACACCGGCGGTTTCCTCGGCAGCTGGCTCGCCGATCTCGCGGCCGAGCAGCAGAAGGACGGCTCGGTGCCGTTCGTCGTACCGGACGTACTACGCAACGAAGGGCCGGCCACCGCGGCATGGGGTGACGCGGCAACGATCGTGCCGTGGGTACTGTACGAGCGCACCGGTGACGCCGCGCTGCTTGCGCGCCAGCTGCCGAGCATGCGCGCATGGGTCGACAGGATGGTCGACCTGGCCGGCGCCGACCTGCTCTGGAGCGGCGGCTTCCAGTTCGGCGACTGGCTCGACCCGACGGCACCCCCGGAGGACGCTGCCCGCGCGAAGGCAGACCCCGACGTCCTGGCTACCGCGCATCTCGCGCGCTCGGCCGAGGTGGTCGCCAAGGCGGCGGAAGTCGTCGGTCAGACCGATCTCGCCCGCGAGTACGCCGACCTGGCGAGCCGGGTCCGGCAGGCGTTCGCGGCCGAGTACGCCACTGAGGGCGGCCGCGTATTGAGCGACTCGGCAACGAACTACGCGCTCGCCTTGCAGTGGGCATTGCTGCCGACCGAGAAGCAGCGGCAGCGCGCCGGTGAGCGGCTCGCCGACCTGGTGCGTACGGCGGGCTTCCGGATCAGTACCGGATTCGTCGGAACCCCCTTGATTGCGGACGCTCTGGCCGATTCCGGTCATCCTGACCTGGCGTACCGGCTCCTGCTACAGACAAGCTGCCCCTCTTGGCTGTACGCAGTGACCATGGGTGCCACGACGGTCTGGGAACGCTGGGACAGCATGCTGCCCGACGGCAGCATCAACCCTGGCGAGATGACGTCGTTCAACCACTACGCCCTCGGTGCCGTCGCCGACTGGATGCACCGGCGAGTCGCCGGCCTCGCTGCAGCGGAGCCGGGATACCGGAGCATCGACGTACGGCCGCTGTTCACCGATCAGCTCACGAACGCCTCCGCCAAGCACCTCACGCCGTACGGCGAGGCGTCGGTCGGCTGGACCCGCTCGGACGGCCGGGTCAAGCTCACCGTCACTGTCCCGGTCGGATCCCGCGCCACGGTCGACGTCCCCGGCCAGGAGGCTGTCGAGGTAGGGCACGGTACGCACGAGTGGACCGTCGAGGACCCGTACGCCTCGGCGCCCGCATTGCCCGCGGACGCCACCGTTCGTCAGATCGTCGACAATCTGACGACCTGGACCGCCGTCGCGCACGGAGCCGTCGAGAGCGGTTTCGTCAAGGACGACGCCGAACTCGCCGCCCGCCTCGAGCGCTACCTCGACCAGCCGGCCGGCACCCTCGCCACCGCCACCGACCCCGAGTCCGTCAAGGCCGCCCTCGGCGCCCTCCTGCACCACTGATCCCCGTACCGGCACCCACCAGCCCTGACCGCCCCGCCGCGACGTACATCCCCTTTTGGAGGTCACGATGAGGTTCCGCCCAGGAGCCAGCGGACTCGCACTGCTGGCAGTCTCTTCACTCACCCTCGCCGGCTGCAGCGCGGGCAGTCTCGGCTCCAGCAGCGATTCCGGAGGCAAAGGCTCGGTCGAACTCACGTACCTGATCGGCAACCAGGACCAGGACGTCAAGGGGGCCAACCAGCTGGCCAAGGACTTCCACGCCAAGTACCCGAACATCACGATCAAGACCGAGACCCGCCCGGCCGGCACCGAGGGCGACAACATCGTCAAGACCCGGCTCTCCACCGGCGACATGCCGGACGTGTTCAACTACAACAGCGGCTCGCTGTTCCAGGCGATCGCGCCGCAGAAGAACCTGGTCCCGATCACCGACGAGCCCTACGTCAAGGACCTCGACGAGAACTTCAAGAAGACCGTGACCGCCGACAACCAGGTGTACGGCGTGCCCGTCGGCGGTTTCCAGGGCGGCGCGGTGCTCTACAGCATCCCGGTCTACACCAAGCTCGGCCTGAAGATCCCGAAGACCTGGGCCGAGTTCATGGCCAACAACGCCAAGATCAAGGCGGCCGGCGGGGTCGCCCCGGTGATCCAGACGTACGGCGAGACCTGGACGTCGCAGCTGTTCGTGCTCGGGGACTTCCACAACGTCGCGGCCGTGGAGCCGGACTTCGCCGACAAGTACACGAAGAACCAGGCGAAGTACGCGACGTCCCCGGCCGCGCTGAAGGGGTTCGAGCACACCGAGGCGGTGCACGACGCGGGCTACGAGAACAAGGACTTCGCGTCCGCGAAGCTGCCGGACGGCCTGAAGATGCTTGCCACCGGCAAGGGTGCGCACTACCCGATGCTGTCCGGCGCGGTCGCGAACATGGTCGCGACGTACCCGGACGCCGCCAAGACCGTCGGCCTGTTCGCGTTGCCTGGTGACGACGCGAGCACAAACGGCCTGACCGTGTGGACGCCGGGGGCGGACTACATCCCGAAGACCACGACCGGCGACAAGCTGGACGCCGCGAAGAAGTTCCTGGCGTTCATCGCCAGCCCGGAAGGCTGCGACTCGCAGAACAAGGCTGGCGCGCCGACCGGTCCGTACGCGGTGAAGGGCTGCAGCCTCGGGAACGACGTACCGCAGGCGATCAAGGACATGCAGCCGTACCTCGACAAGCCCGGCGCGTCGAGCCTCGCGCTCGAATTCCTGTCGCCGGTCAAGGGCCCGTCGCTGGAGCAGATCACGGTCGAGGTCGGGTCCGGGATCCGGAAGGCGAAGGACGGCGCGGCGCGGTACGACGACGACGTGAAGAAGCAGGCGCAACAGCTCGGACTGGCAGGCTGGTGAGGTCGGTGGCGGTGACGATCACCCAGGAGCACAGCAAGGCCGCAACCACCGTTTCCAAGACCGGCAGCAAGGTCCACCGTCCGTACTCCAACTGGTTCTACCTGCCGACCGCGATCATCTACGGCGTGCTGTTCCTGGTCCCTACGTTCGCCTCGCTGTACTTCAGCCTGACCCGCTGGAGCCTGTTCGAGTCGAAGTTCATCGGGCTGGACAACTTCAAGCTGTTCTTCCAGGAACCGCAGCTGGTCAAGGGCTTCACGAACACGCTGATCTACGCGGTGGTCACGTCCGGGTCGAAGGTGGTCCTCGGGCTGCTGCTCGCGGTCCTGCTGACCTCGCAGATCATTGCCCGCGGCTACCTCCGCTCGGTGGTGTTCTTCCCGGTACTGGTCTCCACGATCGGCGTCGGGCTGACCTTCACCGTGCTGATGAACCCGGACCAGGGCCTGATCAACAAGTCGCTCGCGCTGATCGGGATCCAGGGCCCGGGCTGGCTCACCGACCCGAAATGGGCGCTGCTGTCGGTGGCCGCGGTCGACGTCTGGAAGGGCGTCGGCCTGGCCACGCTGATCTACATCGCGGGCATCGTGTCGATCCCGCGCGAGTACATCGAGGCGGCCCGGGTGGACGGCGCCGGGTCGTGGCAGCAGTTCCGGCGGATCGTGCTGCCGCTGTCCCGGCCGGCCACCGTGACCGTGATCATCCTGTCGCTGATCGGCGGCCTGCGGTCCTTCGACCTGATCTGGGCGATGACCCGCGGCGGCCCCGGATTCACCTCGGACGTGATCGCGTCGGTGATCTACAAGCAGTACCAGGCGGGCTTCTACGGACTGTCCACGGCCGGCAACGTCGTCCTGTTCGTCGTCGTCACCGCGATCATCCTCCCGCTGTCCTGGTTCCTGAACCGGAAGGAGGTGGACCTGTGAGTACGGCTGAGATGGTCAACCACCGGCCTGCGCGGAAGTGGGTGCTGAGCGCGGTCGCGATTCTGGTGTCGATCGTGGTGTTCGTGATCCCGTTCGCGTTCATCGTGCTGACCGCGGTGAAGGACCGCACGCAGTCCGCGGACCTGAACTTCGCCTGGCCGCACCAGTTCCGGATCGTGCAGAACTTCATCGAGGTCGTCGAGGCCCGGGACTACATGCTGGTGATCGCGTTCATCAACAGCACGATCCTGACCGTCGCCAGCGTCACCGGGATGGTCGTACTGTCCGCGATGGCCGGCTTCGTCCTGCAACGCCGCAAGAGCCGCTGGAACGGCCCGATCAACTTCCTGGTGCTGGCCGGGCTGATCATCCCGCCGGCCGTCGTACCGACCATCTGGGTGCTGCAGAAGCTCGGCCTGTTCAAGACCATGCCGGGCCTGATCCTGATCGAGATCGCGTTCGGCCTGTCCTTCTGCATCCTGCTGTTCCGGGCGTTCGTGGCCACCATCCCCCGGGAACTCGACGAGGCCGCGGTGATCGACGGCGCCGGGCCGCTCGGGCTGTTCTTCCGGGTGATCTTCCCGCTGCTCAGATCCGTGATCGTCACGGTCGTCGTGGTGCAGTCCGTCGCGGTCTTCAACGACTTCACCAACCCGCTGTACTTCCTTCCCGGCGACCAGAACGCGACCGTCCAGCTGACGCTCTACAACTTCAACAGCCAGTTCTCCACCCAGTACAACCTGCTGTTCATGAACATCCTGCTGATCACGATCCCCCCGCTGATCATGTTCCTGTTCTTCAACCGCCAGATCGTCGCCGGCATGACCTCAGGCGCCATCAAAGGCTGACAACTGGCCTGCCTGACTACTCCGGTTTGCGGACGATGAGCGCGGCCTGCCCGGCGTCCTTCTCGGCGGGCAGTGCCGCGCGCGTCAGCGTCGCCACCTCCACGAAACCGGCTTCCGCGAGCAGGCCCGCGACGTCCGCCGCGGAGTACATGTACACCTGCAGGTTGACGTCGTGACCGTACGCCTGCGTCAGCGGCCGGCTGCCCTCGCCGACCTTGAACCCGTGCACCAGGACGCCCCCGGGCCGCAGCACCCGGAACAACTCCGCGAACGCCGTCGGCAGCTCCTCCCGGGGCGTGTGCACCAGCGAGTACCACGCGAGCGCGGCCGCGAGCTCGCCGTCCTTCAGGTCCAGGCCGAACAACGACCCGACCTCGAACCGGAGCTCCGGATACTCCCGCCGCGCCACCTCGATCATCCCCGGCGTGAGGTCCATCCCGAACACGTCCAGCCCCAGACCGGCCAGGTACGTCGTGATCCGCCCGGTCCCGCAGCCGAGATCGCCCACCGGGCCGTGCTCGACCAGTGCCGCGAAGTAGTCGAGCGCGCCGATCTCGAACGGATCCGCCCGGTGGTAGTCCTTCAGGATCGCGTGGTAGTCGGCGGCGGCAGTGTTGTAAGACCCTTGGATGTCGTTCACCCGAGGAGCCTAGGCAACCCCTCCGACAGTTTCTCGTAGTCGGCGAGCGAGTTGTACGCGTGCGCCGACAGCCGGATGAACTTCCGGTCCTCGAACCCGGTGAACGTGATCTCGGCCTTCAGCTCCCGCGACACCCGGATCTTCAGCGCGTCACCGCCGGACAGGTCGACCGACGCCGGCAGCTCGACCAGCCGCATCGTCGCCGGCGGATGCACGACCTCCGCGACACCGGTCCCGAGCGCCTTCGCCAGTACCCGTGCCCCCTCCTCGACCAGGGCGGTCAGCTGCGGGCGGCGGGCCGGCCAGTCCAGCTCGGCCAGCACCCCGAGCGACTCCGGCGCGGCGATCCACGGCACGTAGTCGTACGTACCCTGCATGTCGAACCGCTCCGGCATGCGCTCGTCGTACTCCGACCACGACACAATCAGCGGCATCGACGCAGACCGCCAGCGCTCCGCGACGGCCAGGCCGGCGGTCGCCCGCGGCGAGGCCGGCCACTTGTGGAAGTTCCCGGTCCAGAAGTCGGCACCCGCCGCGGCCGGCGCGTCGATCAGCGCGGGGGCGTGCGCGCCGTCCACCACGATCGGTACGCCGCGGTCGTGGGCGGCGGCCACCAGCGCCTCGATCGGGAACACCTTCGCCGTACCGGAGGTGATCTGGTCCACGATCAGCACCGCGGCGCCGTCCAGCTGCTCCGCGATCAGCGAGACGACGGTCCGGTCGTCGGCCTCCAGTGGGATCGCCACGGTCACCACCTCGGCGCCGTACTGCGTGGCGAACCGCTCGGCGGCGTACCGGACCGCGCCGTACGCGTGGTCGGTGAGCACGATCCGGCTGCCCGCCGGGATCGGCAGCGTCTGCAGCGCGACGGTCACGCCGGCGCTCGCGTTCGGGACCAGGGCGAACCCGGCCGGGTCGGTCTCCAGGAACGCCGCCAGCGCCAGCCGGCTCGCGGCCAGCCGGTCGGCGACGGTCCGGAACCAGACCATCGGGTTGGCGTCCATCTCGGTCCGCAGGCCGGCCATCACCTCCTGGGTGCGGCGCGGCACGGCGCCGTACGAACCATGGTTGAGGTGCAGGACGTCCGGATCGAGCGTCCACAGGTCGGGGCGGGGGCTGAGTACCGTCACCGACCCAACGGTACATACTTCAGGTTGTGTACTCGTACCTCGTCCACGACGGACCGATCGCGATGGCGCACCGCGGCGGCGCCGACCACCCGGACATCGTCGGCTACGAGAACTCGCTGCGCGCGTTCCAGCACGCCGTCGACCTCGGATACTCCTACGTCGAGACCGACCTGCACGCCACCAGCGACGGGGTGGTGATCGCGTTCCACGACCACCGGCTCGAGCGGGTCACCGACCGCAGCGGCGTGATCGCCGAGCTGCCCTGGTCGGAGGTCAGCAAGGCGCGGATCAACGGCCAGGAGCCGATCCCGCGGCTGGACGAGCTGCTCGAGCACTTCCCGGACGTCCGGTTCAACCTCGACGTCAAGGCGGAGGGCGGGCTGGAGCCGTCCGCCGCCGTACTGCGGGCCGCGAACGCGATCGACCGGGTCTGCGTGTCGTCGTTCTCGCAGTCCCGGGTCAACCGGATGCGCAAGCTGCTCGGGCCGCGGCTGTGCACCGGGTACGGGCAGTGGGAGATCGCGCTGCTCCGCTTCCTGCCGATCACGCTGCCGTCACGCGGAGCCTGCCTGCAGATCCCGGAGCGGTACGGCTCACTGCAGCTGCTCACGCCCGGGCTGATCGAGCGGGCGCACGCGCGCGGCAAGCAGGTGCACGTGTGGACCGTCGACGACGCGGACGACATCCGCCGGCTGCTCGACGCCGGGGTCGACGGGATCATCACCGACCGCACCGACATCCTCCGCGAGGTCCTGGTCGAACGGGGCCAGTGGCACTGAAGTGTTATCCGCCGGTACGCCGCGACGTACCCGGGGAATGACACACTTCCGCGCATGGGACTTCTCTCCGCCCCGGACGGTGTGGACAAGCGTGAGTACTGGGGGTTCAGCCTCTTCGACTGGGCGAACTCCGGGTACGTGACCACGGTCGGGACGGTGCTGTTCGCGCCGTACCTGACCTCGGTCGCCGAGACCGACGCCTGCGGGTACGTCGGTACCACGGACCACCCGTGCAACACCAACCTGCACGTCCTCGGGCTCGGGATCTCCCCCGGGTCGCTGGCGTTCTACGTGGTGACGGTCGCGACGCTGGTGTCGGCGCTGTTCCTGCCGGTGGTCGGGGCGATCGCGGACCGGATGGCCCGGAAGAAGCTGCTGATGTGCGGGTTCGCCTGGGTCGGGTCGGTGGCCGCCTGCTGCATGGTGTTCGTCGGCGGCGGGCGGTGGGAGCTCGGCGCGCTGCTGCTGTTCATCGGGAACCTGTGTCTCGGGTCCGCGCTGGTCGTGTACGACTCGATCCTGATCGACATCGCTCCCCCGAACCAGCGGGACGCGGTCTCGTCACGGGCCTGGGCGTTCGGGTACGCCGGTGGGTTCCTGCTGCTGGCGGTCAACCTGGCGGTGGTCACCGCGCACGATGCGCTCGGTCTGAGCCAAGGCGCCGCCGTCCGGCTGAGCCTGCTCAGCGCGGGCGTCTGGTGGGGGCTGTTCACGATCATCCCGTTCGTCCGGCTGCGGAACCGGGCGCCGGTGAACGTCGAGCCGGTCGGCAGTCGCGGGCTGGTACGGCAGAGCTTCGGGCAGCTCGCGGCGACCCTGCGGCACATCCGGACGTACCCGATGACGCTGCTGTTCCTGGTCGCGTACCTGTTCTTCAACGACGGCATCCAGACCGTGATCTCGGTGTCGTCGACGTACGGCGAGAAGCAGCTCGGGTTCCAGACGCAGGTGCTGATCGCGACGATCCTGATGGTGCAGTTCGTGGCGTTCTTCGGGGCGCTCGTGTTCGGCCGGGTCGCGGCGCGGTACGGCGCGCACCGGACGATCACCGGCGGGCTGGTGATCTGGATGCTGATCGTGATCGCCGGCTTCCTGCTCCCGGCCCACCGGATCGTGCCGTTCCTGGCGATGGGGGTCGCGATCGGGATCGTGCTGGGCGGCACCCAGGCGCTGTCCCGCTCCGCGTTCAGCCAGCTGATCCCGAAGGGCCGCGAGGCCGAGTACTTCTCCCTCTACCAGGCCGGCGAACGCGGAACGTCGTGGCTCGGCACCCTGGTCTTCGGCCTGGTCCACCAGCTCACCGGCTCCTACCGCCCCGCGATCGTCGCCCTCGGCATCTTCTTCGTGATCGGCCTCGCCCTCCTCACCCGCGTAGACATGCGGCGAGGCATCCGCGAAGCCGGCAACACCCAACCAACCGTCGTCTGACCACCCCAGCTGGGTGGTCAGGCTGCGTTCGGTCCTACATCTGTAGCAGTTAGAGGTCGACGGAGCGGTTGAGTTGTTGAGTACTCGTCCGCGCCTACGTCGTACGGGGCTGTCCGGGGCTCGCCGTCCACGTCGTCGGTGACCTGGGTCGAGTGGTTCAGGCTTGTCGCGTTGATCGCGGCGCTGCCCGCGCCGAGGCGGCAGACGCCGTCCGAGCCTGCCACCAGCTTCGGATCGGCGCGGGTGAACCCGGCGGCCGGCATGTTGCCGTCCGTCGCCGCACCCCAGGTGATGTTGCCCGACCAGGTGATCCCGTCCAGGTACGGCATCGTGACCAGGTCACCACTGTTGCCGACCATCAGATTGTCGGCAATCACACAATCCAGCGGCGGCACCGTGCGCTGACTCTCCCCCTCCACCGCCTGCCCGTTGTTCCGGAGCGTGTTCAGCACGATCGTCACCCGGTCCGGCGCATCGTTCCCGGTCCGTGAACTCGACGGCTCGCCCTCGTAGTGGTCCCGCTCGGTTCCACTCCCGAGCACCACTCCGGCACTCCCGACCCCGTCCACGTAATTGTTGACAATCAGATGATCGTTGCCGTAGATCCGGATCCCGTTGCTCCCGGCCACCAGATAGTTGCTCTCCACCCGGGTCCCGTTCCCGTGCCGCAGCACGATCCCGCCGACCGACGACCGGACCGTGTTGTACCGGACCAGGTTCCCCGACGACTTCACCGAGATCGCCTCCGGGTCGCCGTTGCAGCGCTCGAACAGGTTGTACTCGACCGTCGCGTCCGCCGTACTGAGCGCCCGGGCACTCACCCCGAGCCGGATCGGCTCGCCCCCGTTGGCCCCGGCGTACGTGTGGTCGCGGAAGTAGTTGCGCAGGATGTACGTCCGCTGCGCCATCGCCTCGGTGCCCGGGCCGTCGATCACCAGGTAGACGCCGGCCGTGGACTTGTCGTGGAAGGTGTTCCGGTCGATCTTCGCGTCGTCGCCGCGCACCACGACCCAGTGCTGCCCGGCCGCCGTCGCGAGCTGGAAGTCGTTGCGGGTCAGCCGGATCCGCGGGCAGTCCGCCGGGATCTCCAGCGTCGTACCCTGCCGGAACGCGAACCCGCTGATCGTCACGTCCGACGACCCGCTGAACACGAAGCTCTGCTCCCCGGTCAGCGTCACCCCACCCCGGCTCTGCGCCACGATCGTGATCGGTGCGGTACTGCTCCCGTGCCGCCCACTGATCGTGATCGGCGACCCGGACGGTACGGCGTACGTACCGTTGGCGACCGTGATCGTGGTCCCGGCCGTCGCGCTGTCGATTGCCTGCTGCAACTCCGCCAGCGACGTGACCGTAGCCGCGAACGCCGGCGTCGCGCCTCCCACCGCGAGCGCAACCACTCCACTGCTGATCAAGAACGTACGACGATCCATCCGAGTCTCCTTACCGGACGCTACCTAGCTGCTTGGGCGGTACAACTTTCGGTACTCGCTCGGGGTCACCGAACTCACCTGTCGGAAGACCTTCGAGAAATAGGACTGGTCCATCCCGACCGCGGCCGCGATCTCCTCCATCGGGCGCGCGGTCGTCGACAACTCGCGCTGGGCCCACTCGATCCGGGCGCGCTTGATGTACTGCTTCGGCGACAGCCCGAACTCGCTCCGGAAATGCCGCAGGAACGCCGGTAGGTCGTACCCGAACACGGCGGCCAGCTCCTCCACGCTCGGCAGCGTGGCGAGGTTGTCCTGGATGTACTTCACGATCCCGGACTCGGTCGTCTGCTGCGGCGACAACCGCACCGCGCCCGGCGGCGCGCTCTCCAGGAAGTGCGCGAACAAGGCGGTCAGCGCGGACCGCATCCGCAGCGGCGTCGACAACCCGGGCGGGTCCCGGTCCGCCGCGCCGACCTGTTCGAACAGCGCCGCGGCCTCCTCCGGGGCCCGGCTCGGCACGATGTACGGCAACGTCATCAGCTCGCTGATGTCCCGGTCGCCGATCAGCGCCGAGAAGTGCAGCCAGTGCTTGCGGAACACGTTGTCGCTGATCGTCTCGTACGACACCGGGACGTCGGCCGGCGTGTACACGAGTTCGCCGGGCCGCGGGTACAGCTCCTGGTCCCCGACGACCAGGCGTCCCTCGCCCTCGAGGATCAGGTACAGCCGCGAGAACGGATCGGGCATCAGCGCCCGCGACCACTCGCGGTGCACCTTCGTGATCCGGGCCGCGACCACCAGGTCCAGTCGCAGCCGGTCCAGGTACGACCGGATGATCTCCTGCTCGCCGACCGCGGTACTCAGCGCGCCCGCGGCACTCATCGCGCCCGCGGCACTCATCGTGCGTGCGGCCCGACGTCGACCGGTGTCAACGGGCGGTACGCCGGCCGCCGCGGCGAGTACTCGTCCGCGCCGACGTCGGCCGCCCGGCCGGTCCGGTGGTCGCCGTCCAGGTCGCGCGGAACCTCCGGGTACGCGCGGGACGCCGCGTTGATCGCGGGGCTACCGGATGTCAGCCGGCGTACGCCGTCGGTCCCGGCCGCGAGCCGCGGGTCGACGCGGGTGAACGCGGCCGCCGGTGCGTTGCCGTCCGTGCCCTGTCCCCAGTGGATGTTGCCCGACCAGGTGATGCCGTCCTGGAACGGCATGTTCACCATCTCTCCGCTGTCTGCCACCAACAGATTGTCCGTCACCGCGCAGTCCAGCGGCGGCAGCGTCCGGTGGCTCTCGCCGACGATCCCGGACTCGCAGTCCAGGACGGTGTTCAGCGCGATCCGTACGCGGTCGGGCGCGTCGTTGCCGGTACGGGACTTCGACGGCTCGCCCGGGTAGTGGTCCCGGACACTGCCGCTGCCGAGGACGACGCCCGAGTTGCTGATGTCTTCAAGGTAATTGTTGACAATCAGATGATCGTTGCCGTAAATCCGGATCCCGTTCTGGCCGGACAGCAGGTAGTTGCCGTCGACCCGGGTCCCGTTACCGTGCCGCAGCACGATGCCACCCATGCTGTCGCGGAACGTGTTGTGCCGCACGGTGTTGCCGGACGACTTCACCGACACCGCTTCCGGATCGCCGTTGCAGCGCTCGAAGAGGTTCAGCTCGACGACCGCGGCCGCCGTCGACAGCGCCCGCGGGCTGACCCCCAGGCGGATCGGCTCACCGCCGTTGTCACCGGGGAAGGTGTGGTCGCGGAAGTAGTTGTGGTGGATGTGCACGCCGACCGCCATCTGGTCGGTGCCCGCGCCCTCGATGCCCAGGTAGATGCCGAGCTTGGACTTGTCGTGGAACTCGTTGTGGTCGAACTCGGTGTGGTCGCCGCGGATCATCACCCAGTGCAGACCCTCGACGTCGGCCAGCTGGAAGTCGTTGCGGGTCAGCCGGATCCGCTTGCAGTCCGGCGGTACGTCGAACGTCGTGGTCTGCCCGCGGAACGCGAACCCGCTGATCGTGACGTCCGAGGACGCGCTGAGTACGAAGATCTGCTCTCCGGTCAGCACGACCCCACCGACGGACTCCGCCCGTACGACGATCGGCTCGTCGGAGGTGCCGCGCTTTCCGGTGATCGCGACCGGCGAGGTCACCTCATAGGTGCCGTTGGCAACCGTCACGACGGTCCCCGGCGTCGCGGCGGCGATCGCCGCCCGCAGCTCGTCCAACGAGCGAACAACGCCCGCCTGTGTGTCAGCCATGGCGGGAAGGGCGTTCAGCGTGGCGGCCGCGGCGCCCGCGACGCCGGTTGTTGCCAGGAAGGTACGACGATCCATGTCTCACCCCTTGAGTGCGCCGGAGGTCAGGCCCCGGGCGAACGAACGTTGGAAGAAGAGGAACACCAGCACGGAAGGAAGCAGCGCGAGCAACGACGCCGCGAGTACGACACCGGGCGTGACGGCCGGATCGATCCGCAGCGTCCGCAGCGCCAGCGGGAGCGTGTAGGCCTTGGCGTTCTGCGCGACCAGCAGCGGCAGCAGGTACTGGTCCCAGATCATCGTGAAGCCGAACACCCCGATCACGCCCAGCGCGGGCTTGCACAGCGGCAGGATGATCTGCCCGAAGATCCGGAACTCGCCGGCGCCGTCGATCCGCGCCGCCTCCTCGAGCTCCCGCGGCACGTCCTTCATGAACTCGGTCATCACCAGGATCGAGAACGCCCAGGCGCCGAGCGGCACGATCATCCCGGCCAGCGTGCCCATCAGGTTCAGGTGCACCAGCGGCAGGTCGGCGAGGACGAGCGTGAGCGGCAGCGCGAGGATCTCCTCGGGCAGCATCATCGTGGCCAGGATCGCGACCATCACCAGCGTCATCAGCGGGAACTTCTTCCGCGCCAGCGCGTACCCCGCGAGCACGGACACGGCCACCTGCAGCAGCAGCCCGAAGCCGACGACGAAGAACGAGTTCAGCAGGTACCGCAGTACGCCGTGGTCGAACGCTATCCGGAAGTTGTCCAGCGTCGGCGTCTTCGGTACGACGCTCAGCTGGGTCGGGTCCGACACGTGGTTGAACGAGCCGACCAGCAGCGCCAGCAACGGCCCCGCGAAGATTGTGAACAATCCGACGTAGATCACGAACTTCGCGATCCGGGCGCCGGCGCCCTTGCTCTCGGTGAGACCGAGCGCGGTCTCGGTGGCGGCACTCATGCGGATCTCCTCCGTCGCAGCAGCTGGACGCAGACGGTCAGCACGAGCGTCGCGGCGAACAGCAGTACGGCACCGGCCGAGCCGACGCCGAGCCGGCTCTGCTCCAGGCCGAGCTTGTAGATCAGCGTCATCACGACCTCGGTCGAGCCGTTCGGCCCGCCGTTGGTCAGCAGGAACACCTCGGTGAAGGTCCGGAACCCGCGCACCGCGGCCAGCACGAACAGGATCGCGAACACCGGCCGCAACCCGGGCAGCGTGACGTGCAGGATCCGCTTCCAGGTCGACGCGCCGTCCACCGTCGCGGCCTCGTACAGCCCGCGGTCGATCCCCGCCAGCCCGGCCAGGAAGATCATCATGTCGTACGGCGCCCCGCGCCAGATCCCGGTCACCGCGATCGACGCCAGCGACGTGTGCGGGTCGTTGATGAACCCGAACGGACCGAGCCCGACCAGTCCGATGACCTGGTTGATCAGGCCGTCGCCGGTCGGGTGGTACATGATCCGCCAGAGCTCGGCGGTGACCGCCAGCGGCACGACGACCGGCAGGAACGCCGCCGACCGGATGAAGCTCAGCTTGCGGGTCTGCCCCTCGACGAGCAGCGCGAGGCAGAACCCGAGGATCATCGAGCCGGCCGTCTGGCCGACCGCGAGGACCACGGTGTTCCAGGCGGCCGAGCGGAAGCCGCCGTCGCCCAGGATCTCCGCGTAGTTCGCGCCCCCGACCCACCGGTTGCCCAGGTACGGGCGGACCTCCTGAACCGACATCCCGATCGCCTGCGCCATCGGGATGAACTTGAAGTACACGAACAGCACGAGCGCCGGCGCGAGGAACAGCCAAGGGATCCACCACTGGCCGTTCCGCCGGGCTCGGCCGGCAGCCCCCGGCGCTGTCCGCGCCGGTGCCGCCGCTGCCGTCCCTGCCGCCGACGGTGTTGCTTCCCGAACACTCACGACGCGCCGATGCCCTGCTGGTTGAGCGTGTCACCGAGCTTCTGGTCGAGCTTCTTCAGCTCCGAGTCCAGGTCCAGGCCGCAGTCCGCGATCAGCGCGTTCACGGTGTCCGCGGTGCTCTGCCGGATCGGCGTCCAGTTCGGCACCGACGGCGCGTACCGGCCGTGCTCCTTGTACACGTCGGCGTACAGCTTCCAGCGCGGGTCGGGGCGGACCGTGCTGATGTCGACGTTCTTGTTCACCGGCAGCTGCACGATGAACGCCTTCTCGCCCTCCATGCCGACCTTCTGCCCGGCCTCGGAGATCGCGTACGACGCGAACGCGTTCTGCGCGGCCTCGTTCTTCGAGCCGGCCATCAGGTAGACGCTGCCGCCCTCGGCCAGCACGGTCGAGTCCTTCGGGCCCTTCGGCATCGCGACGACCTCGTACTTGTCCTTGCCGAGCGAGGAGTCGAACCGCGGCATCAGGTACGGGCCGACGACGTACATGCCGGTCTTGCCGGCCTCGAACGTCTCGTTGGTCGGCGGCGTGTCCATCGTCGCGGCGCCCGGCTGGATCACCTTCGACGTACAGGCCAGGTCGCGGAACCACTTGGTCGCGGCCTCGGACTCGGGTGTGGTCATCGCGGGCTTGTACTTGCCGTCGGCACCCTTCGTGACGAAGTCGCCGCCACCGGCCCAGAGGAAGTTCGAGAAGTACCAGGAGGCGTAGCCGCGCTTGGTCGAGCCGGGCACGGCCAGCCCGTACGTGTCGGCCTTGCCGTTGCCGTCGGGGTCCTGCGTCGTGAAGGCCTTCGCCAGCGTGACCAGCTGGTCCCAGGTCGCCGGAGCGGGCAGGTTGACCTTCTTCAGCCAGTCCTTGCGGATCAGCAGCGCGGAGGCCTGCGCGGAGTACGGGACGCCGTACGTCTTGCCGTCCGCGGCGCGGGCCGCGGCCAGGGCCGGCTCGAGCAGCTGGTCGCTGCCCTTGATCGCGGACAGGTCGACCTCGCGGACGATGCCCTGGCTGACCATCGTGCCGAGCTGCGACGAGTCGTTCATCACGATGTCCGGCAGGTCCTTCTGCGCGGCGCGCTGGGCCAGCTTGGTCTCGAAGTCGTCGAAGATCGCGGTCACCTCGACCTTCTGCCCGGTCTGCTGCTCGAAGGCGGCGGCGAGCTTCTTCATGCCCTTCTCGCCGTCGCCGCCCGGCGTGGTCCGCGCCCACAGCTCCAGCGGCGCCTTCGGATCCTGCTCCGCCTTCGCGGCTTCGTTCGTACCGCAGGCGGCGAGCGTCAGGGCAATCCCCACCCCCGCGGCCAGGACTTTGAATGACCTGATCACAGTCGTGCCAACTTCCGTCT
This sequence comes from Kribbella sp., assembly GCF_035655035.1. Taxonomy (GTDB): domain Bacteria; phylum Actinomycetota; class Actinomycetes; order Propionibacteriales; family Kribbellaceae; genus Kribbella. The sequence goes on along the minus strand of NZ_DASRVN010000043.1, from coordinate 5,805 downwards.
CGAGAGGCTCGATTTGTACTTTTTGGGCCTCATTTCGTCGGAAGATAGCGCTTTCCAAGCGCAGGCGTCAATGACTCATCGGATCTCTGCGGCGCTCAGGCGGGAACGACGGAGCTCACGAACGCCCGTACCTGGTCCGCGGTCGGGCGGGTGCCGGTACGGTCGGCGTACAGCAGATGGGTGGATCCGATCAGGGTCAGCCCGAGGACGTCGGTGTCGGCGCCGGCGGGGATCCGGCCGTACGTCTGCTCCGCCGCCAGGTAGTCCCGGATCACCTGCCCGGCCTCGCTCAGGATCGGTACGCCGGCCGGCACGTCCTTCCGCAGCCGCGCCCGGAGCCCGTCCCGCGAGATCGTCAAGCCGACGATCGCCACCGCGACCGACCCGAACAGGTCGGTCAGCAGCTCGGTGAGGTTCTCGACCACGGTCCGCTCCCCCGCCGCCGCCAGCAACACCTCACCCTGCACGTGCAGCCGCCGGATCCGATCCAGCACCAGCTCCGCCAGAAACCCGTCGAAGTCCACGAAATGCTTGTGCAGCAGGCCTTTCGCGCACCCCGCCTCAGTGGTTACTGCCCGACTCGTGAGCCCTTCCGGCCCCTCCCGAAGCAGCACCCGCTCGGCCGCGTCGAACAACACCTCGCGAGCGTCCCGCATCGCCACACCGGTAGGCATTCCGAACCGTCCCTTGACACGAATGGGCAATCGCCCACTACGGTGGGCACATGCCCACTCTAGCTGGCGGTGAGCCGCATCGGCGGCGCGACATGGCGGAGTCGTTCGGGTCCGACCCGGCGCTGTACGACCGCGCCCGGCCGCGCTATCCGGACGCTCTGATCAAGGCGGTTGTTGCCAAAGGCACCGGACAGCAGGTGGTCGATGTCGGCTGCGGGACCGGGATCGTGGCACGGCAGCTCCAGGCCGCCGGGTGCCGGGTGCTCGGGGTGGAGGTCGACGAGCGGATGGCGGCGTACGCGCGGAGCACCGGGGTCGACGTGGAGGTCGCGCCCTTCGAGTCGTGGGATCCGGCGGGGCGGACGTACGACGCGCTGGTGGCGGGGATGACCTGGCACTGGATCGACCCGGTCGCCGGTGCCGCGAAGGCTGCCGACGTACTGCGGCCCGGCGGGACGTTCGCGGTCTTCTGGTACGTCCTGCAACCGCCGCCCGAGCTCGGCGCCGCCTTCGCCACCGTGCAGCGCGACGTGCTCCCTGACCATCCGGCCGCCGCCCACGCCGCCGCGGCACCGCTGGGCGCGTACGAGCACTTCCTCGACCGCACCGCCGACGCCCTGGGCGGCGCGTTCACCGCGGTCGAGCGACCGACCTTCCCGTGGTCCCGCACCTACACCCGCGACGAGTGGCTCGATCAGCTCCGTACCAGCGGCATGGCGAAGCCGCTCGCCGACGCCGGCAAGCTCGACACCGTGCTCGACCGCACCGGCGCCGCGATCGAGGCGTACGGCGGCACCTTCACGCTCGACTCCACCGCCGTCGCCCTCTTCGCCACCCGCGTATGAACGTGCGCCCGGCCGGGGTGCTGGCCGGGCGCACGGTTCGGGGGTCCTCAGCGCGAGGACGGTGTCGCGTTCGGACCGCGGAAGCCGCCGAACGACCCCTGGCGGACCGTGTTCGCGGTGATCGTGCCGTTGGCGTTCTGGCCGCTGACGACCACCTGCTCGCCGGTCTTCAGGTCCGCGGCCGTGCCCTTCGAGGTGATCTCGTACGTCGTGTCGCCGGTGAGCTTCACCGTGACGTTGCCGGACTGCGTCTTCACGACGAGCTGCGAGGAGTTCGCGGACACCACCGTGCCGACCGTCCCGCCGCCGAACCCACCACCACCTTGGCCACCGCCCTGACCACCGCCCTGGCCGCCGCGGTAGCCGCCGTACCCACCGAAGCCGCGCCCGGCCTGCGGCTGGTTCGACGACGAGCTGGTCGACGCGAACGCGGCGTGGATCCCGGCACCGCCCGCCAGCCCGATCGCGAGCACCACGATCCCGGTCAGGATCGCGGTCGCGAGCGGCAGGTTGAGGGTCTTCTTCGGCTGCAGCGCCGCCTGGACCTCCTCGTCGGACCCGATCTGGGCGAACTCGTCGGGCGTCTGGTCAGTCATAGCAGGTGGCCTCTCACTCGTGTCGTAGTGCGTCGATGGGACGGAGTCCGGCGGCTCGGTGCGCCGGCATGCTGCCGAAGAACAGGCCGACCGCCGCGGACACGCCGAGCGCGAGTCCGATCGACGACGGCACCAGCACCGGCTGCACACCGGCCAGCTGGAAGCGGGTGACGATCAGCGCCACGCCGACGCCGACCGCGCCACCGATCAGGCTGAGCAGCGTCGCCTCGATCAGGAACTGGCCGAGGATGGTGCGCCGCCGGGCGCCGAGTGCCTTGCGGATCCCGATCTCCCGGGTCCGCTCGGTGACGGTGACCAGCATGATGTTCGTGACGCCGATCCCGCCGACCACCAGGCTGATCGCGGCCACGGTCGCGAGCAGTGCGGTGAACGTCGCCGCGGTGTCCTGGCTGGTCTGCAGGATCTGCGCGGAGTTCGTGATCCGGAACGGCGACGTCGTCTCGGTCGCCGGCACCTGATGCCGGGCGGTCAGCAGCTCCGTGACCTCGGCCTGTGCGGTGTCGACGTGGTCCTTGTCGGCCGCCTGTACGACGATCTGGTTCAGCGCGCCGTACCCGGCCTGGGTCGCCCGCAGCGTCGTGATCGGCACGATCGCCGTCGAGTTCGGGTCGTTGAACCCGGTGCTGTCCTTGCTCGCCAGTACGCCGAGGACCGTGAAGTCGACGGCGCCGAGCTTGATCGTCCGGCCGACCGCGCTCGCCGGCCGGGTGAACAGCTCGGTCGCGGCCGTCTGCCCGAGCAGGATCACCCGCTGGGACGCGTCCACGTCCGCCTGCGTGAACGACTGCCCGAGCTGCACCGGCGTATTGGTGGCCGGCAGGTACGCCGGGGTCGTACCGATCACCTGGTTGACCGTGTAGCTGGTGTCTCCGTTGGTCGCCGTACCGGAGCTGGTCATCACCGGCGCGACCGACGCGATGTCGGGCGCGAGGTGCTTGTCCGACAGCGCGGCCGAATCCTCGAGCGTCAGGCTGTACTGCTGATTCGCCGGACCGGCCTGGCCGCGGATGAACCCGCCGCCACCGCCGGTCGTGGAGACCGTGAGCAGGTTGGTACCCATCGCCTCCAGCCGCTGCTGCACCGCCTTGCCGGAACCGTTGCCGACCGCAACCAGCACGATGACCGCGCCGACGCCGATCGACACGCCCAGGACGGTGAGCAGGGATCTGAGTTTGTTCGCGGTGAGGCCGCGGAGCGCGGCGCCCATCAGGTCGCGTGGTGACATCAGCGGGTCACCTCGTCGGCGACGATCCGGCCGTCGGAGACATGCACCAGCCGCCGGGCGCGGGCCGCGACCTCGTGCTCGTGGGTGATCACGATGATCGTCCGGCCCTCGGCGTGCAGCTCGCCGAACATGCCGAGCACCTCGTCGGTCGAGTGCGCGTCCAGGTTGCCGGTCGGCTCGTCGGCGAGCAGGATCCGCGGGCCGGTCGCGAGTGCCCGGGCGATCGCGACCCGCTGCTGCTGACCGCCGGACAGCTGGTTCGGGCGGTGGCCGGTACGGTCCGCGAGACCGACCAGTTCGAGCGCGCGGTTCGCCCGCCGCCGGCGTTCGGCCCGGCGCAGGTGCGCGTAGGTGAGCGGCAGCTCGACGTTCGCCAGCGCGGTGGTCCGCGGGATCAGGTTGAACGACTGGAAGACGAACCCGATCTTCCGGCCGCGGACGAGCGCCTGCTGGTCCTCGGACAGCCGGGCCACATCACTGCCGTCCAGCCAGTACTCGCCCCGCGACGGTACGTCGAGACAGCCGAGGATGTTCATCAACGTCGACTTGCCGGATCCGGACGAGCCCATCACCGCGACGTACTCGCCGGCCTCGATCCGCAGCGACACGCCCCGGAGCGCGTGCACCGCCGTCTCGCCGCTGCCGTACGTCTTGGTGACCTCCCGGAGCTCGATCAGGGTGTCAGCGGCCACCGAAACCACCGCCACCGGCTCCAGCTCCGCCACCGGTACCCCGGCCGAAGCCGCCACCGTTGCCCGCACCGCCGAACTGACCGCCCCCGCCGAGCTGCCCCTGCCGGGTCTGGCCGTTCTGCGTGCTGGTGCCACCGATCGAGCCCTGCAGCAGCTCGATCTGGTCGCCCTCGTTCAGCCCGGACACGATCTGCGTGTAGCTGTCGCCCCGGACGCCGACCTTCACCTCACGGGTACCGCTGCCGTCGGCCATCGTCACCGTGTACGTCGTACCGCTGGTCGCGATCGCGGTACTCGGGACGTACAGGGCGTTCGCGGCCTTCGCGGTCTGCACCGTGACGTTCGCGGTCTGACCGATCCGGGCGTTCGCCGGGAGCTTGGCGAGGCTGAAGGTCGCCGAGTACGAGACGACCCCGTTGGTCGTGGTCGGGGTCGGCGACACGAACGCGAGCGAGGCGGTGAGCGTCGTACCGGGCTCGGCGTTCAGCGTGACGGTCGCGGACTGGCCGGCCTTGATCTTGATCGCATCGGCCTCCGCGAACGCCGCCACCACCTGGAGCGACTTGAGGTCGGCGATGTCGACGAAGCCGGTGCCCGACGCGCTCGACGTACTGCTGGAGGCCGAGGATGAACCTTGACCTGAGGTCGAGCCTTGACCACCGCTGCTCCCGCTCCCGCTTCCTGAACCGGAGCTGGAGCCGCCGGCCACCGAGCCGACCGCGCCGTTCACCGCGGTGATGGTGCCGGCGATCGGCGCCTTCAGCGTGGTCGCGGCGACCGCGGCCTCGGCGGCGTCGACGTTCTGGTCGGCCTGCTCCTTGTCCGCCTTCGCCTTCGCCAGACTCGCCTCGGCGTTGCTCACGGCAACTTCCGGACTCTGAGCCTGCCCTTGACCTTGAGACTGGCTCTGCTGTTGCTGCTGTTGACCGTTGGTCGGAGTCGGGGTCGGCGACGGGGACGCCGAGGCCTCCTCGGCCGCCGTGAGCGCGGTCTGCGCGTCAGTGAGCGAGCCCTCCGCGGCGGTCACCGAGTTCGCTGAGGCGATCTGGTTCTGCTGGGCGATCACCAGTTGCCGCTCGGCGGCGGACGGGTCGATCTTGGCGATCGCCGCGCCCTTCGCCACCACCTGGCCGACCTTGACCAGTACCTGGGTGACCGTGCCGGAGGTCTCGAACTGCGGCGACGCGGTGGTCGAGCTCTGCAGGGTGCCGCTGGAGCTGACGCTCGCGGTGACCGCGCCCCGCTGGACGGCGACCGACGGCCGGGTCGCGCCGGCGGCCGGCGGATCCTTCTTGAAGAACAGGAAGTAGGAGGTCACGCCGATGACGAGCACGATGGCGACCAGCGCCACGTTCACGAAGTTGAGGCCACGGAGCTTGTGGCGGGGTAGCACCATGGACGCTGAGGCTAGGGACGGATACTGAGGAGGAGATCCTCGATTCCTGGCAACAGGCTGTGAACCGGATATCGATTTGGCACGTCGTACGACGCGTGGCCTACGACACACGGCGACACACCGTGATCTGTGAACAGTCGATGACAGCAGGTCACGACGGGCTGTCAGGTGCGTACATATGGCTCGGACATGCCAAAATGGGAATGATCCGGGCTGGCCGACCGTTGGCACGGATGACGATCTCGGAGGTTTGACATGTCTAATCGCGTACTGCGTGGTTCGGGGCTGGGTGGGGTCAGCTTCGAGGATGACCGTGGTGTCGAGTTCGCGCCGCGCCAGATGATCACGTACGACTG
>NZ_DASRVN010000042.1:0-16103 GCF_035655035.1 Kribbella sp. | reverse complement strand
TGACCATCGTCAACGACTACCTCGAGCGCGCGGCGGACGAGCTGGTAGGATTGCTCGGTTCGCCCGTACTCGCAACCCGGAACTAGTTTTTCTTAGCTGGTTTTCCGGGCCGCGCTTCAAGAATCAGAGGATTTGTCACGTGGCTGGAACTGTCGCGAACCCCGAAGGCATCACCAACCCGCCGATCGACGAGCTGCTCGACCGCACCTCGTCCAAGTACGCGCTGGTCATCTTCGCCGCCAAGCGTGCCCGCCAGATCAACGCCTACTACAGCCAGCTCGGCGAGGGCCTGCTGGAGTATGTCGGGCCGCTGGTCGAGACGACGCCGCAGGAGAAGCCGCTGTCGATCGCCATGCGCGAGATCAACGACGGCGTGCTGACCTGCACCGACATCGACCCCGAGGCCGAGGCAGAAGCCGCCGCGGCTGCGGAGAAGTCCGAGTAACAGCACACCGACCGGGAACGGAGTCCGATGTCCGCAACCGGTGACCTGACCCCCGGTGGCCCGAGCGCCCCGGGGGCTTCCGTCGTACCCAGACACAAGCCGAACGTCGTGCTCGGCGTCGGCGGCGGGATCGCGGCGTACAAGGTCTGCGACCTGCTCCGGCGGCTGACCGAGTCCGGGCACAGCGTCCGGGTGGTGCCGACGGCGGCCGCGCTGGAGTTCGTCGGCGCGGCGACCTGGGCGGCGCTGTCCGGGCAGCCGGTGACGGCGGACCCGTTCGACGACGTACAGGAAGTGCCGCACGTGCGGATCGGCAAGGCCGCGGAGCTCGTCGTCGTGGCGCCCGCGACCGCGAACCTGATCGCCAAGGCCGCCCACGGGCTCGCCGACGACCTGCTCACGAACACGCTGCTCACCGCGCGCTGCCCGATCCTGTTCGCGGCCGCGATGCACACCGAGATGTGGGAACACCCGGCCACCCAGGCGAACGTCGCGGTCCTGCGGTCCCGCGGCATCACCGTGCTCGACCCGGCGGTCGGCCGGCTGACCGGCGCCGACACCGGGCGCGGCCGGCTGCCGGAGCCGTCGGAGATCTTCGCGATCAGCCAGCTGATGCTCGCCGACGAAGCCGCGCGGGCCGCGGGTCAGTCGGTGGCGGATCTGACCGGGAAGCACGTACTGATCAGCGCCGGTGGGACCCGGGAGCACCTGGATCCGGTGCGGTACCTCGGCAACTCGTCGTCCGGCAAGCAGGGGTACGCGCTGGCCCGGATCGCCGCCGCCCGCGGTGCGAAGGTGACACTGGTCGCCGCCAACTCCGAGCTGCCCGACCCGGCCGGCGTCCAAGTGGTGCCGGTGGTGTCCGCGCAGGACCTGTACGACGAGATCACCGGCCGGGCCGCCGACGCGGACGCGATCGTGATGGCCGCCGCGGTCGCGGACTTCCGCCCCGCCGCCGTCGTCGAACACAAGATCAAGAAGACCGCCGACGGCGCCGTACCGGCGGTCGACCTGGTGCAGAACCCGGACATCCTGCACACGATCTCCCACGACCGGGCCCGCCCCGACCAGATCATCGTCGGCTTCGCCGCGGAGACCGGCGACGCCGACCACACGGTCCTGGAACTCGGCCGCGCCAAACTCGAACGCAAGGGCTGCGACCTCTTGGTCGTCAACGACGTCTCCGGCGGCAAGGTCTTCGGCAGCGACCTCAACGAAGCGGTCATCCTGGACCGCACCGGCACCGCCCTCCCCGTCCCCTCCGGCTCGAAAGACGCCCTCTCCGGCGTCATCTGGAACCTAGTAGCCACCCACTGGGCATAAGAGGACAGAAGCTGTCCTCTTTCCGTCCTAGGGTCGGGGTGTGGAGATCTCCTGGGGTGCGGTTGTGGCGCGGCGGATGCGGCGGCAGGGGCTGGTGGCGCCGGCTGGTACGCCGGTTGACGCCGTACGGGCGATGTGTGGGGCACACGCGCAGATCGCGGCGGCGGGGGAGACGTCCGTGGCGCTCCGGCTGGACGGGGCGGACCGGGCGACGGTGCAGCGTAACGAAGGGCTGGTGAAGACCTTCGGGCCGCGGGGGACCGTGCATCTGTTACCGCTCGACGACCTGCCGATGTGGACCGGGGCGCTGTCCGCGCTCCCCGGGAACGGGCAGCAACCCGAGCCGATCCGGATGACGCCGGACGAGCTCGACCAGGTCGTCGCCGCGATCGGCGAGGCGCTGGCCCACGACGACCTGACCGTCGACGAGCTGACCGAGGAGGTCGTACGGCGGACCGGCGAATGGGCGCGTACCCCGACCATCCCCGCGTTCCAGGGTGCCTGGGCCCGCTGGCGGCAGGCGGTGTACCTCGCCGCGCACGCCGGCGTCCTCTGCCACGGTCCGCTCCGCGGCCGGCTCACGACGTACTCGAACCCGCACCGCCTCCGCCCGTTCGACCCGATGCCCGCGGAGAAGGCGATGACCGAGCTCCTGCACCGGTACCTCTACTCCTACGGCCCCGCCACCCCGCAGCAGTTCGCCCGCTGGCTCAAGACCACGCCGGCCACGGTCAGGCCGTACTTCGAGGGCCTGCCGCAGGCGACCCTCGCAGACCAAACCGTTTGGTATGCCCCAGGCGACGACGACTTCCCCGACGACCGCGCCGACGGCGTACGGTTGCTGCCGTACTTCGACGCGTACGGCGTCGGCAGCTACCCGAGGGAGCTGCTCTTCCCCGGCAAGGCGTTCGAACGCGCGACCGCCCGCGGCCAGGCCGGGAACTACCCGCTGCTGCTGGTCGACGGCATCGTCGCGGGTGTCTGGCACCAGAAGAAGTCCGGCCGGACACTGCACGTGACCGTCGAGGCACTCACCCCGCTGAATCGTCGCCGCCGCAGGCTGCTGGACGCGGAGGTGGACCGGTTGGGTGCGATCCTCGGTGCTGCTCCCTTGCTCACACTCGGCGACGTGACGGTCGGCCCGCACGCGTGAAACCGGGCCACCCGTCCAGAATGTGATCGCTGGTCTTGCATACCGGACGAATTCGGAGCGTCGCCGGGATCGCGGGGGAAACTGCTGGCATACTTCCCAGATGCATCGCCAACCGCCGGTGCAGTGGGGGGATCGCACGGCCGTGCCCAGCAGCCGGGCGGCACACGAGGAATTCGAGGGAGAACTGTGGCGAGGCGCCTTTTCACGTCAGAGTCCGTGACCGAGGGTCACCCGGACAAGATTGCCGACCAGATCAGCGACTCCATCCTCGACGCGCTGCTGGCCGAGGACCCGAAGAGCCGGGTCGCGGTCGAGACCCTGATCACCACGGGTCTGGTCGTCGTCGCGGGTGAGGTCACCACGACCGCGTACGTCGACATCCCGGGGATCGTGCGGTCGCGCATTCTCGAGATCGGCTACGACTCGTCCCTGAAGGGCTTCGACGGCGCGTCCTGTGGGGTGCAGGTCGCGATCGGGAGCCAGTCGCCGGACATCGCCCAGGGCGTCGACACGGCGTACGAGACGCGGTCGGACTCGTCGCAGGACGCGCTGGACCTGCAGGGTGCGGGCGACCAGGGGCTGATGTTCGGCTACGCGTCCAACGAGACGCCGGAGCTGATGCCGCTGCCGATCACGATCGCGCACCGGCTGTCCGAGCAGCTCGCCGAGGTCCGCAAGAACGGCACGCTGGCCTACCTGCGCCCGGACGGCAAGACCCAGGTCACCATCGAGTACGACGGCGACAAGGCGGTCCGGATCGACACCGTGGTCGTGTCCAGCCAGCACGCGGCGGACATCAACCTGGACACGATGCTGACGCCGGACATCAAGAAGCACGTCGTCGACCCGGTGCTCGAGCAGTTCGACATCGACGCGACCGGCTACAAGCTGCTGGTGAACCCGACCGGCCGGTTCGAGATCGGCGGCCCGATGGGCGACGCCGGGCTGACCGGGCGGAAGATCATCATCGACACGTACGGCGGGATGGCCCGGCACGGCGGCGGCGCGTTCTCCGGCAAGGACCCGTCGAAGGTGGACCGCTCGGCGGCGTACGCGATGCGCTGGGTGGCGAAGAACATCGTCGCGGCCGGGCTCGCGGACCGGGTCGAGTGCCAGGTCGCGTACGCGATCGGCAAGGCCGCGCCGGTCGGGTTCTACGTGGACACGTTCGGTACCGAGAAGGTCGAGGTCGGCAAGATCACCACGGCGGTCCGCGAGGTCTTCGACCTGCGCCCGGCGGCGATCATCCGGGACCTGGAGCTGCTCCGCCCGATCTACGCCCAGACCGCCCGGAACGGCCACTTCGGCCGCACCGGCGAGGACTTCACCTGGGAGCGGACGGACCGCGTCGAGGCCCTCAAGGCCGCGATCAACAAGTAGTACTTCCGCACGGCCCGGCTGCCTGCTCGGCGGCCGGGCCGTTGCTTGTCCACAGGCCGAGGTCAGCCTCCGACACGGTGTCGTCCCGGCCGACTACAGTTTCCCGGTGACATCGAACGGAGATTCGCCGGAGCAGCTCACGCTGCTGCGCGACACCGTTCGCAAGTCGCGGACCAAGGAACCGGCTCCGATCACCACGACGTTGCCGGTGGCGCGGATCGCGGTGGATGTCTCCTTGCCGCATCTGGACCGGCCGTTCGACTACCTGGTCCCGGAGGACATGGCGGCGGCCGCGCAGCCCGGTGCGCGGGTGAAGGTCCGGTTCGCCGGCAAGGACCTGGACGGGTTCGTGCTGGAGCGGCTGGAGACCTCGGACCACGACGGCAAGCTGGTCCGGCTCCGCAAGGTGGTCTCGGCCGAACGCGTGCTGACCCCGGAGATCGCGGACCTGTGCCGGGCGGTCGCCGATCGGTACGCCGGGGTGCTCGCGGACGTCACGCGGCTCGCGGTCCCGCCCCGGCACGCGAAGGTGGAGGGCGAGCCGCTGTGCTGCGACCAGCCGCCGCGCCCGCCGGCGTCGACGTCCCGCTCGGAGTGGTCGCCGTACCCTGCTGGTTTTCTCGACGCGATCGCGCGGTCGGAGGCGCCGCGCGCGGTCTGGACCGCCGTACCAGGTGCTGATTGGCCGGTGGCGTTCGCGCAGGCGGCGGCTGTGTGTGCGGCGTCGGGTCGTGGTGCGTTGTTGCTGGCGCCGGATGCGCGGGACCTTGAGCGGTTGGCGGCCGCCTGCGCGGCGGTGCTCGGCGAGCACGGGTTCGTCACGCTGTCGGCGGATCTCGGGCCGACGGCTCGTTATCGCGCGTTCCTGTCCGCACTGCACGGCAGGGCCCGGGTGGTGATCGGGACGCGCGCGGCGGCGTTCGCCCCGGTCGCGGATCTGGGGCTGGTGGCGATGTGGGACGACGGCGACGAGTCGTACGCCGAGCCGCGCGCGCCGTACCCGCATGCCCGGGAAGTCCTGCTGCTGCGGGCGTTCCGGCAGCAGTGCGCGGCATTGCTCGGCGGGTTCGCGCGGTCCGCGGAGGCGGCGGCGCTGCTGGAGTCCGGGTTCGCGCACGAGCTGATCGCGGACCGGAAGCTGATCCGCGCGGCGGCGCCGTCGGTGCACATCGCGGGGGAGTCGGACATCGACCTGGCGCGGGATCCGTCGGCCCGGGCGGCGCGGTTGCCGCACCGGGCGTTCGAGATCGCGCGGGAAGGGCTGCGGTCCGGGCCGGTGCTGGTCCAGGTGCCGCGGGCCGGGTACCTGCCGAGCCTGGTGTGCCAGACGTGCCGGGCCCCGTCGCGGTGCGCGACCTGTGGCGGCACGTTGCGCCGTACCGGGGGATCGGGGCCGGCGAGTTGCAGCGTGTGCGGCCGGCCGGCCGCGGACCACCGGTGCCCGGAGTGCGGTGACACGCGGATGCGCGCCGCGATCATCGGTGCCCGTCGTACGGCGGAGGAGCTCGGGCGGGCGTTCCCGGGAGTCGTCGTGCGTACGTCGGGTGGCGACAACGTGCTCGACCTCGTGTCGGATGCGCCCGCGTTGATCGTCAGCACGCCAGGAGCCGAGCCGGTCGCCGAGGGCGGGTATGCCGCGGCGCTGCTGCTCGACACCTGGCTGTTGTTGTCCCGCACCGACCTGCGGGCCGCCGAGGAGGCCGTACGCCGCTGGTTCAACGCGGCCGCGTTGGTCCGGGCGGGGGCTCCCGTGATCCTGGTCGGGGACCCGTCCGCCCTGCCGCTGCAGGCGATCGTCCGCTGGAGCCCGGAAGGGTACGCCCTCCGCGAGATCGAGGAACGCCGTACCGCCCGCCTCGCCCCGGCGGCCAAGCTCGCCGAACTCACCGGCCCGCCGGAGGCTGTGAACGACCTGATCACCCGCCTCCGCGACCTGATCCCGCCGTCCGCCGGCCTGGAGGTCCTGGGCCCGGTGGACGTCGACGACGAAACCGCGCGCGCCGTGGTCCGCACCCCTCGCGCCCACGGCGCCACGCTGGTCCGTTCCCTCAAAGAAGCCCAAGCGGCCCGCACCACCAAGAAAAACCCCGGCACGGTCCGCCTCCAGGTAGACCCACCCAACTTCGGTTAGCGGCGGAACGCCCGCCGGGTCGCCGCCGCGGTGGTTGTGAAGTACTCGGCCGGCTCGAGGAACCACCATTCGTTGAACGGCACGCCGTTGGTGAGGTCGCGCCGGTAGCCGAAACACACCAGGTAGAGCGGCCTGATGTACATCACGCCTTCGAGCCGGTCGAGCTCCTCGTCGGTCAGCTCGACGTGCTTGCGGTACGCCGCGACGACCGCCTCGACGCGTTCCTCGTTGGTGCTTCGCGTGGGAGCCCAGTTCCCAGTGCCCCACAGCAGGTACGCGAGGTCGGACAGCCGCGGACCACGCCCGGACGCCTTCCAGTTGATTGCCACCGGCCCGTTCTTGCCGACGACCGCGTGACTGGGAGCATGCAGCAGGTTCCCGTGCAGCAGGCTCTCGGGCAGACCGTCCCCGTCGTCTGCGGACCGCACCTGGTCGAGGAGCTGCTCGAACCGCTCGCGATCGGCCGCTGCGACCTTCGTGTCCACCGCGTCGAGAAACGCCAAGCCGGCGAGAAGGTCCTGCCGTGGTGTCCCCATTCGGCGGGGGTCCTCACCACTCGCCCCACCAGGCCGGCTGACCGACTCGTCGAACGGCAACGCGTGCAGCCGTCCGAGCAGATCGGCCATGATCGCGTAATCCTCGGTGCCGCCCGGGAGCGGGGTGCTGTCGACGAACTCGGTGACGAGGACCGCGCTGCCGTCGAAGTCGGACACCGCGTCGTCGACGGCGAGCCGTTCGGCGGGATAGTCGTGCTGCTCGAGAAAGCGCAGTACGGCGGCATCGCCCTCGACGCCGGACCGCGGCCGCGCCGGCGGGAACGCCCTCGCGATCCACGGGGGACCGTCGTTCCGGTCGATGTGGAACACGTAGGTCTTGTGCACGCTGAGCTTCGTCGCCGCGACCGCGTCGATTCCGTAGCGGTCCCGGAGATGGGCGACCAGCCGGTCGGCGTCCGGCTCGTGGTAGATGCGGTCGCTCAGACCCTCGAGATCGGTCAGGGCCTCGGTGTACCGCTGGCCGGTTTCCCCGGCGTGCCGCCGTACGACCTTCTTGAAATTGCCGTCCTTCGTCATGACAAGCCTCCTCGTCGACACCGTCGTCCCCCAGCGACGTGGTGTACGGAGTTGGCCTGCTGGCATCGACGACCGAGAGGGCTGATTCCCCTTCGCCCGCTGGAACCCCGACTGGGGCGGATGTCCCACGGCTCGGCGACCGGTCGGCGCCGTCCGCCAATCTGGCCGATCGCCGCGGCGCTTGTCAAGCAGTCGTTGCCAGCGACGTCGAGGCGGAGAGCAGTTGGCTGCCGAGGGACGTGCGGTGGTACAGGACGGTCCGGCCGTCGCGGCGGGAGGCGACCACGCCCGCGTTCCGGAGGATGCCGAGGTGGACGCTCAACGTCGGCGCCGACACACCGAGCTGGTGGGCCAGGTGGGTCGTGGACATCGGCAGGTCGAGGTGGCTGACGATAGCGGCGCGCGTCCGGCCGACCAGGTCCGCGAGCGGGGAGTCGGTGATGTCCTGGCGGTCCTCCCACAGGCGGCCGAGGCCTCTCGGCGGATACGTGATGGTCGGGACGTGCGGTGCGGCGGTGACTGCCAGGCCGGCGGGCCAGGTGAAGACGCAGGGGACCAGCAGGACGCCCTGTCCGGTCATCGGTTCGCCGTCGCAGCAGTACGGGCGGTCGATCTCGATCCGGTCGCTGCGGTAGTGGATCGACGGGTGCAGGTTGCGGAACAGGCGTTCCAGGCCGCCGCTCGCCAGTTCGTCGAGGCGGAACGCGAGGTCTTCCTGGAGCAGCGCGCGCATCCGGCGCCAGTCCGGCTCGATCGCGCGGCGCCAGTACGACTCGAGGGCCGAGGTGATGCGCTCCAGGCCGGCGGCCGGGTGGGCGATCAGCTCGGGCAGCAGCGGGTGGGGCGTGTCGGTGTGGAGTCTGCGGAGCTCGTCCACCACGAGGTCGTGGGGCGTGGCGGCGATCGCGGCCAGGCCCGACTCGAAGCTCGTCGACCGCCGCGGCGGCGCGGGCGTGAGGAAGTCGGGGACGTAGCCGGCCGGCGGGATAAGGGCCTTGAGCAACGTCAGGTCGTCGCCCTCGATGGTGGGCCGGACCTTCTGCAGCCACGGGCCGTGCACGCTGCGCGCGGTGTTGTTGCTCAGCGCCCGGACACTCGTCATGGCCTCCCACAGCGGCGACAGCGCGAACCGGATCCGCCCGACGTCCGCGGCGTTCAGCCTGATCGTGATCACCGGCCAAGATTAGCCCTGAGACTAATCATCGACAACGCCCCGGACGACCCCGGACAGTTGGACCATGAACGCAATCGCCGTCGGCGACTCCCGGTCCACCGCCCTGCCGCGGGCGTTCTGGGCGCTGTGGGTGTGCCAGCTGGTCAACCGGCTCGGCAGCTTCGTGCAACCGTTCCTCGTCCTGTACCTCACCCACGATCGGCACCTGTCCGCCGGTACGGCGGGAGCCGTCGCGGCCGCGGTCGGCGCCGGCACCGTGACCGCCCAGCTCGCCGGCGGGTTCCTCGCCGACCGCGTCGGACGCCGGCTGACGATGCTGATCTGCTTCTTCGGTACCGCTGCCGCTCTGATCCTGCTCGGCTCGGCCCGCGAGATGGCGCTGATCTGGGTGAGCGCGTTCCTCGTCGGCCTGCTCGGTGACCTGTTCCGCCCGGCCGTCCAGGCGACCGTCGCGGACCTGCTCGACCCGACCGAACGGGTCCGCGCGTACGGCCTGCTGTTCTGGGCGATCAACCTCGGCTTCTCGGTCTCCACCGTCAGTGCGGGCGTCCTCGCCTCGGTCGGGTACGGCCTGCTGTTCTGGCTGAACGCCGGTACGTCGGTGATCGCCGGCGCGGTGATCTGGGCGCTGGTACCGGAGAGCCGCCCGGTCCTCGACGGGAGTACGCCGCGCCGACCGGTGCTCGGCGTCGCGCTTCGGGACACCGTGTTTCTGTTCATGATCCTGATCCAGATCGGCTACGCGACGATCTACATGCAGGGGTACTCGACGCTGCCGCTGGCGATGTCGGACGACGGCCTGAGCTCGAAGACGTACGGGCTGGTCATCGCGCTGAACGGCGTCGTGATCGTGCTGGTGCAGCCGTTCCTCGGGCGCTGGATGGTGAAGCTCGATCGCCCGAAGCTGCTGGCCGCCTCGATGCTGGTCGTCGGTCTCGGCTTCGGCGTCGGCGCCGTCGTGCACAACTGGTGGGGGTACGTGCTGTCGGTCGTGGTGTGGACGCTCGGCGAGATCGGGTTCGCGGCGGTGATCGGCGCGGTGTTCGCCGACCTGGCCCCGGTCGACCTGCGCGGGCGGTACATGGGCCTGTCCGGGATGGCGTTCGGCGTCGGCACGGTGGTCGGCCCGCTGGCCGGTACGAACGCGCTCGAGCACCTCGGCCCGACCGTCACCTGGCTCGGCTGCGCCGTCCTCGGTGTCGCGATCTTCATCGGCCAGTACTCGCTGGCACCCGCTCTGCACGCCCGCGCCGCGGCGAACGCGGCGACCGCATGAGATGCGCGGTCCCGACCGTCAGTACGACGACCGCGACCGCCAGCCACAGCGGCCGGTCGACCGTGGCCGGGTGCCGCAGGAACACCGTGCCGAACGCGGCGACACCGAGCGTCCCGCCGAACTGCTGTACCGCGTTCAGCAGACCCGCTGCCGACCCGGTCTCGTGCGGCTCGACCCTGTGCAGCGCCTCCGCGAAGAACGCCGTCGTGAACAGCCCGGCCCCGACACCACCGACAGCCAACGCAGGCAGCAGCACGTACGGCGCCGCCGCCAGCCCCACCAGCAGTACGCCGAGACCGACGTACATCAGGCGGGAACGGAAGCGCGCGACCAGCCACTGACCGGCGGCCAGCGACGCGACCCCGGAGGCGGCGGACCACGGAAGCAGCACGAGGCTGGAGTGCATCACGGTGTGATGCAGCGTGAGTTGCTGATGCAGTACGACGACCAGCGTCGTGCCGCTCATCACCGCGAAGAACAACGTGGAGGTGAGCAGGGCAGGGGCGAAACCGCGATGCGCGAACAGGCTCAACTCGATCAGTCGTGCCTCGCGGCGTTGCTGGAGTACGCATACGCCGAGGATCACGACGCCGACCGGGAGCAGGAACCAGTCGCGTGACTGCAGGACCGGGTACACGAGGAACGCCGTACCCGCGGTCAGCAGCACTGTTCCGAGGGCGTCGAGCCGCGGCGGACGGGGAGACGTGGATTCCGGGAGCAGGTGCGACAACGCGAGCACTGCAAGGCCGAGCGGTACGTTGACCAGGAAGACCGCCCGCCACGAACTGGCCTCGGTGATCACGCCGCCGAGCAGCGGACCGGAGATGCCGGCCAGGCCCATCACCGGGCCGATCGTGCCGAGCGCTTTCGGCAGCGCGGCGCCCGTGAAGCCGGTCTTGATCAGCCCGATGGTCTGCGGAATCACCAACGCGGCGGCCGCGCCCTGGATCGCGCGCAAGCCGATCAGTAACCATGCCGTCGACGCGAGCGCGCAGGCGGTCGACGTGAGTACGAAGACAGCCACTCCGATCCGGAAGCAGCGCCGCCTGCCGAAGCGGTCGCCGAGGCGGCCACCGGTGATCAGCAACGCCGCGAACGGCAACGTGTACGCCGCGCTGAACCACTGGATGTCCGCGGTCCGGCCGCCGAGGTCGGTGTGGATCACCGGCGCCGCGACCTGGACGATCGTCGCGTCGAGGAGATTCATCGCCTCGGCGACCAGCAGGGCGATCAGCCCGATCCATCGATTCTTCATACCGCCACGATCGGCGCCCGTTGCTCAACCTTCCACGTTGTGGTCTTGATTTGCGGGAATCTTCCATTCATCGAGCTTCGGGGCGATGATCGTCACCATGGTGGATGCGATCGACCGGGCCTTGATCCACGCGCTGCAGATCGACGGCCGGGCGCCGTACAGCAGGATCGGGGAGGTGCTCGGGGTCTCGACGCAGACCGTCGCGCGCCGGTTCAACCGGTTGCGGGCCGAGGCCGGGCTGCGGGTTGTCGGTTTGCCTGACCCGGAGCTGGCGGGTCACTCGCAATGGCTGCTCCGACTCACGTCGACACCGCAGGTCGCGCAGGATCTCGCCGGCGCACTGGCGCGCCGCCCGGACACGAGTTGGGTCAAGCTCGCGTCCGGCGGTACCGAGATCGTGGCGACCGTCGACAGCACACCGCCCGACGGGAACTCCCTGCTGCTGAACGACATCCCGCGGACCAGCGGCATCACCTCGGTCTCGGCGCACCTGCTCCTGCATCGGTACGTCGGCGGCCCGGCCGCATGGCGTGGTCGCGCCAAGAGCCTGACCGCCGCCCAACAGGCCGCCCTCGCACGAACAACCGATGCCGGCCAGGCCGCCGCCGACTCCCGCCCTTCAGGCCGGCCGGGCGACGGTACCTCGGCCCGGCTGGACGCCGGCGACGGGCAGCTTCTGACGGCGATCGGCGAGGACGGGCGCGCGACGCACGCGGACCTGGCTGCGCGGACCGGGTGGTCGACGGCGACCGTCGCGCGGCGGCTGGACGAACTGCTGCGCAGCGGCGCGATCTTCCTCGACACCGACGTGGATCCGGTGGCGCTCGGCTTCACCACCAGCGCGATGCTCTGGCTGTCCGTCCCGCCCGCCCACCTCGACGCGGTCGGGCGCGCGCTCGCCGAACACGACGAGCTGGCCTTCGTCGCCGCCACCACCGGCCGCACCAACCTCGTCACACAGGCGATCTGCGCCGGCCCGGACGCGCTGCACGAGTACCTGACCGAACGCCTCGGCGCGATCGCGCACATCACCGCGATCGAGACCGCCCCGATCCTCCGCACCGTGAAAGCCGCGGCGCCGTTCGCACTAGGGTGGCGGGTATGAGTGAGCGGACGGTCGACGTGGTCGTGTTCGACATCGGTGGGGTGCTGCTGGACTGGAGTCCGACGTACCTGTACGCCGACCTGATCCCGGACGAGGAGGAGCGGACGCACTTCCTCACGAAGATCGCGACACCGGCCTGGAACCACAAACAGGACGAGGGCCGGCCGTGGGCGGAGGCGGTCGCGGAGCTGACGAGTCTGCACCCGGAGCACGCCGAGTGGATCGAGGCGTACGACACCGGCTGGCTGCGGATGGTGAAGGGCGTGTTCGAGGACACGGCCGCCGTCCTCACGCAACTCCAGGACGCCGGCGTACCGACGTACGCGCTGACCAACTTCTCCGGCGAGAAGTGGGAGCTGGCGAAGGACGCGTTCCCGATCCTCACGCACTTCGACGGCGAGGTGGTGTCCGGCGTCGAGCAGACCGTGAAGCCGGACGAGAAGATCTACCGGATCCTGATCGAGCGGTTCGGGCTGGACCCGGCGCGGACCTTCTACACCGACGACCTGGCGTACAACGTCGACGGCGCGCGGGCGGTCGGCCTGGACGCCGAGCTGTTCACCGGCGCCGCCGACCTCCGCGCCCAGCTCCGTGACCGCGGCCTCGCACTACAGTAAGGAAGTGACTTCCGAAGACCGCTCGCCCGCGATCGGCGACGTGGACCGTGACGCGGCCGTCGAGCGTGTCCAGGCGGCGTACACCGGCGGCTACCTCACGCACGAGGAGATGGAGCAGCAGCTCGAGCGGGTGCTGTCCGCGCGGACGGCGCTGGACCTCGAGGTCGCCGTCGCCGCGCTCCCGGCCGTGCAGGCGGGCAGTACGTCGACGATCAACGCGGCGTCCGGCCGGATCGTCCGGCGCGGCGTCTGGCGGCTACCGCGGTACCTGAAGGTCGTGTCGATGTACGGGCGGGTGCGGCTCGACCTGTCGCGGGCCGAGTTCGAGGACGGCGCGGTCGACATCGACCTGAACGTCATGCACGGTGGCGTCAAGATCACGCTGCCGCGCAACGCGGTCGTCGACTTCGACGGGGTGCACACGGAGTGGAAGGACAGCCGGTACAAGCCCGCACGCAACTCGACCGGCGACGGCCCGCGCGTCCGGCTCACCGGCGTGATCGGATTCGGCCGGCTGAAGATCCGGCACGCGCGGCGCTAGAGCTCCGCCGAGATGGTTTCCGTGTACGTCGGGGTGCTCGCGAGGTGCGCGGCCTCGACGTAGATCGTGCTGTCCTGGCAGGTCATCGGGGTCAGCGCGACGCCCGGCTTACCGGCGTACATGGTCTGGGGTTTGTCGAGACCGGGGCGCCAGCGGTTGATCCGGTACGTGTCCGCGCCGGTGCTCGTGACCGTCCGCGTCTCCCAGAGGATCCAGTTGCCACAGGCAAGGATCGTGTCGGTGACGATGGTGCCCAGTGAACGGGCGGGGGAGTCGGCCTCGCGGACGTACGCCTTGCTCTGGTACTGATCCGGGTCGGAGGCGCCGACCTCGGACCACACCGTCGCGCCGTGCAGCGTGGCGCCGCTCCACTGGATGCAGTTCGTTGCCGCAGGCACCGGTACGGCGGTGCCGCCGGTCACCGGTGCGGTCAGTACGCGCTTGCAGCGGCGGGCCGACTCCGGCGCGATGATCTCGCTGAACGTCACGGTGTCGGCTGACACCACCGGGTCGGCGACGTACCCGGGCGCCGCGACGCACGTCACGGTGCGGGACTTCAGCGTCGCGAGGTCGGCGACGATCAGGCAGGAGCGGTTCTTCGCGTCGGTGGAGCTGTACGCGAACGTACCGTCGTACGCGCCGATCTCCGGCTCGGACACCGGCGGGATCGCCGGCGTCGTCGCCTTGCCGGTGCTGAGGTCGTAGCGCAGCACCTTGATCTGCGGGTCCGGGCCGTCGGAGCGGATGTCCTCGATCAGCGCCCAGTGGTCGTCGATCACGACGGGGGACTGGGCGACGAAGCCGGTCGCGGGGGCGTGCCGGACCACGACCTTCTTGGTGGTGCGGTCGGCGATCGTCGTCGTACCGGCCTCGTCGCTGCCCCGGGTGACGACGTACCTGCGCTGCTGGGTGACGAGGTGCTGACCGTCGACCGGTTGCCGTAGGACGTTCGCCCAGGTGGGGATCGCCGTACTCACGTCCGTCGGTTTGGAAGCAGTAGGCGAGGGAGTTGGTGTTGGGGTCGTTTCCGGCTTGGTGCTCGAGCAGCCGGCGAGGAGCAGGACGATGGTGCCTACGGCAACGGTACGACGACGCATCTACAGCCCGATGTTCTGGAACGAGTTGGCCAGGGTGGCGTTGAACAGGGCGCTCGCGGGGATGTTCCTCGGGCCGTCGGTGACATTGCCGCGGCTGTTGAAGCGGTGCTCGTTGAACACCTCGAAGATCGCGATCGTGCCGTTCTTCTGGTCGTAGCCGCGGCCGACCTGGTAGTGCCCGCTGTGGTTGAAGGCGAGGTACGGGAAGTACCGCTTGAGCAGCTGGACGTGCTCGATCACCGGAGCCTTGTAGACGCCGAGATGCTTCTGGTGCACCTGGAAGAAGGTCTGCGCGTTCCAGCTGGAGACGCTTTGCACGACGTAAGTGCCCGCCGCCTTCGGCCAACCCGTTTTCAGGTTGGTCTGCTGCACCATCGCCGAGATCGCCGTACCGCCGGTGGTCGACCCGAGATCCTTCGCCCAGGACGCCTGGGTGTCCTTCTGGTGGTCATCCGCCCAGTCGATCGACTGGAAGGTGGCCGGGCCGCACCAGTACCCCTTCTCCTGAGAGGTCTGATACCCCTTCATGATGTACGCCGAAGCCGGCACGGCAACCGGCGCCGCCGGGGTTGTCGGGGTCGCCGGGGTCGCCGGGGTCGCCGGGGTCGCCGGGGTGGTAGGGGTTGCCGGGGTGGTCGGCTGCGGACCGGTGGTGGGGTTCGGGTTCCGGTGTGGGGCGTTGGCCTCGGCCAGTTCGCGGAGTTCGCGGGCCTTTTCGCGGCCGTTCCAGGCGGCTTGCATCTCGTCGAGTTCGGCGGTGACGCGCTGGCTCTTCGGGAGCGCGGCGCGCTGGGCGACGAAGGCGGCCGGGGTCAGATCACCGGTGGGGATGTCCTGCTCGGCACCCACCTCGCTCGCGGCGCGCTGACTCGGCTGCGCCATCAGCGCATGCCGCTGCGCGCCGGTCGGCAGCTGATCCACGAAGCCGAGCCCGAGGCAGTAGTTCTCGGTGTCGAGCTTGAAACACCGCAGCATCGACGCCGCCTGCGCGGACGTGTCCGCGGACCGCAACTGAACGTCCCCGGGCGACGTCTCGGTGACCTCCTTCACCACCTCACTCCACGACCGGGCCGCCGGCGGCTCATCAGCACTCGGCGACCCGCCGGGAGAGGTGGTCGGGGTCGCCGATGGCTCCCCGGCCGAGCCGACACTGGACCCGCCCGTCGGTTCCCCGCCCGGAGCGACGCTCGGGTCGGCGGTCGGTTCTCCGCCCGGAGTGGCGCTCGGGTCGGTGGCAGTGGGCTCGGTAGTGGGCGCCGTACTGGGTGCTGTGGTCTGCGACGCGGTAGGTGCAGCGCCGGGTGGTGTGGACCGGTAGTGCGGGTCTTGGGGCTGGTAGGCCTGGGCGGTGAGGGGTGCCTGGGCGAGCAGTGCACCCAGGAGGACCAGAGCTGCCCCCCGTGCTGCTGTGAGCATTGGGTCTCCCGAGCGGCGTGTGACGGCAGTGACTGTAGGTACGCCTGGGACCACAGTACGTGCTTGTGGCAACAAACGGGAGGGGCCTCCCGCCGGGAATCTCCGCCGCGGGCCAAC
>NZ_DASRVN010000041.1:0-11656 GCF_035655035.1 Kribbella sp. | reverse complement strand
CGGATGACGTTCGTCGGCCGGAAAACGTTGTTCGGGCTGATGCTCGCGACGCTGATGCTGCCCGCGCACGTGACGCTGATCGCGCAGTACTCGATCTTCCGGAAGCTGAACTGGATCGACACCTTCTGGCCGATGATCGTGCCGAGCTTCCTGGCCACCGACGCGTTCTTCGTGTTCCTGATGGTGCAGTTCATCCGGTCGATCCCGGTCGAGCTGGACGACGCGGCCCGGATCGACGGCTGCGGGTACTGGGGGATCTACCGGCGGATCATCCTGCCGCTGCTGTCGCCGGCGCTGGTGACGACCGCGATCTTCTCGTTCATCTGGACCTGGAACAACTTCTTCAGCCAGCTGATCTACCTGTCCACCAGGACCCGGCTGACGGTACCGGTCGCGCTGCGCGGTTTCCTGGACTCGACCGGCAGCTCGGAGTGGGGCGCGCTGTTCGCGATGAGCGTGGTGACGCTGGTGCCGGTGGTCGTGGTGTTCGTGGTCTTCCAGCGCCGGATCCTGGCCGGAATGGCTCATACCGGCCTCAAATGAGATCCTGCCAGCTATGAGGCCGCGCCTGACCGATGTCGCCGAGGCGGCCGGGGTGTCGATGAAAACGGTGTCGAACGTCGTCAACGGCGCCGAGCACGTCCGCGAGGAGACCCGGCAGAAGGTGCTCGCCGCGATCGACAGGCTCGGGTACCGGCCGAACATCGCGGCCCGCAACCTCGCCCAGGGCCGCAGCGGCGTGATCGCGTTCGCCGTACCGCAGCTGGACCGTCCGTACTTCGCGTCGCTGGCGGCGCGGATGCTCGACGAGGCCGAGGCGTTCGGCTGGATCGTGCAGTTCCACCAGACCGGCGGCCGCCGGGAGGCCGAGCTCGCGCTGCTGAACGACCGGCATCCGGCCCGGCTGGACGGGATCGTGATGAGCCCGCTCGGCCTGACGCCTGAGGATGTGCAGGGCCGTGCCCCAGGGTTGCCGCTCGTACTGCTCGGGGAGAAGGCCGGTACCGAGCATCACGCCGATCACGTCGGGATCGACAACCGGGAAGCCGGCCGGGTGGCGACCGAACACCTGCTGTCGCTCGGCCGGCGGCACGTGATGGCGCTGGCGCCCGGGCCGCGGATGGACGACGAGCGGATCAACGGGTACCGCGATGCGCTCGCCGCGGCCGGCCTGCCGGTCGACGAGGACATCGTGCTGTCGGCCGGTGGCCTGCGCGGGCAGGACGCCGAGCAGACCCTCGGCAGCTGGCTGGACGCGGGCCATCCGGCGCCGGACGCGGTGTTCACCGCCACCGACTGGCTGGCGATGGGTGCGATCCGGGCGCTCGTACTGCGCGGGCTCCGGATCCCGCAGGATGTCGCCGTGGTCGGGTTCGACGACATCCCGTACGACCTCGCCACCCTCCCGACGCTGACCACCGTCGCCCCGGACCGGGTCGCGATCGCACGCCTGGCCCTGCAGGCGTTACGCGATCAGCGACCCGGCGCGGAACCCGTCCGCCTGCAGGCCCCGTTCAGCCTCGTGGTCCGGGAGAGCACGACCGGGATCGGTTAGCCCGCGAGGGTCAGCGAAACGGTTGCCTTGTTCAACGTGGTGCCGAGCAGCTTGCTGTCCCGGGGTGAGCCGGCGGCCGAGATCTCGACGTCGTCGGCGTTCCGGCCGGAGGTCCCGACGTACCGGGTCGCGACCCAGCGGGTGGTGCTGCCGCTGCGGTAGGTGTAGACGACGGTGCTGACCCGCAACGGGCCGAGGCCCGACGTCGACTTCATCGTCACCGTCGAGGTGCCGACGATGTGCAGGCCGCGGGTGCCCTTGAGCGACTTGATCTTCTGGTTCAGCGCGGTGACCGTGCCGTGGTTGCCGTCGTACGACGTGTTGAACCGGATCATCCGGTTGTGCGCGGTGTCGTCGAAGCGCGCCTGCCACGGGCCGATCACGACCGACTTCCAGGTCGCCGGCAGTACGGCGCTCGCGTGGTAGCCCTCGCTGGAGTGGTTGAAGTACCGCACCTTGTAGGTCACGGCGGAGCTGTTGCTCGCCGCAACGGACTGCGTCGAAGCATGGCTCGGCAGGGCGCCGCCGAGCGCCACCGCACCTGCACCAGCCAGCGCCACAGCTCCGGTCACGATCCGCTTCATCATCTTGGTATCCCCCTGAGTAGGTGCGCGGCTCCTTGTGAGCAGCGCACCCCCTAAGACACCCCGGCGCGACGAAAGGTTGAGTGCGATTTCCGAATGGTTGACCACGGACAGTGTACGTATCCACTCGGTCTGGCGTACGCCGCTCACCGGACGATCCGGTGGCGGCGAACGACAGGGTGACGCGCACCTGCACCGCGCTGACGGGGCTGATCGTGCACTGCTGACAACTCTCTGAAACACCGTCGACGGCCGGCGACCGCGGGTTCTCGAGTCCCCGCGGTCGTCGGCTCTTGCATTGAGGGGCGGCGGAGGTTTACGGTCCGGGTTAACGTTTAAGTGAGTGTTAGTGAGCACTTCTTCGAAACTTGGAGCAACTATGATCAGTCGGCGACGGTTTTTGCAGGTGACCGGGGCGGCGATCGGCGCCTCGACGCTGGCGGCCTGTGGAGACGGTGGCGCGTCGAACGGCGGTGCGAAGGCCTCGAGCGAGCTCAAGCTGCCGACGTACAAGCCGTTCGAGGGGCTGCACCCCGACCTGCCGGGGGCCGAGTCCGGCCTGGAGCCCGGGTTCCTGAAGTTCCCGGCGGACGCCGTCGCGAGTGTGAAGACGCCACCGCTGAAGAACGCGGTGACCGCGCTCACCGAGACGTTCGCGACCCCGCCGCCCCCGATGGGCAGCAACCCGATGTGGCAGGCGCTGAACCAGGCGCTCGGCGCCGAGCTGAAGCTGACCATCGGCACCGACCCGGGCTACCCGGAGAAGTTCGCGACGCTGCTCGCCAGCGACTCGCTGCCGGACCTGATGTGGCTGCCGCCGAACCAGGGCATCCCGAACATCGGCCCGATGCTCGAGGCCAAGTTCCAGGACCTCACCAAGTACCTGTCCGGTGACGCCGTCCTGGAGTACCCGAACCTGGCCGCGCTGAAGCCGGCCTCCTGGCGGACCGCCGTGGTGAACGGCAAGATCTGGGGCGCTCCGATCCCGTCGACGCCGTTCGGCCAGGTGATGATGGGCAACCCGAAGACCTGGGCGAAGGTCGGCGGACTGCAGTGCTCGACCGCGGACGAGTTCTTTGCCAAGTGCAAGGAGCTGACCAGCGGCACGAACTATGCGCTCGAGCCGGCCATCGTCAACATGCTGCACATGTTCGGCGAGTGGTTCGGTGCCCCGAACACCTGGCGGGTGAACAAGGACCGCTCGCTGACCCACCTGTACGAGACCGACAACTACAAGGCCGCCGTCGAGTACGCCGCCAAGCTCTGGGCCGCGAAGGTGTTCTACCCGGACCTCAACCTGGCCGACGCGACGCCGAAGACGGTGAACGGGCAGATCGCCGCGCAGGTCGTGGTCGGCCCGCGGGCCACCGCGGACTTCCGCAACCTGGACCCGACGCTGTTCGTCGACACGATGATCCCGTTCGGCCACGACGGCAAGGCGAAGCCGACCTACGACATGGGCTACGGCACGGTCGGGTTCACGCCGTTCAAGAAGACCGACGAGGGCCGGATCCGCGAGCTGCTCGCGCTGATGGACTACCTGTCGGCGCCGTTCGGCACCAAGGAATACCTGCAGAAGAACTACGGCGTACAGGGTCAGCAGTACCAGCTCGACGCGCAGAAGAACCCGGTGCTGACCAAGGCCGGGAACCAGCAGGCGCCCGGTCTGGTCAGCGCGCTGCAGATCATGAACTCCCCGGAAAGCGTGATCTTCAACCCGGCGTTCCCGTCCGACACGCAGAAGATCTACGCGACCGAGCAGAAGCTGCTGAAGTACGCGATGCGCAACCCGACCGCGGGCACGTACTCCGACACCTCGAGCAAGGTCGGACCGAAGCTGACCGCGGCGTTCCGGGACACCATCGTGGACATCGTCACCGGCCGGCAGCAGATGGACGCGTACGACGCGGCGCTGAAGCGCTGGAAGTCCGGCGGCGGTGACAAGATGCGCGACGAGTTCGCGGCCGTGCTGCCGTCGAGCGTGCCGGTGTCCTGAGTGATGCTGAAATCGACCAAGCCCGTGAAGGCGGGCCTGCCGCTGAAGGCGAAGTGGGCCCGGGACTGGCAGATGGTGCTGCTGATGATCCCGGGCGTGCTCTTCCTGCTGGTGTTCTTCTACCTGCCGGTGCTCGGAAACGTGGTCGCGTTCCAGGACTTCCAGCCGTACCTCGGCATCATGCACAGCGAGTGGAACGGCCTGCAGAACTTCGTCAACCTCTACGACAACCCGGACTTCTGGGACGCGTTGCGGAACACGTTGCTGCTGGCCGGCGTACAGCTGCTGCTGTTCTTCCCGGTGCCGATCGGGCTGGCGCTGATCGTCGATTCGCTGGTCAGCAACCGTTTTCGGAAGTGGTTCCAGACGATTGCCTACCTCCCGCACTTCCTGTCCTGGGTGCTGGTGGTGACGCTGTTCCAGCAGTCGCTGGGCGGCGCCGGGTTCGTGAACAACCTGCTCCGGCACGCGGGCCTGGACCCGATCCCGTTCATGACCAACCCGAACACCTTCCCGCTGCTCGTCGTCGGGCAGCTGATCTGGAAGGACGCCGGCTGGGCGATGATCATCTTCCTGGCCGCGCTGACCACCGTGGACGTCTCGCTGTACGAGGCGGCCGCGGCGGACGGTGCCGGGCGCTGGCGGCGGATGTGGCACATCACGCTGCCGTCGCTGCGGACGGTCATCGTGCTGCTGCTGATCCTGCGGATCGGTGACATCCTCAGCGTCGGGTTCGAGCAGTTCATCCTGCAACGCGACTCGGTCGGCCCGGGTGCTGCCGAAGTACTCGACACGTTCACGTACTACGCCGGTGTGGTCGGCGGCGACTGGAGCAGCGGCGCCGCGGCCGGTCTGGCGAAGGGCGTCGTGGGCGCGTTGCTGCTGTGGGGTGCGAACACGCTGGCGCACCGGCTCGGCGAGCCGGGGATCTTCCAGAAACGAGGCGTTTCATGAGACCGGTCTGGAAGGAGAAGCCGTCTCCGGGGTACCAGGCGATCAAGGCGGTCATCCTGGGCGGCTTCGCGCTGGTCATCGTCATCCCGATCCTGGTCGTCATCTCGACCTCGCTGGCCAGCGACCGCGACATCATCGACGCCGGTGGGTACGTGCTGTGGCCGTCGCACCCGACGTTCAAGGCGTACCAAACGCTGTTCAGCGGCGGGTTGATGGGCCGCGCGATCCTCGTCAGCGTGTTCGTGACGGTGGTCGGTACGGCGATCGCGCTGGCGGTGACGATCGCGCTCGCGTACGCGACCTCGCGGCCGGTGCTGTTCGGGCGGCCGGTACTGCTGATGGTGCTGTTCACGTTGCTGTTCGCGCCCGGCATCATCCCGATGTTCCTGGTCGTGAAGCAGCTCGGGCTGCTGGACAGCCTGTGGTCGCTGATCCTCCCGGGGGCGCTCGGTGCCTTCAACTTCGTTGTCCTGCGCACCTTCTTCATGAACGTGCCGGGCGAGCTGCTGGAGAGCGCGCGGATCGACGGCGCCAGCGACTTCACCATCCTGCGGCGGATCATCCTGCCGTTGTCCAAGGCGGTCGTCGCGGTCGTCGGGCTGTTCTACGCGGTCGGGTTCTGGAACGCGTTCTTCAACGCGTTGCTGTACCTGAACGACACGTCGAAGTGGCCGGTCCAGGTGATCCTGCGGACGTACGTCCTGCAGGGCAAATCGCTCTCGGCCGACCAGCTCGGCGTCACCCCGCTGCCGCAACCGCAGTCCTTGCAGATGGCCGTCGTGGTCGTCGCCCTGGTCCCGATCGCGATGGTGTACCCGTTCCTCCAACGCCACTTCACCAAGGGTGTCATCACCGGCGCCGTCAAAGGCTGACAGAATCGGGATATGTCCTCACCTTTGGCCGAGCGGCCGACGCTGCGGATGGTGGCGAAGGAGGCCGGCGTCTCGGTCGCGACCGTCTCCTACGTACTGTCCGGGCGGCACCGCAGCCACACGATCAAGGACTCCACCGCGGACCGGGTCCGCGAGGCCGCGTCGCGCCTGGGCTACCGGCGCAACGACGCGGCCCGCGCGATCCGGACCGGCAAGTCGGACCTGGTCCTGCTGTCGCTCAGCTACCTCGCGGACCCGTGGTCGCAGGCGGTCGCGGCCACCGTCAGTACGGCGGTGAGCCCGCTCGGCAAGACCGCGCTGATCGTCGCGGACGGCGACTGGCGGACCGTACTGGCGAACCGGACGCCGGACGTGATCTTCATCGACAGCGTCAAGCCGGATCCCTCGCAGGCCGAGGAGCTGACCGCCTTCGCCGCGCAGGGTGTGCAGATCGTCGTGTTCAGCGAAACCCTGGAACCGCAGGGCTTCGACGTGATCCGTTCCGGTGCCGAGCCGCGCTGCCACCTCGCCGTCGAGCATCTGCTGGAGCGCCACGACCGGGTCGGCGCGCTGACCTCGCGGACCACGGGGTTCGCCCGCTTCGACGCGTACGTGAACACGCTGCGCGCGGCCGGCAAACCGATCCACAGTGACGACATCGAGGTGTTCGAGCAGCACCCGGAGGGCGCGTACCGGGCCGCGATGGCGCTGCTGTCCCGTCCGAACCGTCCGACCGCGCTGTACTGCACGACCGACTTCGCCGCGATCGCCGCGGTCCGGGCCGCGCACCGGCTGCGGATCGACGTACCGCGGGACCTGGCGATCATCGGCGTCGGCAACACCCCCGAGGGCGAGCACCTCGACCCGGCGCTGTCCACCGTCGGACCGGTCGGGTTCAACGAGGCGCTGGCGAACATCGTCGTCGGCCGGCTGACCGACCGCGAAGGCGCGCCCGGCGAAGTGTTCGACTTCCCTTGGCAGCTGATCGTCCGGGAGTCCTCGTGAGGCCCAACGTCGTACTGATCTGTGTCGACGAGTGGCGGGGCGACGCGATGTCGTGCGCCGGTCACCCGTACGTCGAGACGCCGCACCTGGACGAACTCGCGCGCAACGGCGTGCGGTTCAGCCGCGGGTACTCCGCGACGCCGACGTGCGTACCGGCTCGGGTTGCCCTGTTCACCGGGCAGTCGCAGGAGCGGCACGGGCGGGTCGGGTACACCGACGGCGTACCGTTCGACGTCGCGCATCCGGTGACCGTGCAGGGGGAGTTCCGCCGGGCGGGGTATCACACGCAGGCGATCGGGAAGATGCACGTCTGGCCGGAGCGGGCGCGGCTCGGGTTCGACGACGTCGTACTGCACGACGGGTTCCTGCACCACTCGCGGCGGGAGCACCGGCAGCAGTTCGGGTTCTTCGACGACTACGTGCCGTGGCTGCGGCGGCAGCCGGGGGTCTCGCCGGACGCGGAGTACTTCGACCACGGGGTGAACTGCAACTCGGTGGTCGCGCGGCCGTGGGACAAGGCGGAGTCGCTGCATCCGACCTCGTGGATCGGGACACAGACGATCGAGTGGTTGTACCGGCGGGATCCCACGAAGCCGTTCTTCCTGTACCTGTCGTTCCACCGGCCGCATCCGCCGTACGACCCGCCGGCCTGGGCGTTCGACCGGTACGACGCGCTGCCGCCGTACGAACGTGTGCTGGGGGACTGGGAAGGTGACTGGGACTCGTTCCGGAAGGACGGGGACTATCAGGCGTCGATCGGGGACCTGCCGGACCGGGTGGTGCATCGTGCGCGCGCCGGGTACTACGGGCTGATGGCGCAGATCGACCTGCAGGTCAACCGGATCCGCGAGGCGCTGGTGGACTTCGGGGTGTACGACGACACGATCATCGCGTTCACGTCCGACCACGGCGAGATGATGGGCGACCACCGGATGTTCCGGAAGTCGGTGCCGTACGAAGGGTCGGCGCGGGTGCCGTTCATCGTGGCGGACCGTGCTTCTGCCGGTGGCGCTGTGCGCGGCGGGGTGGTCGATCAGGTGGTGGAGCTGCGGGACGTGATGCCGACGCTGCTGGACCTGGCCGGGGTGCCGGTGCCTTCGTCGGTGGACGGCGTCTCGTTGGCGCCGTTCCTGCGGGGTGAGACCGTTGACGTTCGGGAGTGGTTGCACGGTGAGCATCTGCACTTCGATCAGTCGCTGCAGTGGGTGACCGACGGGAGGATCAAGTACGTGTGGGGGTCGGATCGGGGCGTCGAGCAACTGTTCGACCTCGTCGCGGACCCTGATGAGCTGCACAATCTGGTGTCTTCGCGGCCGGAGCTGCGGGACCTCTGGCGTGCGCGGTTGATCCAGGACCTGACGGGTCGCGAGGAAGGCTTCGTCGTCGACGGCGAGCTGGTCACCGGTCGGCCGGTTTCGCCGATCCTCAACCACACAAGGGAAAAACTTGCTCAAGCCACCGGGTGACGGCTGGTCGGCCGTCGACGTCGGCGAGTCCGACATGACGGTCTTCCGCCGCGACAACGTCTACGCGAAGTGCTGCGGCCCGGCCGGTGTGGCCGAGCTGGCCGCCGAACGCGACCGGATCCGCTGGTTGTCCGGCACCGGGTTGCCGGGGGCAACAGTCCTCGACTGGCTCGAGTCGGCGGACGGTGGATGTTTGACGACGTCTGCCGTTCCTGGCGTACCTGGTGACGCGCTTCCGTCGAGTGCGTATGTGCGCGCGATGGGCGGTCTGGGGCGGGTTCTGCGCGAGCTGCACTCGGTGCAGGACTGCCCGTTCGAGCGGCCGCTGGCGGAGGTGATCGCGTCGGCGGCGGACGTCGTACGGCGGGGTGCTGTCAACCCGGCCTTCCTGACCGACGAATGGCGGAAGGTTGCGCCGGAGGAGTTGCTGGCGGAGGTTGTTGCCGAGAGCACCTATGTGGAGAGTGTGCTGGAGCCGGTGGTCTGTCACGGCGACGCCTGCCTGCCGAACATCTTCTTCGATCCCGACACCCTGGAGGTGACCGGCCTGATCGACCTCGGCCGGCTGGGGATCGCCGACCGGTACGCCGACCTCGCCCTCACCACGATCCAGCTCCACGACGAGTGGTGCGCGGATCCGGCGCCGTTCCTCGAGGCGTACGGCGTACCCGATCCGGACCCGCGCCGCCTGCACTTCTTCCGCCTCCTCGACCCGCTGACGTGGGGCTGACATGCAGGTAGAGATCGTAGCCTTCGTCGTGTCCGGGCAGCACGCGTTCGAGGGGCGCCCGCAGGACGGCCCGCGCCCGGACCCCGCACCGGTCGCCCGCACCGAGATCGAGGTGCGTGCCGGCCTCGGTATCGTCGGCGACCGGTACTACGGCCAGGCCGTCCACCAGAACGCCGCCGTCACCTTCATCGACGCCGCCTCCCTCGACGAGGTCGTCCGTGTCCTCGACCTGCCCACACCGCTCGACCCACACCTGACCCGCCGCAACATCACCCTCCGCGGCTTCCCGATCGACGATCTCGCCGCCGGAAGGGCGGCCGACGGCTCACGTGTCCCCGGCCGCCGCTTCACCCTCGGCGGCATCACCTTCCAGGCGAACCGGCCCGCGAACCCCTGCGCGTGGATGGACCAGGTCCTCGCCCCTGGCGCGATGCGCGCCCTCCGCGGCCACGGCGGCATCCGCGCCACCCCACTCACCTCAGGCACGCTCCGCCTGGGCCCGACCGACCTCACAGTCCTCGACTGACCCGCGGTATCCACCCGTGATGGTCAGCCGACTCGGGAGTTGACCTCGGCGCTCTCGCGGATCAGCGTCGTCGGCTTGCCGGCCAGGGCCGCGGGTAGCAGCGTGCGAAGCCCGGGCAGCCCGAGTACCTTCAGCAGCACTCGCCGCGCGACCAGCTCTACCTGTGATTGTGGGAGGAACCAACGAGCAGTCGATCGCGCCACCTTCTGCTTCTCCTCGACCACCGGACGCCAGACCCGCTCGTACTCCGCCATCCCGTCCTCGAGCGTCGGCGCGTCGACCAGCTGCTCCGCCAGCAGGTACGCCCCGGCGATCCCGAGCGACGCCCCCTGCCCGGCCAGCAGCGACACCGCCCCGCATGCGTCACCCACCAGCACGACCCGCCCCGAGCTCCACCGAGGCATCACCACCTGCGACACCTGGTCGTAGTAGATCTGCTCCGGCTCCGGGCACAACGCCAGCGCCTGCGGCACCACCCACCCCAGGCCGTCGTACGCGGACCTGATCGCCGCCCGCGTGTCCGCCGGTACGACGGGATCTGCGGTCCTGTGCACCGCGAACGACGCGACCCGCCCGTCCCGCAACGCGTAGAACCCGAACTGGCTGCCCATCGTGTCGGTCAGGCAGAACCGCTCGCCCACCTCGTCGTGGATCGCCGGCGCGTCGAAGCTGTACGCCGCCGTGTGGAACCCGAGGAACCGGACGTACGACGACCCGAACACCTCCCGCCGTACGGCGGAATGGATGCCGTCGGCACCGACCAGCAGGTCACCGTCCAGCGTCGACCCGTCCGCGAGCCGCACCTGTACCCCGTCCGCGTGCGACGTCACGCCGGTGAGCGTCGCGCCGTACCGCAGGTCGACCGCGCTCGGCAGGTGATCGCGGAGCACCTGCTCGAGGTCGGGACGCATCACGCTGAGCAGGTCGCCGTCCGCGAACTGCCGGATCGTGATCCCCGCCTGTTTGCGGCCCTGTTCGTCGACGAGGGTCGCCTCTTCGACGTAGTACGCGACCTCCTGCAACGCCGGCAGCAGGCCCATTGCGGCCATCGCGTCGTACCCCGGGCCGAAGAAGTCGATCATGTAGCCCTGCGGTCGTGGGCCGGGGCTCCGTTCGAGGACGGTGACGTCCTGGCCGAGCGTCGACAAGCGGTGTGCCAGCGCGAGTCCGGCGATCCCGGCCCCACAGATGATTGCGTGCATTCAACTCACCAGCCTTTGCAGAACGGTTCTGAGGGCCGGGTCCTCCGGTCCGAAGGTGCGGTGCAGGAGCAGGCCGTCGATCGCGGCGGCGAGTACGGCGGCGGTCGCGGCCGGCTCGGCGACCTGGTGGATCGTGAGCCAGTCGGCGACGCGGGCGCGGAAGTCCGTCACCAGTCCGGCGATCTGCGAGCGCAGGCGTTCGTCGCGGGTCGCCGCCAGGTAGGTCTCGGTGAACAGCAACGACGTCGGGTCGCTGCCGTCGTACTGCTCGAGCGAGGCCAGCAGTGCGTCGATCCCGGCGGCCGGGGTGGTCGCGGCGGTGAACACTTCATCGGTGGCCGTGAGCACCTGCCGCATCGCGCCGATCGTGGCCTCGACGAGGACGTCCTGCACCGACGAGAAGTGGTAGTGCACGACGCTCGGTGTGACACCGGCCCGCTCCGCCAGGATCCGGGTGCTGACCGCGGACCACCCGCGTTCCGGGATCAACTCGACAGCGGCCGCCATCAGCCGCAGTCGTACTTCCTGACCTTGTCTCGCGGTCGGCGCCATTCGTCAACCTCCAGGGCGATCGTCCTGTACGATCGTCCTGATCGTAGACCCGAGAACAGCCCGGGCACAAGACCCGGGCTGGAGACGGAACTACTTGCGGCCGAACTTCCACCACTTCGGCTTGTTCATCTTGATCTCGTCCGGCTCCATCGGCGGCGGCACCGGCGGCCGGGACTCCTCGGTGAGGAAGTTGCCGGACTCGGTGTCGTACGGC
>NZ_DASRVN010000040.1:0-15584 GCF_035655035.1 Kribbella sp. | reverse complement strand
CTCTACACCAAGGACGAGTTGCTTGCCCTCGGCTACAACGCCGGCGGCGGCAACATGCGGATCTTCGCCCGCGGCCGGAAGGCAGGTCCGCAGGCGCAGTCGTACCTGGACAAGATCCACAAGTACTGGACGCAGTCCGCCAAGGCCCTCAAGACCTGACAGGAGATCCGATGGATGCGGAGAAAGCGTCGCCAGGTGCTGCGCTGCGTTTCGGAGCACCGGCGCTCGCCGTAGCGGACTGGCGACGGCAGGTGTTCGAGCTGTACCGCGCCATCCGCGCGGAACGCGACCCTGCCACGGCCCACGCCCACTGGCAAGCCACCCGCAACGACCTCCTGGCCCACCACCCAGCCTCACCGGTCCCGGCCCAGCACCGTGAGACGTACGGCGGCGCACCCGTCGCCCGCTACAACCCGCAGTACCGCTACGAGGCCACCATCGACACCGACGTGAAGCCGCACAACTGGGAGTTCCAGTCGGCGACGGACGGGGTGATCCCGTTCTCCCGGGTCGGCGTCCTGCACCTGCCGATCGGCGACCTCGACGTCTGGTGGCTGGAGTCGTACGGCGGCGGCCTGTTCGTCCCGGTCAAGGACCCCAGCAGCACGACGTACGGCGGCGGCCGCTACCTGATCGACACCGTCAAGGGCGCCGACCTCGGCAGCGACCTGTCCACGGGCCACTTCGTCGTGGACCTGAACTTCGCCTACAACCCGTCCTGCGCCTACAGCCCCGAGTGGACCTGCCCACTCGCCCCGGCAACCAACCAGCTGGCGGTCGAGTTGCCGGTGGGCGAGCTGTCAGGCAGCGGCCTCTAGGGCCCGGGTCAGCAAGGCGGTCAGGGCCTCGAGCTGGAAGTCCGCCGAGGAGCCGACCTCCTCGTCGGAGCCGTCGAGGGCCATCGCGGCCAGGCCGGCCTTGGCATCGATCAGGTCCGCGACGCGAGTGTCGATGGTCTGCGCGGCGATGATCCGCCACGCGGTGACCGGCTCGTCCTGGCCGATCCGGTGCACCCGGTCGATCGCCTGGGTCTGCTCGGCGTTCGTCCAGGAGAGCTCGGCGAGGACGACGTTCGAGGAGACCTGCAGGTTCAGGCCGACGCCCGCGGTGAGCAGCGAGCAGACCGCGATCGACACCTCGGGATCGTTGACGAAGGCATCGATGTTCTTCTGCCGGGTCCGCGACGTCTGGTCGCCGCGGATCGAGGAGTACCGGATGCCGCGCTCGGCGAACAGCTCCTCGGCGGTGTCCATCACCTCGATGTGCCGGGCGAAGAAGACCACCTTGCCGACGTTCTGCGCCAGCTGCGCGGCGTAGTCCGCCGCCAGCCCGGCCTTCGCCTGGCCGATCCGGCGGAACAGGCTGAACACGTTGTCGCCGGTCTTCTTGGCGGCCATCTCGGTCCGCTCCCAGCCGGCCACCTGGCGGACCAGGTCGTGGTCGATCCCGTCCACGACGGCACCCGCGCGGCGGGTCTCCAGCGCGGTCCGGTACCGCTCGACCAGCCGGTCGGCGAGCTCCCGCTCGGCGGCCCGGATCGAGCGCCCGACGGCGCCGTCCAGCTCGACCGGCAGGTCCGCGATCCGGCGGGCCGGGATGTCCGCGGCGACGTCCACCTTGCGGCGCCGGACGATGCCCATGTCGATCACGCTGGCCCGGGCGGCCGCCGCGAAACCGGGGTCGGCCGGCGTCAGGTCGGTGGCGTCGAGCTTCTCCATCAGCTCGGCCCGCGGCGCCTTCTCGTCGACCCAGCCGAGGAACTCCCAGATCGCGGTGAAGTCCTCGATCGAGTTGATCAGCGGCGTACCGGTGAGCGCCATCAGCAGCGGCCGGGCGGTCTTGGAACGGATCCGGTTGGACAGCTCGAGCACGTTCCGGGAGCGCTGCGACTTCTTGTTCTTGATGAAGTGCGCCTCGTCCACCACCATGCCGCGGAAGCCGAGGTCGCCGAGCCAACCCACGTGCCGGTCGAGGACCTCGTAGTTCACCACCACGATGTCCGCGAAGCCGTCGATCGTGTCGCCGTCGCCGTGGATCACCGTGGGGGTCTTGCGCGGGGTCCAGAGACCGGCCTCACGGGCCCAGTTGGTCTTGACCACGTTCGGTACGACGGCCAGCAGCGGGTAGGCGTCCGCGGCCTGCGCGGCGAGCAGCGCCTGGGCGGTCTTGCCGAGGCCGGGCTCGTCGGCGAGCAGGAACGTCCGGTGCCCCTCCGCGGCGGCGGCGATCAGCCGGGCCTGGTGCGGCATCAGCTCCAGGCCGCGGAGCCGGAGCGCGTCGATCCCGCCGGCCAGCCGCAGCGAGGTCGGGTCCGGCAGCGTCATGGTCGCCGAGGCCGCCGCGTGCTCGAACGAGCGCAGCAGCGGGCCGATCAGCTCCCAGCCGCCGAGCCGGCTCGGACCGGCCGGGCGGGACGGGGGAGCGGAGAAGTCCGGAGCGAGGAACGGGTTCGCCAGCTGCCGGGAGACCACCGCCTGTGGCACCACCCGCCGGGCCTGGGTCTCCGGGGCCGCCACCGGCTCGGCCGGCTCCGGCTCTTCGGGGACCTCGAGGCCGGCCTCGTCCAGCATCTGCCGCTTGAGCGCGGCCGCCGCCTCCGAGATCACCGCGTCCTCGGCCAGCAGCACCAGCAGTGACGGCTCCATCGCGGCGGTCTTGGCCAGGATCGTCGCGATCCCGTCCAGCCGCCGGAGCTGCTCGGTCCGGTACGCCTCGGTGGCTGCGGCGTCGCCGTTCACCCGGGCCCGCTCCTCGCGGACCAGCAGCGCGACGACCTGGAACTTCGTCCTCGTCGACGGCTTGATCGCGCCGCGGGTGACCGCGTTCTCGACCTCGCGGACCGCCTGGGCGAGAACCTGGATCAGACCGTCGGACTCGCCGTCGCGGACGCGCCGCCGTCGACGGGGTGCGGAACGGGTAGCGCCGGGCTGGCGCTGACCTCGTCGGGCCAACATTTCCTCCTGTGTCGTGCCACGACCGGGCCGTGGCGGAACGCCGGACCGCGCGGGGACCGACCCGCCGACGAGACGCCACCCGGTGTCGTCCAGAGGGTCGCCCAGAGAGTGCCCAGGAACACGGCTTTCAGAATTCACCGCTCCTGTATGCGCGATCGCGAACCCATGCTACCTGCCCGGGCCCGAATGTTGCAGACCGGCACCGGGTACAGAGTGAACTCCAGTGGATCTGGTCAGAAGGAGGTCTGTCCGATGCCTGCAGGATCGAACCGGAAGCGCGAACGCCAGTACGAGCACATCAAGGCCGGACTGAAGGACCGCGGCCGCAGCGAGGACGTCGCCGAGGAGATCGCGGCCCGCACCGTGAACAAGGAACGGGCTCGCGCCGGGGAGTCGAAGCAGAAGAGCCGTACGTCGACGCATGACATCTCGTCGAGCCGGCGCGGTGGGTTCCGCTCGCACAGCGGGTCCGGCGGCCGGACCCGGGACCAGCTGTACAACGAGGCCAAGGAGAAGAACGTCAAGGGCCGGTCGAAGATGACGAAGGCTCAGCTCGCCAAGGCCGTCGGACGCTGACGTGCAGCGGATCGACGGGGTGCCGCTGAGCGAGCAGGAACTGCGCGGGATCGACGCGTACTGGCGGGCGGCGAACTACCTGTCCGTCGGGCAGATCTATCTGCTCGCCAACCCGCTGCTCCGGGAACCGCTCCGGGCCGAGCACATCAAGCCGCGGCTCCTCGGTCACTGGGGGACGACGCCCGGGCTGAATCTGCTCTACGCACACCTGAACCGGGTGATCCGGCGGCGCGACCGTGATGTGCTGTTCGTGACCGGGCCGGGGCACGGCGGCCCGGCCCTGGTCGCGAACACCTGGCTGGAGGGGAGCTGGACGGCGGCGTACCCGAACACCACCCGCGACGAGGTGGGGATGGCCCGGCTGTTCAAGCAGTTCTCGTTCCCGGGCGGCGTACCGAGTCACGTCGCGGCCGACGTACCGGGGTCGATCAACGAGGGCGGCGAGCTGGGGTACTCGCTGAGCCACGCGTACGGCGCGGCCGCCGACAATCCGGACCTGCTCGTGGCCTGCGTGGTGGGGGACGGGGAGGCCGAGACCGGTCCGCTGGCCGCGTCCTGGCACTCGAACAAGTTCCTGAACCCGGCCCGCGACGGCGCCGTGCTGCCGATCCTGCACCTGAACGGGTACAAGATCGCGAACCCGGCGGTGCTCGCCCGGATCGGTGACGACGAGCTGACGGCGCTGATGACCGGCTACGGGTACGACCCGTACCTGGTCGAGGGGTCCGACCCGGCCGAGGTGCACCAGGCGCTGGCGGCGACGCTCGACGCCTGCCTGGACCGGATCGACGAGATCAAGACCGAGACCGTACGGCCGGCCTGGCCGATGATCGTTCTCCGTACGCCGAAGGGCTGGACCGGCCCGCACACCGTGGACGGCGAGCTGGTCGAAGGCACCTGGCGGGCGCACCAGGTGCCGCTGTCCGGCGTCCGGACGAACGAGGACCACCTGCGGCAACTGGAGTACTGGCTGCGCAGCTACCGCCCCGAGGAGCTGTTCGACGACCAGGGCCGGCCGGTGCCGGACCTGCTGGAACTCGTCCCGGAACGGCGGATGGGATCGAGCCCGCACGCGAACGGCGGCGTACTGAGCCGTGACCTGGAGCTCCCCGCGGTCGCGGAATACGCCATACCCGTGAAGGTGCCGGGCGCCGAGGACGGGGAGCCGACCAAGGTGTTCGGTGCGTTCCTGCGCGACGCGTTCCGGCTCAACCCGGACAACCTGCGGCTGTTCGGGCCGGACGAGACCGAGTCCAACCGGCTGACAGCGGTGTACGAGGAGACCGGCAAGCGCTGGCTCGCGGAGCGGTTCGACACCGACAACCACCTCGCCGCCGACGGCCGGGTGCTGGAGATCCTCAGCGAGCACACCTGCCAAGGCTGGCTCGAGGGGTACCTGCTGACCGGCCGGCACGGGTTGTTCTCGTCGTACGAGGCGTTCGTGCACATCGTCGACTCGATGGTGAACCAGCACGCGAAGTGGCTGAAGACGATCAACCGGCTGGACTGGCGGCGGCGGATCCCGTCGCTGAACTACCTGCTCACCTCGCACGTGTGGCGGCAGGACCACAACGGGTTCTCGCACCAGGATCCCGGGTTCATCGACCACGTGGTGAACAAGAAGGCCGAGGTCGTCCGCGTCTACCTGCCGCCGGACACGAACACGCTGCTGTCCACGATGGACCACTGCCTGCGGACCCGGAACTACATCAACGTCGTTGTCGCCGGCAAGCAACCGCAGCCGAACTGGCTCGACTGGGACGCCGCCGCCCTGCACTGCGCGCGCGGCGCCGGGATCTGGGACTTCGCGAGTAACGACGCCGGCGACCCGGACGTGGTGATGGCGTGCGCGGGCGACGTACCGACGATGGAGACGCTCGCCGCGGTCTCGCTGCTCCGCGAGCATCTTCCGGAGTTGCGGATCCGGGTCGTGAACGTGGTGGACCTGATGCGGCTGCAGGACGCGACCGAACATCCGCACGGGCTGCCGGACGCGGAGTACGACGCCTTGTTCACCACCGACAAGCCGGTGATCTTCGCGTACCACGGCTACCCGTGGCTGATCCACCGCCTCACCTACCGCCGCCGCGGCCACGCGAACCTGCACGTCCGCGGCTACATCGAGGAGGGTACGACGACCACGCCGTTCGACATGGTCGTCCGCAACAACCTCGACCGGTACCACCTGGCCATGGACGTCATCGACCGCGTCCCGTCCCTCGGTACCCGGGCCGCCACGACCCGCCAGTACTTCGCCGACCAGCGCACCCGGCACCACGCGTACGTCACGCAGTACGGCGAGGACCTGCCGGAGGTCCGCGACTGGCGGTGGTCAGCCGAGTAGGCCGATGGCGACGCGCAGGTCGTCGACGAAGCGCCCGAAGTCCCGCCGGAACTCGTCCGAGCGGACGACGGCGGACGGGTGGACGGTCGCGACCGCCGGCCGCCCGTCCGGCAGCTCGACCCGTTTACCGCGCTCCTGGGTGACCCGGAAGGCAGAGCCGAGCAGCGCCTTCGCGGCGACGGATCCCATCACGACGACCAGCTCCGGCTTGACGATCTCGAGCTCGCGTACGAGCCACGGACGGCATGCCGTGATCTGGCCGGCCGACGGCGTCTTGTGGATCCGCCGCTTCCCCTGACGCTCGAACCGGAAGTGCTTGACGGCGTTCGTCAGGTAGACCTGCGCCCGGTCGATCCCGGCCTCCGCCAGGGCCTTGTCCAGCAGGTGCCCTGCCGGGCCGACGAAGACGTGGCCTTCCTTGTCCTCGTGATCGCCCGGTGTCTCGCCGACCAGCATCATCCGGGACCGCACCGGTCCCTCGCCCGGTACGACCTGGTCGGCGTCCTCCCACAGCTCACACCCACGACAGTCGGGAAGCAGCGCCCGTACCTTCCGCATCCCGCCGTCGTGCGGCACCCACTCCTCGGCCCCTGGCGATCCCATGCCGCACCGGTACCCGAAGTGGGACTAGTTCATGAAGCCGGTGGGACGAGGGCGAGCCGGACGATGATCAGGCCGAACAGCACCAGGGTCAGGGCGTGGACGACGGTGCACCACAGGCAGATCGCGTTGATTTGGAACAGCTCGGCCCAGATCAGGTAGCAGACGAAGACCACGCCGGTCAGTACGCCGATCAGCCGCAGCCGCCCGGGCCACGGGGACGACGTACGCCACATCGGCGGGACCGACAGCGCGGTCATGCCGATGAAGAACGCCAGGCCGAGCACTGCGACCGGGATGCCGAAGACCTTCGAGTACTGGCTGCTGGTGACCTTGGCGCAGTTGACCACGCCGGTGTCGGGACAGGCCAGCGTGGTGCCGGCGGTGAAGTGCTCGTAGGTGAGGTACGCCGCGACCGCGAGCCCGGCGATCGAGACCGCCAGGGTCAGCCACGGGATCAGGCCCAACGAGGCCCGGGACGAGGACCGCTGCGCGGTGCCGGTCATCGGTCAGCCCTTCGCAGCGCCGAGCTTGCCCGCGGCCGCCGTGACCGCCGGGGTCGAGCACACCTTGGCCGGCTGGTTGTTGGTGATCTTGCAGATCGCCGCCGTGTAGACGTTGGCGGACCCGATGACCGCCTTGGTGATCGGGTTCGCCGGATCCTTCAGCGCGTCGACGATCTGCGCCTGCGTCTTACCGGCCAGCAGGTCCGGGTTGTACGTCGCCCCGGAGCCGATGACCTTGTTGCCGATGTCGATGAACGGGATCGACCCGGCGCTGTCCTTGCTGACGTACGGCGGGTTGTCGTAGGTCTGCAGCGTCTGCTGGTCGGCGGCCGACGGGGTGTCGAGCGGCTTGTAGCTGTTGCCCTGCACCTCGTTCGTGGTGGTCTCGACGCCGGTGAAGGACAGGTACTGGCTGGTGTACGTCGAGCCGTGGAACGACAGCGACGGCGTGTTCGGGTGCACGTCCGCGGCGGCGGAGTGCGTCGTACCGAGGTCCTTGAAGGTGCCGAACCGGGACAGCGCGACCACGACCGGCCAGCGCTCGGCGGCGCAGAACGGGCAGTACTCGGCGCCGATGTAGAGCACCTTCGGCTTGCCGTTGTCGGTCAGGGCCGGGGCGTTGCTGATCATGGACGGCGCCGTCTGCACACCGGCGCTGCCGACCGTGGAGAACGTCGAGTCCGGGATCGAGCCGAGGGCCGTGACCAGCGACGGGTCGAGGGCTCCGCTCGGCGTGCTGGCCGTCTTCTTGCCGCCGCCGACCAGCCGGATCGCAACCAGCCCGCCGACGATCACCACGACCAGAACGACCGCGCCGACCGCGAGCAGAAGCCGCCGGCGCTGCTCGGCCCGCCGTTGGGCGGCCTGCTGCGCGGCGATCCGCTCCCGGGCCGCAGCCTTCTGTTCGACACGCCTTGCCATGACTCTCCTCTGATCGCGCACGGGCTCCGGAAGAACAACTATCCATCGGCCCCGGAAGTTCCTGCCTGTCGGTCACTGTGAGGTTACAGATCAATGGTGCTGCATCGACCCACGGGGACCGTAGTGTCGGCTGACATGGACTGGCGGGCATGGCATCAGCAGTACGACGATCCCGGGTCCGAGCTGTCGGGGCGGTTGCTGACCGTGCAGGCACAGCTGCGGGCCGCGCTCGACCGGGCGCCGGCCGGACCGATCCCGGTGATCAAACTCTGCGCGGGGCAGGGGCGGGACCTGCTCGGTGTACTGGTGGATCATCCGCGCCGGGACGACGTACGGGCGCGGCTGGTCGAGCTGGATCCGGAGCTGGCCGCGGTGGCGCGAGAGCACGCGCCGCCGCAGGTCGAGGTCGTCACCGGTGACGCTTCGCTGACGGAGCAGTACGACGGGTTCGTACCGGCCGAGGTCGTGCTGCTGTGCGGGATCTTCGGGAACATCACGAACGCCGACATCCAGCGGACGATCGCGGGCAGCCGGCAGTTCTGCCGCACCGGCGCGACGGTGATCTGGACCCGGCACCGCGGCGACCCGGACGTGGTGCCGTCGATCTGCGACTGGTTCGAGACGAGTGGCTTCGAGCGGGTCTGGGTGTCGGCCAAGGAGGTCGGGTTCGGTGTCGGCGTGCACCGCTTCACCGGCGTACCTGAACCTCTGGTGAAGGGTCAGAGCCTGTTCAGCTTCGTACCCGGCGGAGTATGAGCAGCAGGAGAGCGAGCAGGACGGCGAGGACGACGTACCCGGTGTCGAGTACGGCGATCGACGCGACGGCCGCGACGAGCAGCGGGCCGCCCGCGTCGCCGAGTTCGCGGCCGAGCTCGGCCGTGCCCATCGACTGACCCATCCGCTCCGGCGGCGTGCTCGCCGCGAGCGCCGCGAACCCGAGCGGGGTGATCACGCCCGTCCCGGCGCCGATCAGCGCAGCCGCGATCAGCAGGGACACCACACCGGGCAACGCCGCGCACACGAACCCGGCGGACGCCAGCCCCAGGCCGATCGCGATGCCCGCGCGCGTGGTCAGCTTGCCCGCGTCCAGCGCCCGGCCGGACCGTGGCTGGACGACGGCGGCCGTTGCCGCGAGCAAGGAAACGGCCGCGCCGGTGGCGATCGTCCCGAGTCCGTCCGACGCACCGGTGACCGGCAGGAACCCGACGCCCACCGACAACGCGGCCGTCGCCGCCGCGAGCGCCGCGGTCGGCCGCAGGAACGCCGGGTCGGTGATCCGGCGCGCGAGATCCAGCACGGTCTGCCGGGTCCGGGGCAGCGGCGGTACGACGGGTACGACGACGAACGCCCACACGGCAACGGCCACGGCGAGGACCGTCATCACGCCGAACAGCAGCCGGAAGCCACCGAGCCAGACGATCCCACCGCCGAGCAACGGCCCGGCCGTGTACCCGATGCTCTTGTAGAAGCCGTAGCTGCCGAACGCCCGCCCGTGCTTCGCCGACGGATTGAGCCGGGCGACGAGCGCGGACGCGGCGGGGGAGAAGGCCGACGCCGCCGCGCCCTGGCCGAGCCGGGCGACCCACAGCCAGCCGGGCCGGTCCGCGACCACATAGGTGCCGGAGGCAACGGCGAAGCCGATCAGTCCGAACAGCAGTACGGGGCGCGCGCCGACCCGGTCCGAGATCGTGCCGAAGACCGGCTTCAGCAGTACTTCGGCGCCGTCGTACAGCGCGAGCAGGAAACCGAGCGTCAACAGCGACCGTACGGCGTCGTTCGACGAACCGCCGAGGTTCGCCGCGATCGCGTGCGCGCCGAACGCGGTGGTGAAGCCGGCGCCGTACAGCGGCCACATCTTCTTCACCGGGCATCACCCGGAAGCTGGTGCAACGCGCGGAACACGAGCTCGGCGTACTCCTCGCAGCAGGCGACGCAGTCC
This sequence comes from Kribbella sp., assembly GCF_035655035.1. Lineage (GTDB taxonomy): Bacteria > Actinomycetota > Actinomycetes > Propionibacteriales > Kribbellaceae > Kribbella. The sequence goes on along the minus strand of NZ_DASRVN010000040.1, from coordinate 5,744 downwards.
TTCAGCCGGGCGGTCGCCTCGGCCGCCTCCGGCGTACCGAAGACGTCCCGGCTGGTGAGGTCGCGGTGCCAGCGGCGCAGGCGTTCGAGGCTCTGCTCCTCCTCCTCGAGCTCGGCCAGGGTGAACTTCTCGATCCGGATCTCCTTGGCGATCTCGTCCTCGAACTTCCCGCAGTCCGCCAGGAACTCGGTCCAGTCCGCGCGCCGCGCCTCGTCGTACAGCCCGCGCAGCCGGGCGCCGTCGGCCGCGTCCCGTCCGGCCGCCTCGAGCATCGTCAACTCGCCCTCGGCGCGGGCGACCAGCTCAGTGGTCCGCTGCACCGCCGCCTCGAAGACCGGGAGCTCGGGAAGCGCCCAGATGCCCTGCCCGAGGGACAGCGCGCCCGCCTTGCGCAGCTCCCGCCAGACCGCCACCCGATGCCGCGTGGGCTCCGCCGGGATCCGTACCAGCAACACCAGCCATCGATCCGTCACAGACGGCACTGTAGCGCGCGTTACATCGGCGTGCATCTCGACAACAGCGTGAACCATCAGTTATGTTACATAGACGATGTCATATCGCTCCGGAGGTGTGTGCGATGGACCAGACCGCTGAGCGGTTGCTGGGGTCGGCGAGCCGGTTGTCCCGGGATCCCGAGACGGAGATCGACTGGGACGCCCCGGTCGGCGACGGGTACGGGATGTCGCCGGAATGGAGCACGCTGTACGGCACGCCGTACTGGGCCGAGCTGACCGAGGCGCAGCAGCGCGAGCTGACCCGGCACGAGTCCGCGTCGACGGCGACGACCGGGATCTGGTTCGAGATGATCCTGCAGCAGTTGATCCTGCGGGACATCTACGACAAGCCCGCGCGGAGCTCGGAGTTCCAGTGGGCGCTGACCGAGATCGCCGACGAGTGCCGGCACTCGATCATGTTCGCGAAGGCGTCCGGCCGGCTGGTCGACCCGGCGTACCGGCCGCGGCTGCTGGCCCGTGAGCTCGGGCGGATGTTCAAGACCGTGGCGACCGGCGAGTCGGCGTACGCCGCGATCCTGGTCGCCGAGGAGGTCCTGGACGTGATGCAGCGGGACTGGATGCGGGACAACCGGGTCGAGCCGCTGGTCCGGACCGTGAACCACATCCACGTGGTCGAGGAGTCGCGGCACATGGTGTTCGCCCGCGAGGAGACCCGGGAGCGGCTGGCGAAGGCGGGCCGCGGGCGGCGCTGGGTGAGTGCGCTGGTGATCGCGATCGCGGCGGACATGATCGTGTCCAGCATGGTCGGGCGCGAGGTGTACGTGAACGTCGGGCTGGACGCCGACCGGGCGGTCCGCGAGGCGCGGCGGAACGAGCACCACCGGTCGCTGCTGCGGACCAGCTGCGCGAACTTGATGGACTTCCTCGGCTCGGTCGGACTGCTGACACCGGCGGCGGCCCGCGTGTACCGGCGGACCGGTCTGCTGTGACGTTCGCGATCTCGGGCGACTGCTGCTCGGATGCGAGCTGCGTCGCGGTCTGCCCGATGAACAGTATTCATCCGTCGCCGGGGGAGCCCGGCTTCGGGACGGGTGCGAGTCTGTTCATCGATCCGCGGACCTGCATCGACTGTGGCGCCTGCGCGGACATCTGCCCGGTCGACGCGGCGAAGCCGGCCGATCGGTCGGCCGCCGCGGATGTCGAGCGGAACGCCGCGTACTTCGCCGAGCGTGAGGTGCTGGAGGCAACCGATCTGGACAGCTGGGAGCCGGTGTCGTACGAGGTCTGGGGCGGCGGGCCGCGCCGGGTGCTGGTGGTCGGCGCCGGGCCGGCCGGGATGTACGCGACCCGGGAGTTGTTGCTCCGGACAACGGCCGACATCACCGTGGTGGATCGCAGCCCGGACCTCGGCGGCCTGGTCCGCTTCGGGGTGGCGCCGGATCATCCCCAGACCAAACAGATCATCGGTACCTTCGAACGCCTGATCCGCCACCCCCGCGTCCACTGGCGCCCAGGAACCGACGCGGCAACGCTACCGCGCGATCGGTACGACGCGGTGGTGCATGCGGTCGGTGCGCGTCAGAGTCGCCGGCTGGGGATACCTGGCGAGGATGCGGCTTGTACCGCTGAAGATTTCGTTGCCTGGTACAACGGGCGACCGGGTGCGGCGGCGCCTGCTGCACTGGTCGGCCCGCGGGCGGTTGTCGTCGGCAACGGAAACGTCGCGCTGGACATCGCACGCATGTTGCTGAGCGACGAGAAGCAGCTCCGCGATATGGAGGTTCCGCGCGAGGTCCGGCAAGTACTGGCGACCAGCGGGATCAAGGAGGTCGTGCTGCTCGGCCGGCGCGGCCCGGACCAGGCGGCGTACACCGAACCGGCCCTCCAGGAGTTGCTCGCGCTCGCCGACGATCGGGTCGAGCTCCGGTACCACGCCCGCCCGACCGCCTGGACGTCCTACGGCCTGACCCTTGACACGAGCGAGGTAATTGCCGCAGGCAACCTGTTCACCGCGATCGGGTTCGAGGGCGCCCCGATCGACGGCCTGCCGTTCGACCCGGACCGCGGGATCGTGCCGAACGTCCGCGGCGCCGTCGTCGGCCGCCCGGGGCACTACGTGACGGGCTGGATCAAACGCGGCGCGCGCGGTGGGATCGGCGTCAACAAGGCGTGTGCGCAGGAGACCGTGATGACGCTGGTCAGTGCATCCAGGGCCGCAGCTTCTCCGGGTTCCTGACCGTCCAGATGTTCGAGATCAGGTCGCCCGAGAAGTCGAACGCGAGCACGGTCTCGACCGTACCCTCGAACTCGATCACCAGCCCCGGCTGACCGTTGACGGTGCGTTCGAGGATCGTCCGCCCGTGCCGGAAGACCGGCAGCCCGCTGAATCGTTGCGCGATCTGCGCCCGCCCGTGGATCGGGTCCAGGAACGCGGTCACCAGGCCGCCGCCGTCGGCGACCGCGGTCGCGTCCGGGTCGAGCAGATTGACGATCGCCTGGATGTCGGTGGCCTCCCACGCCGCCTTGAATGCCCGGACCAGCTCCGCCTTGCGCGCCGACGGCGGTGTGGGGGACTGCGACTCGCGGATCCGGCGGCGCGCCGACGAGGCGAGCTGCCGGCAGGCGGCGGGCGTCCGCCCGACGATCTCGGCGACCTCCGGGAACGGGTACCTGAACACGTCGTGCAGGATGAACGACACCCGCTCGGCCGGCGTCATCGCGTCGAGGACCACCAGGAACGCCATGTTGACCGACTCGTCCAGCGTCACCCGGTCCGCGGGGTCGGCCGGACCCTCGACGGTCTCGGGCAGCGGCTCCGGGATCCACTCGCCGACGTACCGCTCCCGGCGTACCCGGGCGGAGCGCAGCAGGTCGAGGCAGATCCGGCTCGCGACCTTGGTCAGCCAGGCGGCCGGGTTCTCGATCGCGTGCCGCTCGGGCAGCGTCAGCGCGTACCAGCGGGCGTAGGTCTCCTGCACCACGTCCTCGGCGTCGGCCAGTGACCCGAGCAGGCGGTACGCCAGGTTGATCAGCTGCCGCCGTTCGCTCATGATCACGCTCAGGCCGGGCTCGGTCATCTCGGTCCTCTCGCTCATACCATGCACACCACGTACGACGAAGCGGCCCGCTGAAGTGTCAGGTCTGACACTACGCGGGCCTGTCCCGTCGTACCGGGCATGACGAACAACGCGGTATCAGAGGTGGAGATCCGGGAGCGGATCGAGACGTTACTGGACGGGATCCGGAGCGGCGACCTGGGCGCGCTGAAGACCGTCTTCGCGCCGAACCTGGTCTCGTTCGACGTCGAGGCGCCGCTGCGGCACCTCGGCGCGGAGAAGAAGCTGCAGAACTGGGAACAGGCCTTCACGATCTACCGGCCGCCGCTCGGCTACGAGATCCGCGACCTGACGGTCCTGGTCGACGGCAACCTCGCCGTGACGTACGCCGTCAACCGGCTCAGCGGCACCCTCCCGGACGGCACCGAGTCCGGCATGTGGGTCCGCTGGACCGCGGCCTGGCAACGCGTCGACGGCACCTGGCAGATCGTCCACGACCAGGCGTCGGTCCCGATGTACTTCCCTGACGGCCGCGCCGCCACCGACCTCACGCCGTGAGCCGGGCCCGGCCCAGGATGTGCGGGCCGGCGGGGGTGGTGCGGTCGGGTGGGAAGGTGAAGCGGTCGAGTTGGTCGATGGTGAAGCCGGCGGACCGGATCGCGGCCGCCGTGTCGCGGTGGGTGTGGCAGCCGCCGGCGAGGAGCGGCCAGAGGGTCGCGTCGGCGACCCGCTGAACCGTGGCCAGGCGGCCGGGGTCGGCGGCGACGTGCTCGTAGAACCTGAGTTCGCCGCCGGGGCGGAGGACCCGCTGGACCTCGGCGAGGGCGGTGGCCTGGTCGGGGACCGAGCAGAGGACGAGCGACACCACGACCACGTCGGCCGACGCGGCCGCGGCCGGCAGGCGGTCCGCCGTACCGTCGACGACCTCGACCGGAACCGGTGCGGTGGACGCCTGGCGGACGGCGTGCGCGCGGAGGAACGGCTCGGGCTCGACCGCGAGGACGTGGGCGACCTCGGGCGGGTAGTGCGCGAAGTTCCCGCCGTCGCCGGCGCCGATCTCGATCACCCGGCCGGCGGCACCGGCGAGCAGCCGGCGGCGGTGCTCGGCGGCGCCGGCCTGGTCGAGCGTGGGCCGGACCCGGGCGTACAGCCGGGCGAAGAACGGATGTTTCATGGGCCAACCCTGTCAGAGTGTCGGATCCCGCGGTACGCCGATCGTCTGCTGAGTGAGAGTTGTCCGCGAGCAGATTCGCCAGCAGAGGAGAAGAGCAGTGCCCACCACGTCTGCAACCGTGAAGATCATCGACATCGTCGTGTCCGACCTCGGCGCCGCGATCGAGTTCTACCGCCGGCTCGGGCTCGAGTTCGAGCGCGACCAGTACATGCCGGACGACCACGCCGGCTGCGACCTGCCGAACGGGTTGCACCTGATGCTCGACACCGACGAGGCGCGCAGCAAGATCACCGCGAACTGGACGCCGCCGACGTCGAGCCGGGCGTTCCTCACGTTCGAGTACGACACGCCGGCCGCGGTGGACGCGACGTACGCCGAGCTTGTCGCCGCCGGGGTGACCGGCCTGCAGGAGCCGTACGACGCGCCGTGGGGGATGCGTTACGCGACCGTCGCCGATCCGTCGGGGAACGGGGTCGACCTCTACGCCACACTGGCCTGAAGGAGGTGCGCTGGTGAAGTACGTGCTGATGTTCATCGAGACGGAGCAGTTCGCGAAGGACTTCGAGGCGTTGGCGCCGGCCGAGAAGGAGGCGGCGTACCGGCGGGTGTACCAGTGGTTCGACGACCACGCGGACAAGATCACGAACCGCGGGAGCAAGCTGCAGGGCGCGGAGACGGCGACCACCGTCCGCCTGGACGGAGGCGTCGCGATGACGACCGACGGGCCGTTCATCGAGGGCAAGGAAGTGGTCTCCGGGTTCACCGAGATCGAGGTCGAGGACCTGGACGAGGCACTCCGGATGGTGCGCACCTGGCCCGCCTGCCCGGTGATCGAGATCCGGCCGGTGACACAGATGTGAGTACCGAGGACGAGCTCGCCCGCGTGGTCCGTGATCACGCGGGCCGGCTTGCGGGCGCGTTGGTGTCGCTGCTCGGCGACTTCGCCGCGGCCGAGGACCTCGTGCAGGACGCGGTCGAGGTCGCGCTCAGACGCTGGCCGGTCGAGGGGATCCCGGAGCGGCCGGACGCCTGGCTGTTCACGGTCGCGAAGCGCCGCGG
>NZ_DASRVN010000039.1:0-7275 GCF_035655035.1 Kribbella sp. | reverse complement strand
GGCGGCTGCGCAGGGTCTGTCGAGCCAGAACTGCACGTTGGCGAGTTGGCGCTGCAGGACCGCGTCTATGAGTTCAGTGGTGTCGTCCAGGCCGTAGGCGTTCGCCAAGACGGCAACTTGGTGGGCTTGACGGCCGGGGTCTGCGTGTTTGGAGGCGATGCACCAGGTCCAGGCGGCGTACCCGAGGTCTTCCAGGGGATCGCCGGGGGCGGCCAGGTCGAAGTCGATCAAGGCCGTGGGGAGGTCGCCGGTGAAAACGCAGTTGGTCGGGGCGAAGTCGTGGTGGCAGACGACCGGGTGGCCGGCGGCGACGTCGGAGCCGCGGGTGGCGTCGTGAAAGCTCCGAAGCAGTACCCCGGCCGCCGCCACCTGTTGGTCGGTCCAACGTTGATACCGGGCGGGTACGTCGCCCTCCAGGTAGCTGAGGATGTCCCGGCCGGACTCGTCCCGGCCCAGGTAGTCGGGCACGAAAGCGTTGTCCGCAAGGAGTTTCAGGAGGTCGGCCGTGAAGTCCGACGCGGGCCGGCGTACCGTGTCGCCGACCCGCACCACACCGGGCGTCAACCGCCCGCCCGTGAGGGGTTGTTCGGTCATGCCATCGTCGGGCGGGCCTGGACGAAGGTCCAGTGGTGGCCTTCGAGATCCTCGGCCTCGTACGCGCGGTAGCCGTGCTGGTGGATGTCGGACAGGAGCTTGGCGCCGTTCTCCTGGCTGTGCGCGAAGTGCGCGTCGAGGTCGTCGACGTACACCCAGACACTGTGGTCCAGCTGCGCCGTGCGCTTCTCGGTGAGCTTGAAGAGCAGGATCGCGCGGCTGCCGACCTGCAGCTCGATCCACGCCGGGTCGGTCCCCTCGGCCGGGATCTCGTTCCACGAGTCGAGGCCGAACACGGCGTGCAGCCAGCGGGCGGCCGCGGCCGGATCCTCGTAGTACAAGGCGATCGCGAGCCGGTCCAGCTCACGCGGAACGCTCGGCGCGGTGTCCCGCCGGTCGATCCAGGCCGGGAGCCAGCTGAGCACGTTCGGCCAGAAGTAGAACGCTTTCTCGCCACCCGGGACCAGGGACTGTACGACGGTGACGCGACAGCCGTCGGTGCTCCGCTCGAAGTCGATGCGGGTCTCGGTGTCGTCGACCGAACTGCGGTACGCGAGCAGGGTGCCCGGCTCCCAGTCGGTGATCCGGCCGAGCTCGAGCACGTCGTCCGGCGGCGTGTACACCTCCAGGATGCGGCCGCCGACGCCCGGCTCGATCTGCATCGCGGTGGCGCGGGCGGCGTCGAAGAAGTTGATCGGGCCGCGGACCCACCACAGGTCGATCTCCTCGGTGAACACCTTGAACGCGGTCGCCGGGTCGACCGGCACCTCGACGGACGCGGTCGCGGACGGTTCAGGCATGGGGATTCTCCTTCTGCTCGATGTGAGATTTGAAGGCGCCCAGCTGGTCGCGCCAGTGAGCCTGGACCTGGTCCAGCCAGGCCTGGACGGCGACGACGGGCTCGGGATTGAGCCGGAACACGCGGACCCGGGCGTCGTCCGGGACCCGCTCGTCGGCGACCAGCCCGGCCGCGAGCAGGATCCGCAGGTGCCGGCTCATGGCCGGCGACGAGGACCCGGTCGCGGCCGCCAGCTGACCGGCCCGCTGGGGACCTTCGCCGAGCAGTTGCACGACCTGCCGCCGCGTCGGATCAGCCAGCACCTCGAAGAACCGATCCACCTGATCTTGCGCCATGCCTTAATAGTTCTACTTCCAGTTAACTATTGTCAACAACTGCAGGAATCGAGGATCTTGACTACACGCTCGTGTAGTAGTTTGCTGTTGCGTGTAGGGAGAGGAGCCGGACATGGATCGGCGGGCTGAGGACCTGACGGCGCGGGCGCGGATTCGCGACGCGGCGATCAGGTTGTTCGGGGAGCGCGGGATCGAGGGCGCGTCGATCCGCGACATCGCGACCGCGGCGGGAGTCTCGTCGGGCCTGGTGCGGCACCACTTCGGCTCGAAGGAGGCACTGCGCGAGGCCTGCGACCAGTACGCGAAGGAGCGGATGCTCGAGGTCAGCGAAGAGCTGGCGACCAGTGGGGGTGTCGCCGCGCTGGACCCGGTGGCGTTGCATCCGCGGGTCTTCCCGCTGCAGCTGTACCTGGTGCGCTCGATGATGGACGGCTCCGAGACCGCGACCGCGTTGTTCCTCGGGGCGGTCGAGACGATCGAGGACTGGTCGAAGGGGTACGGCATCAACCCGCAGGACCGGCGGGCGTACTCGGCCGCGCTGGCCGCGATCAAGCTCAGCGTCTTCGTGTTCCGTGACCAGGTCTCAAAAGCGCTCGGCGAGGACATCACGTCACCGAACGGGTACGCGCGCATCGGTCAGGGCATGCTCGACGTCTTTTCGATCCCGATCATCACGCAGGACCAAGTCGAAACCATTCGGAAACAGGAGAAGTGATCATGCCGGCTGCGATCAGCACGGAAGGTCTGGTCAAGCGGTTCGGGCGCACCCACGCCCTGGACGGTCTCGATCTCACGGTGCGAACCGGTGAGGTGCACGGGTTCCTCGGCCCGAACGGCGCGGGGAAGACCACCACCATTCGCATCCTGCTCGGAATGACCCGCGCGGACGGCGGGACAGCCACCGTCCTGGACGGCGACCCGTGGTCCGACGCGACCGCTCTGCACCGGCGGCTCGCGTACGTACCGGGCGACGTGACCTTGTGGCCGAACCTGTCCGGCGGCGAGGCGATCGACCTGCTCGGGCGGATGCGCGGCGGCGTGGACAGGAAGCGCAAGGCGGAGCTGCTCGAGCGGTTCGACCTGGACCCGCGGAAGAAGGCCCGCGCATACTCGAAGGGCAACCGGCAGAAGGTCGCGCTGGTCGCCGCGTTCGCCTCCGACGTCGAGCTGCTGCTGCTCGACGAGCCGACCTCCGGCCTGGATCCGCTGATGGAGGAGGTGTTCCGCGAGGTCGTGCAGGAGATCAGCGACCGCGAGGGCCGGACCGTGCTGCTGTCCAGCCATATCCTGTCCGAGGTCGAGGCGCTCTGCGACCGGGTGACGATCATCCGGGCCGGCCGCGCGGTCGAGAGCGGCACGCTGAACGAGCTGCGGCACCTGACCCGGACGTCGATCCAGGCGGAGCTGGTCGGCCCGATGGACGGTCTCGCACAGCTCACCGGCGTGCACGACCTGCAGGTCGACGACGGCCGCGTCCGGTTCGACGTCGACACCGACGAGATCAACCCGGTACTGCGGCGGCTCACCGAGATCGGCGTACGGAGTCTCGTCAGTCAGCCGCCGTCGCTGGAGGAACTGTTCCTGCGGCTGTACGAACCCGAGGCCGTGAAATGAACAGCCTCGCCGGTACGAGCGGTCTGATCCGGCTGATCCTGCGCCGGGACCGGATCGTGCTGCCGCTGTGGATCCTGTGCCTGACAGCGATTTCCGTGAGCTACGTCAAGCAGTACGGCGACCTGTTCCCGACGCCGGACTCGCGGGTGAAGTACGCGAGCAATGCGGGCTTCATCACCTTGTACGGCGAGCTTTCCGGGTCGTCGCTCGGCGAGTTCGTCACCTGGCGGCTCGGGTTCGTGCCGGTGATGGTCGGGCTGATCAGCCTGCTCACGGTGATCCGGCACACCCGCGTCGAGGAGGAGACCGGGCGCCGCGAGTTGCTCGGGGCAACCGTTGTCGGGCGGCACGCACAACTCGCCGCCGCGCTGGTCGCCACCCTCGGCGCGAACGTGGTGCTCGCCGTACTGCTTGCCCTCGGCATGCACAGCCAGAACCTGCCGCTCGCCGGATCGGTTGCCATCGGCATCGAGTACGCCGCTGCCGGCTTCCTGTTCGCGGGAATCGGGGCCGTCGCGGCCCAGCTGACCGCGAGCGCCGGTACGGCCCGTGGCATCGCGATCGGCGTACTCGGCGCGGCCTATGTACTGCGGGCAGCCGGTGACACGAGCGCGCACACCAACGGACCGCTCGCCTGGTTGTCGTACGTCTCTCCGATCGGCTGGGCACAGCAGATCCACCCGTACGCACAGAACCGTTGGTGGCTGGCCATCGTGATCCTGGCGGTGACGGTACTGCTGGTGGTTGCGGCTGTGGCTCTGGCCGTACGGCGGGACGTGGGCGCGGGGCTGTTGCCCGATCGGCTCGGGCCGGCGGACGGAGGGCTCGGCTCGCCGTTCGCGCTGGCCTGGCGGCTGCACCGCGGGCTGCTAGTCGCATGGACGGCCGGATTCGCCTTGCTGGGCTTGCTGTTCGGCGGGGTCGCGAAGGGCGTCGGTGACATGATGCGCGACGATCCGACCATCCAGGAGATGTTCCGGCGGATGGGCGGCGCGTCCGGGCTGATCGACTCGTTCCTGGCCGGTGTGATGGTGCTGGTCGGGCTGATCGCGTCGGCGTACGCCGTCCAGGCCACGCTCCGGATGCGGGTCGAGGAGAGCAGCGGGCGGGTCGAGCCGGTGCTCGCGACCGCGACCAGCCGCTGGCACTGGGCCGCCAGCCATCTTGTCTTCAGCCTGCTCGGGCCGGCGGTCGCGCTGCTTGCCGCGGGTGTCATGCAGGGGCTCGCGTACGGTCTCGCGATCGGCGATGTCGGTGGGCAGCTGCCGCGGATGATCGGTGCGGCGCTCGTCCAGCTGCCCGCGGTATGGGTACTGGCCGCGGTCGCGATCGCGATCTTCGGGTTCTTCCCGCAGGCATCGATGGTGTCCTGGGCCGGGCCCGCGCTCTGCATCCTGATCGGCCTGGTCAGCGCCGGCGTCGCCACCGCCCAGTGGATCCGCGACATCTCACCCTTCACGCATCTCCCGTCACTCCCCGGCGGATCGGTCTCGGCCGGCCCACTCGTCGTACTGCTCGCGATCGCGCTGGCGGTCGGCCTGGCGGGACTGGTGGGTCTACGCCGGAGGGACCTGCCGGCCTGACCGCAGTCACCGGCGGGCGTTGCGTGACCAGCTGAATGCGTAGAGGCCGAAGGCGGCGATCCCCAATGCGAGCACGGTCAGCAGGACGGAGCCGAACGGCTGCTCCTTGATGGTCCGCAGCGCGGTGTCGAGGCCACCGGCCTTCTGCGGGTCGTAGGCGATCGCGGCCCAGCCGAACAGTACGCCGACCACGCCGAACGCGACGCCCTTCGCGGCGTACCCGATCCGGCCGAGCAGCACGGTCAGGTCGGAGACACCGCCGGCCAGGTCCTCGGTGAACTTCTTCGTGATCGCCTTGTAGACGTGGTAGCAACCGATCGCGATGATCGCGACACCCACGGCGACCACCAGGACCCGTCCGGGGCCGTGCGCCATCAGCTGAGCGGACGCCGTGCGCTGCTGCCCGGTGCTCGAGCCGCCGGAGCCGACGGCGACCTTCACCGCACTCACCCCCAGCACCAGATAGACGATCGCGCGGCCGGCGGACGAGACCTTCTTGCCCGGCTTCAGGTGCCCCCAGAAGATTTCGAGCGCCCGCCAGCCGACCAGTGCGAACAGGCCGATCGCGACGACCCACAACAGCACCCCGCCGAGCGGTTGGGCGGCCAGCTCCTGCAGCGCACCTTGCTGGGACGCCTCCTTCGACGACCTGCCCCACGCGAGTTGCAAGGCGATCCAGGCCACGAGGAGATGGACCAGGCCGTAGGCGATCAGGCCGACCGTGATCGCGACGTCGTACGTCCGGCTGTGCCGTACTTCCTGAGCGGTACTCACCTTCTGCCGGTGCCCAGTACGGAAACCGTCAGGCGGACACCGGTGCCGTCGCTTCGCGGTCCGCCTCGTCGATGTCGCCGTACTCACCGTGCCGGTAGGCGTGCCGGCCGAACGTCCAGACGTACGTGAAGAACGCCAGCTCGACGACGATGCCGATCGTGACGCGGACCGGGCCGGGCAGGAACGGAGTGACGAACGCTTCGATCAGACCGGTGACGAGCAGTACGGCGGCCAGGCCGATCGCCATACCGACGGTGGCGCGGCCGGTCCGGGCCAGCGACTGCATGCGGGTGCGGGGGCCAGGAACGATCCAGGACCAGCCCAGGCGCAGGCCGGCCGCGGTTGCTATGAAGACCGCTGTCAGCTCCAGCAGACCGTGCGGCGTGATCAGGCTGAAGAAGAGGCCGCCCTTGTCGTTGGCGATCATCAGCCCCGCGCTGAGCCCGAGGTTCATCGCGTTGTCCCACAAGATGAAGACCGACGGGACCAGGAGGATGCCCAACGCCAGTACGGCGGCACTGATGGTCGCGTTGTTGATCCACACGCGCAGAGCGAAGTCCTGCGCCGGGTTGTCCGAGTAGTACGACTCGAAGTCGTGGTTGACGAGCTGCTTGACCTCCGCCGGTGTAGCGATCGAGTTGACAACTTCCGGATGCGCCAGCACCCGCCACGCGGTCCAGGCCGCCACCAGGTAGAAGAGCAGGCCGATGGTGATCCACCAGCGTCTGGACGCGTACAGAGCAGCCGGGAAGCTCACAAGGAAGTACTTCGAGATTTCCCGCCAAACGGGTGCTTGAGCCCCTGTGACCGCACCACGGGCGTCTGCGATGAGCCCGGACAGTCGACCGATCGACACAGGGTCGGCACCGGCTGCTCTCAGCGCGGCCAGGTGCGTGCCGACGCGCTGGTAGAGCACTACGAGCTCTTCGGCCTCCGCACCGGTCAGGCGACGCTGGCGACGGGTCAGGAGCGCGAGTCTGTCCCACTGCGGCTGATGCACCGACACAAACGCTTCTACGTCCACAGCCACCTCCTCCACCCGTCTGATGGCAGACTAACCGGACCGAGTGTCTACGCAGGAGGGGGGCGACGTACGTGTCTCAGCTGGTCACCGGTGAAGCCGTCGTCCTCCAGGTGCGGATCGCCCGGATGCCGACGCGGGCGCTGGCGTGTGCGATCGACGTACTGCTGCAGGGCGTCGTACTGATGGTGCTGGTCGGGCTGCTGGCCGGATTCCTGTTCGGGAGCAGGGCCAGCGAGGCGTTGACGGTCGCGCTGATCTTCGTCACCGTGCTGCTGGTACTGGTCGGGTACCGGGTCGTGATGGAGACGCTGACCCGCGGGCGGACGGTCGGCAAGATGGTGCTCGGGCTGAAGGTGGTCCGCGACGACGGCAGCTCGATCCGGTTCCGGCACGCACTGGTGCGAACGCTGATGTGGTTGTTCGTGGACTTCGCGCCGTGGTTCGCGGCGAGTCCCGGGATCGTCGCCAGCCTGATGAACAAGCAGGGCAAGCGGATCGGGGACATGGTCGCCGGTACGGTCGTGATCCGCGAACGGCAGCAGCCGATGGCGT
>NZ_DASRVN010000038.1:0-2562 GCF_035655035.1 Kribbella sp. | reverse complement strand
GCGTACGGCCGCGTCACCGGCCACCCCGGTCTGTACGTCACCGACGGCTCGCTGATCCCCGGCTCGCTGGGCGTCAACCCCTTCGTCACCATCACCGCCCTGGCCGAACGCAACATCACCCGCCTACTCGCGACGGAGCTGAAGCCCTAGGCCTCCGGCCGAGCGCAGCTTCAGTGCCGTGGCAACCGATCGGCCAGGGCCGTGAGGGACGGGGCCCTGCCCAGCTCGATGTGCGAGTAGGCGAGAGCCTCGGCGAGCTCGGCGTTGCCGGCTTCGATCGCGGCACACAGTTCATGGTGTTCCCGGCACTGGGCGGCCGGATCACGATCGCTGGTAAGGGCGAACAGCCAGCGGATCCGGCCGACCAGCGGTGCCATCGTCTGACCGAGCAGCCGGTTGCCCGACAACGTCACGATCTCCAGATGCAGCGCGGTGTTCGCCTCCCGGATCGCCTGGACGTCGCCGGCCTCGGTCACCCGGTCGGCGGTCGCCATCAGCTTCCGCAGCCGCTCCGTCGACGCCCCGCCCCGAACCCGCTCGGCCGCGAGCCGCGTCGCCAGCACCTCCAGGCTCAGCCGTACGTCGAACAACTCGTCGATGTCCTCCAACGTCAACTGCCGCACCACCGCACCCCGCCGCGGCTGCGTCACCACCAGCCCCTCGGCCTCGAGCTGCGCGATCGCCTCCCGTACCGGCACGCGCGAGACCTGCAGCTCCGCGGACAACTCGCGCTCCCGCATCCGGCTGCCGATCGGGTACCGGCCGCCGATGATCCCCTCGCGAAGTGCCAGATAGGCACGATCCGCGAGCGACAGATCCTCACCATCAGAGGCAGCCGCCATCATCACCGCAGCCTCCCGTCCGATCAGTACTCCGCGGCTGGCATCGTACTGCGCACTCACCTACCAACGCCGTGTGGCAGCGTTCGAACGTCCTTGAACAGCAGTGAACCCCAGGCCGCGGCACCGTAGACGATCGCCGCGGCCAGGGTGACGGGCCGGGCGCCGAAGTGGTCGGCGAGCGGGCCGGCCGCGAGTGTTCCGGCTGGGATGGCGATGAACGAGAGCAGGTCGTCGATCGACGCGAGCCGGGAGAGGACGCCGCGGGCGACGTGTTCCTGCAACGAGGTGTCCCAACTGATCCCGGAGATCGAGAAGCCCACTCCGGCAGCGAAGGCAGCTGTCAGCACCCACACCGGTCCCGCTCCAAGGCCGAGCGCCACGAGCGGCAGCGCCCCAAGAGCACTCAGCAGTTGACCGGTACGCAACAGGTGCCGGAGGACCAGGCGATACATGAGCGCACTCATCACCAGCAGTCCGACGCCGCGGGCGCTCAGCGTGAAGCCCCACAGCTTCTCCCCCGTGAGCGGCGGCCCGAGTACCTGCCACACCCCGGTCTGCGCGAGGTTCATCACCGCGGACGACAGCGTCACGGCCCAGACCCATCGGATACTGCTGAACTCCCGCCAACCCCGCCGTACGTCGCTGAGCACCGGGCCCGTCCGTACCGTCATCGGAGCCGCGACGCGCAGCCGACCGAGCAGCAGCGCCGCCAACAGGTAGCTGACCGCGTCCACGGCGATCGTCGGCCCGCTCCCGAGCGTCGCGACCAGCACGCCGGCTACCGCCGGGCCGACAATCTTGGTGGCATTCCGGATCGAGCTCAGCAATGCATTCGCCTGCCGGAGCTGATCCTTCTCCACCAGATCAGCCACCAACCCCCGCAGCGCAGGCGAGGTGAACGCGTCCAGAACCCCTCCGGCCGCGCTCAACGCACAGACCGCCGGCAAGTTGTAGTTGTGAGTGATCAGCAGTACGGCGACCGCGCCCTGAGCACACGCCCCACCCAGATGCGCCGCAACAAGCACCGCCCGTCGCGGAAACCGGTCAGCGACCGCGCCGCCCAGCAGCACGAAGCAGAGCATGGGCACCATCCGCGCCGTCAGTACGACCCCCAACTGCGTCGGATCCCCCGACGCCTCCAGCACCGCGAACGCCAACGCCACCGGCGCCATCGATCCGCCCAGCAACGACACCAACCGCCCACCGGCGAAGTAACGGAAGGCCGGACGGCGCAGCGGCGAGGACACCTGCGCAAGAATGCGGGCTGGTCCCCGGCGTCGCGAGTCTTTCGCGAGGAGGCGAAAGTTGACCCTGCTCAGACTGAATCCGTTGGCACTGTCGCGGTCCCGATTCGCCTTGTCCCCGCTCGCAGAGACAATCGCCACAACGATCCTCCTCCGCCACGCCCACACCCGCCCCCGGCACCCCACCCCGGCCCAACTCCCCGCCCCGGTCCATCTCCCCGCCGGGGGCCTCCTCCCCACCCCGAGCTATCTTCCTGCCGGGCAGAGGTTGTTCGGCGGGCGGGACCCGTTCCTGCGTGGGCTGGTGGATCTGCTCGCGCACACGAAGTGGCTGCCGGACGTCGTCGCGCTCCCGCCCGGCGGCGGCATGGGTACGACGCTGGCGTCCGAACTCGAGCCGATCCGCGCGATGACCGACGCCGAGATCCGCGCCGGATGCGAGGTAGCGGCGCAGTACAGCTGGATCGACCAGGACC
>NZ_DASRVN010000037.1:0-9643 GCF_035655035.1 Kribbella sp. | reverse complement strand
CTGGATCAGACGCCTGCTCAACGACTGGCCTGACATCACAGACCTGTTCGAGCACAACGAGTTGGCTCTGCAGCAGCTGTACTGGCACCAGCGATACCTGGCCGCGTTCCAGAGCCACGGGTCCTCGGCCAACAACCACGTGATCGCAGAAGCAGCAGGGCAACTGGTAGGAGCGTGTGCGTTCCCGTGGTTCGCCAAGAGCGACCGCTGGCGTGCAAACGCCGCAGCCCTGCTGGAGAAGGAGCTGGATGCCAACACGTTCCCCTCCGGCCTCAACCGCGAGCTGGCGACCGACTACCACCGCTTCGTCTCAGAGCTCGGCCTGTACGCAGCAGTGGAAGCTGACAACGCCGGTCATCCGCTCAGCCAGGACACATGGGCTCTCCTGACCCGCACAGTCGACGCAGCCGCAGCGATCGTCGACGACCGCCTACGTCCACCACGCCAAGGTGACGACGACGAGGGCATGGTCCTGGTCCTGGACCCGCCAGACGTGAGCACGTGGTCGGCGTACCTCTCACTAGGCGCCGCCGTGGTCGGCAGAACGCCCTGGTGGCCCGAGAGCCCTAGTACTGCGACCTCCGTCATCGTCGGCGCACTGGTCAACGGCCAGCAACCAGACCGTCCCGCTGAACGCCCAGGCCACTTCAGCGACGCCGGTCTGACTATCCTGCGCAGCAAGAAGGTCTGGTGCCGCGCAGACGCCGGGCCGCACGGTTTTCTTTCCATAGCAGCCCACGCGCACTCCGATGCACTCTCACTGGAGGTACGGGTCGACGGCGTGGATGTCCTCGCCGACCCTGGCACGTACTGCTACCACGGCGAAGAGCAGTGGCGGAACTACTTCCGCTCGACCATCGCCCACAACACCGTCGAAGTAGCCGGCACCGAACAGTCCACCTGGGGCGGCCCGTTCCTCTGGTTGCGTGCGGCAACCGGCACGGTCCTGCACCGCTCCCCCACCAGCTGGGACGCCGAACACGACGGCTACGCCCCCGTGACGCACCGGCGTACGGCGACCCTCGAGAACGACGTGCTGCGCGTAGCGGACGCTCTCGACGCAGCCGCCGACGTACGCATCGCCTGGCACCTAGGACCCGAGGTCGACTTCAACCAGGCCGTCGGGCGGTTGGAGTGGCCCACCGGATCAGCCGTGGTCGAACTGCCCGCAGCACTGACCTGGACGACTTACCACGGCAGCAACGATCCGTTGCTCGGATGGTACTCACCGCGATTCGGCCACAAGCTTCCCACCACCACTCTGCTCGGCACAGGCACCCTGTCGGCCGACACACCGGCAGTGACGACCTTCCGTTTCTAACGGGTGTATCAGTACCTGACTCCGCCCCTCTATTACTTCAGACGGATCTAGGAGGGGGCCTGTGAGTGCGCAGCAGTTGGATGTGAAGAAGTCTTGGCAGGCGATCCGGCGGCATCGGCTGCTGGTGGGGGCGGTTGCCCTGGTGGGGCTGCTGGCGGGGATCGGGTACGCCCTCGTGCAGCCTCCGATGTACAACGCTTCTTCGCTGGTCGTACTGCCGCCGCCGCCTCAGTCCGCGTCCGGGATCAGTTCGAACGCCCAGAGCATCGACACGCAGGTGTACATCGCGGAGAGCGGACCGGTCCTGCTGAGCGCCGGACAGAACGTCACGCCGGCACTGTCGACCGAAGAGGCTCGCGCGCGGGTCAAGGCGACAGCCGTCACCGAGGACGTCATCCGGATCGACGCGCAGGGCACAACGGCCAAGCAGGCGATCCAGTTGGCCAACGCGGTCGCACAGGTCTATCTGGTGTTCATCACGACCGACCAGAAGCTGCCGGGTGACCTAGGCAAGCGGACCGGTGCACGGATGCTGGAGCAGGCCGTCAACGCGAACGGCGGCAGCATGCTCGTACACACCGGCACCTACGGCGGTCTTGGCGCGCTGCTGGGTGCTATCGCCGGTGCGGTACTTGTACTGGCCCGCGCACGCGGTGACCGGCGGCTCCGGCTGCGGGACGAGATCGCCGACGCCGTAGGGATTCCGGTCCTCGCCTCGGTCTCGTCGTACCGGGCGAACGATCCGTCCGACTGGGCGAACCTGCTGGAGCACTACTCGCCGACCGCGGTCGACGCATGGGCGCTGCGCAAGGTCCTGCACAACCTCGCGCTGGACACGAGGAGCGGGCAGCAGGTCTCGCTGACCGTGATCTCGTTCGCGGACGACGGCAAGGCCCGGCCACTCGGTCCGCAGCTGGCGGCGTTCGCGGGCACGGTCGGGATCTCCACCTCGCTGGTGATCGACCAGCACCACGACAAGCCGTCCGGACAGGTCGCGCTCGAGATCCACCTGGTACTCGTGGACCGCGACGCGCCGCACCTGGACTACACCGAGCAAACCACCCGGACGATCGTCGCGCTCTCGGCCGGCAGCGTGACCGCCGAAGAACTGGCCCGGCTGGCCGTCGCGACAGCCGCCGACGACCGCACGATCGACGGCCTGGTGGTCACCGATCCCGATCCGTCCGACCGGACCGTCGGCCGGGTCGCGCAGGCGCAACGGCGGGCCGGCTCCCGGCTGCCTACGCTACTCACCGGCACGGCAAGGCGGACCCGATGACGAACCAGCAGCTCTCCGATCAGCCCCTCACCGGCTGGGCCGAGGACGACGACGGCCTGTTCGCCGAGGAACGGTCGACGTCGCACCCGCCGGAAGGCCTGGTCACGGTGCGGTTCCTGCGCGACGCCGTGGTCCGGCACGCGCGGATCTGGCTGGCGCTGGCGATCATCGGCTTCACCGGCGGCCTGGCGACGTACTTCCTGCTGCCCGCGCCGCACCAGGCGGCGGCCCGGCTGCTGGTCACCACCCGTGAGGGCGACGACCCGGTGAAGGCGATGGCGACCGAGATCAGCCTGGCCACCAGCCGGACCGTGGCCGAGCGGACGATCGCGCTGCTGAAGCTGCCGGAGACCCCGGACCAGCTGCTCGCCGGCTACACCGCGACGATGCTGACCGACCGGGTGCTGCAGATCCAGGTGCAGGCGAAGACCGACGAGCAGGCGACCAAGCTCGCGACGATCATCGCCCAGACCTACCTGATCTTCCGCCGCGAGCAGATCGGGCTCGACGAGGGCCCGCTGTCCAAGGACCTCGCCGCGGCGCAGAACGAGCTGTCCCTGGCCCGGCAGGCGGTCGTTGCCGCCGGCGACGACCCGAACAACCCGAAGCTCCCGAACAGTCCGGAGATGGCGCGGTTCAACGCGGCCGGTGACAAGTACCGGTTCATCCAGCAGCAGCTGCTCGACCAGAACACTCGAGCGTCGAAGATGAACGCGAGCCGGCTGCTCGACACCCCGACGCCGGTACTGGTGCACGCCAAGCGGCAGCTGGCGATCAAGGCGGGGACGGGTCTCGCCGGTGGGCTGTTCCTCGGCCTCGGGTTCATCGTCGTACGGGCGTTGATCTCGGACCGGCTGTGGAAACGCCAGGACATCTCGAACGCGCTCGGTGCCCGTGTGCGGCTCAGTACGGGACGTCCGCCGCGCAGCTGGCTGTCGTTCGGCGGCACGCTGCGTCCGTCGCAGGCAGGGAACCCCGAGATCCAGCTGTTGTCGCAGCACCTCGGTCAGCGCATCATCTGGTCGAAGCGGCCGACTCCGGCGCTGGCAGTGATCAGCGTGGACGACGTACCGGCGTGTGCGCTCGCAGTGGCAGCCCGTGCGGTGGCCCTGGCCGACGAAGGCAAGCACGTGCTGGTCGCAGACCTCACCGGGACCGGGGTGCTCGCGCAGAAGCTCGGTGTGAAGCAGCCGGGAACGCGGGACTCGCAGTTCAGCCAGCCAGGCCGGCGGATCGACGTGTTCCTGCCGGACCCGGACGGTCTGCCGCCGGAGGGCTGCTACCTGCGGCTCGGCGACAACAACCGGCCGAGCGGGTGGGCCGACGTGCAGCTCGACGCGGCCTGGGACGCCGCCGATCTGGTGCTGACGCTGGCCACGCTGTCGCCCGCGATCGGCGCCGACCACCTCGCCACCTGGGCGTCCCGCGCGGCCGTCGTGGTGACGGCCGGCCGCTCGACGGCGGCGAAGGTCCGGGCGACGGGCGAGCTCGTACGCCTGGCCGGGCTGGAGATCGACACCACGATCGTGCTGAACGCCGACCGTACCGACGAAGGCGTCGGCGTGGCGGACGCGGAGGCGTCGAGCCCGGCCGTCGACCTGGAGATGTTCACGCGATGAGCACTGTCGCAGCGATCCGGACCAGGCTGGTGGCGAAGCCGGGGTTCCGGGCCGTCACCCCGGAACGCCGCCGCCGGCGCCGGGTCCAGCTGGTCTGGGCGCTGCTCGTGATGAACGTGCTGACGTACTTCCCGGGCTCGCTGCAGCTGATCCCGTTCCCGAGCATCGTCGGCAAGCTGATCGCGCAGGGCGCGTTGCCGTTGGCGTTGCTGCTGGTGCTGAGCGTCAACCGGCCGGCCCGGATCAGGCCGAGCGTCTACGTCTTCCTGGCCAGCCTGCTCGCCACCGAGGCGGTGATCGCGAGCCTGCGCTCGGAGTTCCTGATCAGCGCGCTCTACCGGTCGACACGGCTGTTCCTGTTTATCGCGGTGCTGTGGCTACTGACGCCGTGGTGGACCCGCCGGGACCTGTTACTGGTACGGACGCACCTCCTGGTGCTGTGGTGCATCGTCGGCTCGGTGGTGTTCGGTTTCCTGATCGCTCCCGGTGCGTCGAGGCCTGACGGCCGGCTGGTCGGCATGGTGTGGCCGATCCCGCCCACCCAGACCGGGCACTACGCTGCGATGGCTGCCGGGCTGACCGGAGTCTTGTGGATGTCAGGGCTGCTCAAACGCGGCCCTGCGCTCGCAAGCGTGCTCACAGCGATCCCTGTACTGCTGCTGACGCACACCCGGACCGCACTGATCGCACTGCTCGTAGGGTCCGTGGTCGCAGGGCTCAGCCTCTTCACCGCACGCTCTCGGGTCCGCAAGTCGTTCGCGATCGCAATCGGTGTCTTCTCGATCGGTGCGCTCACCGCAGGGTCTCTCATCACGACCTGGCTCGCCCGCGGCCAGGACACTCAACAGGTCACGGCACTCACCGGACGCACCTTCGTGTGGGACGCGATCCTTGCGCAACCACGGACGACCTGGCAGACGCTGTTCGGCTTCGGGCTGTCCAACAAGTCGTTCAACGGCCTCCCGATCGACAGCAACTGGCTCGGGACGTACTACGACGTCGGCCTGCTCGGGGTGTCGTTCTGCATCGCCATGGTGCTGTTCGTGTTCGTCGGCGCCTGGTTCACGCCGCAGGGTCCACGGCGTGCCGCGGCGTTGTTCATCGTCGCGTACTGCGTTGTCGCGTCGTTCACCGAGAGCGGGCTCAGCGAGGCATCGCCGTACCTGCTGGAGCTCACTCTTGCCGCCTCACTCGTGTACTCACGACCAGCGCAGGAAGGTGCCGAATGAGGATCCTGATGGTGCACAACAGGTACCGCTCCACGGCACCGAGCGGTGAGAACCGGGTAGTCGACCAGGAACGTGAGGCGCTCGCAGCATTCGGCCACGAGGTCGACCTGTTCGAACGGCACAGCGACGAGCTGGAGCAGTGGCCGGCCTGGAAGAAGGCCACCCTGCCCGCCCGCGTGGTGTGGAACCCCGCCAGCAAACGGGACCTGGCCGATACACTCCGAACGTTCCGACCGGACGTAGTACACATCCACAACACGTTCCCAGTGCTCAGCCCGTCGGTGCTGTACGCCTGCCGCGACGCCCAGGTCCCTGTTGTCATCACACTGCACAACTACAAGCTTCTGTGTGCCAGTGGTGACTTCTACCGCGACGGTGCGGTCTGTCATGACTGTGCAGGCGGTAACCCGCTGCCTGCGGTGGCTCACAGCTGCTACCGCGGCTCCAAGCTCGCTACAGCGACCACCGTGCTCAACACGCGCTCCCATCGCCGTAGCTGGCGCAACCTGGTGTCGGCGTACCTGTTCGTCTCGGAGTCCCAACGCAGGCTGCTGGCCGGTATGGAGTTCGACAGCGACCGCAGCTTCGTCCGTTACAACTACGTCCCGTACGACGGTCCTATCGCGGGCACGCGCCGTCGCCAGGTGACGTACGTCGGCAGGCTCGACGCAGCGAAGGGTGCACCCCTGCTGATGAACGGCTGGGACGCGTACCGCGAGATTGCCGGCGACGACGCGCTGCAGCTGGTGATCGCGGGAGGCGGTCCGTTGCTGGACGAGGTGACCGCATGGGCTGCCGACCGGCCGTCCGTCGAGCTCCGCGGCCTACTGAGCAAGCCCGACGTGTTCGAGCTGATGCGTGAGTCGCGGGCCGTCGTACTGCCGTCGGAGTGGGAGGAGACGTTCGGGCTGGTGGTCGTCGAGGCGATGGCCGTCGGCGTACCGCTGCTCGCCTCGCGCCACGGGTCCTTCCCCGAGCTGGTCACCGACGGTGTCGACGGCGCGCTGTTCGACCCGCGACGTCCCGACGAGCTCGCCAAGCTCCTGCTCGACGTCGACACCTCCCCGGACCGGTACGACGACCTCGGCCGCAACGCACGGTCGACGTACGAGAACCGGCACGACCCGCAGCGGAACCTCCAGCAGCTGCTCGACATCTACCGGTTCGCGATCGCCGACCGGTAACACCCGCCCGCCAGGCCCCCCGAAGGAACAACCATGGAACAACGTGCCGGCCGTGGAGCCGTGTGGTACCGCCAGCGACGCACCCTGGTCGCGGGCGGCATCCTCCTGCTCGTCGGTGGGCTGTCAGCGGGTGCACTGGTCGCCAGTGGACGTCCTGCACGTAAGGCGGACCAGGGGACGCCGTCAGCTCCGGCCACGATGGCAGCCGTCAAGGCGCCGACCACACCGCCGGCCAGGATCTGTGGCAACGCCAAGGCACTGGCCGGCCCGGCCCAGGCTCCCAAGGGCGCGGTCGTGGTCACGACCGCCCAGAACCTGCAGGACCTCACCGTGCAGTACCCGGCCGGTACGACGTTCTGGCTGACCCCCGGCCGGCACCGCCTGCCCGACGACGAGTTCGTCCAGGTGATCCCGAAGGAAGGCAACCGCTACCTCGGGGCGCCCGGCGCGATCCTGGACGGCGCGAACCGGAACCGGTACGCGTTCACCGGCTCGGCCAGGAACGTCGTGATCAGCCACCTCACCATCCAGAACTTCGGCAAGGCCCGCGGCAACAACGACGAGGGCGTGGTGAACCACGACTCCGCGACCGGCTGGACCGTCGAGGCGAACACGATCCAGCACAACGCCGGCGCGGGCGTGATGATCGGCAGCCGGAACGTGGTCCGCGGCAACTGCCTCGCGGACAACGGCCAGTACGGGTTCAACGCGTACAACCCGCAACGGGTGGCCAGTATCACGATCCAGGGCAACGAGATCACCGGCAACAACACCGACGACTGGGAGGCCGTCCGGCCGGGCTGCGGCTGCACCGGCGGCGGGAAGTTCTGGGCGGTCAGCGGGGCCGTTGTCCGGGGCAACTGGATCCACGACAACCGCGGCGCGGGGATGTGGGCGGACACCAACAACACCGCGTTCTCGATCGAGGGCAACTACGTCGCGAACAACTACGCCGAGGGCGTCATCTACGAGATCAGCTACAACGCCTCGATCCGCGGCAACACGTTCATCCGCAACGGGATCGGCAAGGGGCCGACGAACACCGGGTTCCCGACGCCCGCGCTCTACATCTCCGAGTCCGGTGCCGACAAGCGGGTGCCCGGCATGTTCAACCAGACCTTCGAGGTCAGTGGGAACGTGTTCACCGACAACTGGGCCGGCGTGATCCTGTGGGAGAACGCGGACCGGTTCGCAGGCTCCGCGGCCAACACCAGCAGCGGCTCCAGCACGCTGGTGAACCCGTCTGTGGTCAACGACCAGACGTGCAACGCCGGCAACATCAAGAACCAGCCCTACCTCGGTGACTGCCGCTGGAAGACGCAGAACGTCCGGGTACACGACAACGTGTTCAGCCTGGACCCGGACAACCTCGGCGACAAGTGCGCGTCCCGGACCGGGTGTGGGTACAACGGCATCTTCTCGAACTGGGGCACGTTCCCCGACTGGTCGCCGTACAAGGCCCGGACCGTCGAGGACGCGATCACGTTCCACCAGGGCAACCGGTTCTTCTCCAACACCTACAGCGGGCCGTGGAACTTCATGGTCCACGAGCAGGGCAACGCGGTGAACTGGGCCGCCTGGCAGGGCGCGCCGTACGGGCAGGACCAGGACAGCGTGATCAAGGTCAACGGGGAGCGCTGATCGCGATGGAGCGGGCCGGCGAGCAGATCGCAGTACTCCGCTCCATCGGGTACGCCGCGTTCGGCCGGCACGACCGCGACGTCGACATCCTCGACCTGGTCTTCGACAGCCTGGTCGACGCCCCCGGAACCGAAGGCGTACGACGGCTGCGGTTCGCCGGGCAAGGCGTCACGCTGACCGTGGACCGTACCGCGTGTGACGTGGAACTGCGGGTCTCACCGGCCGGACCGGTCGTCGTGGAGGCCTGCGGCGACGAGGCCACCGGGCTGGTCAGCTTCGTGCTGAGCTGGCCGGGCGGCCTCCAGCGACCGGTCCGGACCGCGTGGATCATCCTCTGACCCACGCGGTCCCCTCGTTGACTCAAGAGGCGAGCAACACCCGGAGCTTCTCCAGGCAGCGGCCCCGGATCGGGCCGATGCTGCCGATCGGGATCCCGATCGTCGCGGAGATCTCGGCGTACGGCGCCGGCGGGTCGGCCATCAGCATGCCGAGCAGCTGCTGCCACCGGTCCGGCAGGCTCTCGAGCGCCCGCCGTACGTCGTCGGCACGTTCGCCCGCGAGCAGGTCGGCGTCCAGCTCCGGCTGGTCACCGGCCACTTCCTCGAACGCCGTCGCCTCGTAGGTCAGCAGCACGCGCTTGCGGAACGCGAGAACCCGCAGGCACTCCCGGCGCGTGGTGACGACCAGCCAGGCGCCGACCCGTGCGGGGTCGACGCGATTGATGTGTTCGAGCAACCGCAGCCAGACCATCTGCGACACGTCCGCCGCGTCACTGTCGGTCAGCCGGAAGCTGCGGGTCACGGCCCAGACGAGCCGCGCGTAGTGGTCGACCAGCCGGCTCCAGGCACCCTGGTCACCGGCTGCCGCCTCGACCACCATCAGCTGATCGAAGTCCCTAGTAAGCACCGTCGCTCCCCAGTACGGCGCGGGCGGTCTTCCACAGGATCAGCAGGTCCAGCGCGATCGACCAGTTGTCGGCGTACCGCAGGTCGAGCCGCATGGACTCCTCCCAGGTCAGGTCGCTGCGGCCACTGACCTGCCAGAGGCCGGTCAGTCCCGGCTTCACGAGCATCCGGCGGGCGTCGTCGAGCTGGTACTGCGCCACCTCGGCGGGCAGCGGCGGCCGCGGCCCGACCAGCGACATGTCGCCCCGGAGCACGTTCACCAGCTGTGGCAGCTCGTCGATCGAGAACCTGCGTAGGTACCGGCCGATCCTGGTCACCCGCGGATCGTCACGGAGCTTGAACAGGATCCCGTTGCCCTCGTTCAGCGCGTGCAGCTCGGCCTTGCGTTCCTCGGCGTCCACCACCATCGTGCGGAACTTCAGCATCCGGAACTGCTCGCCGCCGCGCCCCACCCGGGTCTGCCGG
>NZ_DASRVN010000036.1:0-12386 GCF_035655035.1 Kribbella sp. | reverse complement strand
AAGGTGTGGTGGCACCGCGAGATTCCCCTTCGCCCACACCTCCGGGGTTCGAGAAATGACCTGGAGGTGAAACAGCAATGCGCATTCTCAGCCATGAGATCCCCTCAGCAGTGGGCCAGTCCGTCACGGTGGCCGGCTGGGTACATCGAAGACGACGGCTCGCCGCCGTCAGTTTCCTGATCCTGCGCGACCGGTCCGGCCTGGCCCAGATCGTCGTCAAGGGCGCGCCCGAGCGGTTGGACGAGCTCACCGAGGAGACCGTGGTCCAGGTGACCGGTACGGTCGCCGCGAACCCGCAGGCTCCCGGTGGCGCGGAGATCGTCGACCCGGTGATCACGCCGCTGACCGAACCGGCCGCGACGCCGCCGATCGAGCTCTGGCGCCCGACGGTCGGCGCGAGCCTGCCGGTCGTCCTGGACAACGCACCCGTCGCGCTGCGGCATCCGGTGGTGCGGGCCGGATGGGAGATCGCCGCGGCCGCGCTGTCCGGGTTCCGGGAGGCGCTGAGCGGTCAGGGCTTCACGGAGATCCAGACGCCCAAGATCGTTGGTACGGCCACCGAGTCCGGGGCGAACGTGTTCGCGCTGGACTACTTCGGCGGCCCGGCGTACCTGGCGCAGTCGCCGCAGTTCTACAAGCAGCAGCTGGTCGGGGTGTTCGAGCGGGTCTTCGAGGTCGGGCCGGTGTTCCGGGCGGAGCCGCACGACACGGTCCGGCATCTCGCGGAGTACGTGTCGCTCGACGCCGAGTTCGGGTTCATCAGCGACCACCGGGACGTGCTGGTGATGTTGCGTTCGGCAATCGCCGGCATGCTCGCGGCGGTCGGTGAGCGGGCCGGTGGCGCGTTGGAGCGGCTCGGCGTCACGGTGCCGGAGATCCCGGTCGACGTACCGGTGGTGCACTTCACCGAGGCCCTGAAGATCGCCGGCGCGGACCCGGACGAGCCGGACCTGGCGCCGGCCGACGAGCGGGCGGTCGGCGAGTGGGCGGTGCGCGAGCACGGCAGCGAGTTCGTCGCGGTCGAGGGCTACCCGATGGTGAAGCGGCCGTTCTACACGCATCCGCAGCCGTCGGACCCGCGCTGGTCGAACTCGTTCGACCTGCTGTTCCGCGGCGTCGAGCTGGTCACCGGCGGGCAGCGCCTGCACCGGTACTCGGACTACGTGGCGGCGCTCGCCGCGCGGGGCGAGTCGGCGGAGTCGCCGGCGTACAGCTCGTACCTGCAGGCGTTCCGGCACGGGATGCCGCCGCACGGCGGGTTCGCGATCGGGCTGGAGCGGTTCGTGGCCCGGCTGACCAGGGCGGAGAACGTCCGTGAGGTCACGCTGTTCCCCCGCGACCTGCACCGGCTGACCCCCTGATGGACACCACCGCGTCGGTCGTCGCCGAGCTGAACGTTGCCCTCGGCACCGATTATCGGCTGGTCCGGCAACTGACCGGTGGTTTCCAGTCCGGCGCGTACGAGCTCACCGGCGGCGTCGTCCTGAAGTGGACCGACGACGCCGGCTGGGCTCCCCGGGTACGGCGGGCGGCCGAGCTCGTCCGCCGCGCCCGGGCGGCCGGCTACCCGACGCCGGAGTGGCTGACGGTCGGCACCACCGCGGCCGGTTCGCCGTACCAGATGCAGGCCTTCGTGCCCGGTACGCCGGTCCGTGACTACTCGGTCGTGGACGAGTCGCTGGCCCGCGAGCTGATCGCGATCTGCGACCTGCAGCGGGATCTCCTCCCCGAGGACGGCGTGAGCTGGTCGGGCTGGGCGCGCGGCGTCGTCCTGGACGGCTGGGACGGCGTGTGGGAACGGGTCCGGCCGTACGGCGGTGAGCTGCTCCGGCGGTACGGCGAACTGTGCGCGCCGTACCGGAATGCGGTGCTGCCGGAGAACGACTTCGTGCACGGCGATCTGAACCTGGGCAATCTGATTGTCGACAATCGACAGGTGACCGGGATTGTCGACATCGAGGCGGCCGGGTGTGGTTCGCGGGCGTACGACCTGATCTCGCTGGCCACCTCGGCGGCCCGGGACGGCGCGCGGCCGGGGGTGGACGAGTTGTTCGTCGAGGCGGCGCTGCGGGCCGGCGGCCGGGCGACGGTCGCGTTCTGCGCCGCGGCGGCGTACGTGAGCATCGCGGAGTTCGTCCACGACCGCGGACTGGACGTGGAGCTGATCGAGTACGGCGCCCGGCGCGTGCTGGAGCTGCTCGAGGGCTAGCTGGTGACGGTGACCGGCGTCGAGGTCGTGGGCTGGCTCGTGTTGGTCACGTTGTCGGTGCTGGTGGCAACAACCCGGTAGGCACCGGCTGCGGGCGTCGACGTCCAGGTCACCTGGTAGTTGGTGGCGGCGCTGGTCGACGAGCCGATGGGCGTCCAGTTCGCGCTCGTGCAGGTGCCGGAGTAGCCGGTGCAGTAGTAGTACGCGACCGACTTCACGCCGGATCCGCTGCCGTCGGACGGGGTGTTGGTGAGCGCGGCCCCGCTGCTGACCGCGACGGTGACGTTGAAGGTCGTCGACGGAGCGGTCGACGTCAGGCCCGTTGCGGACGCGGTGAGGGTCAGCCCCAATGCGGTCGTATTGATGACCACGTTCCCGAAGGTCGCCTTGCCGGTGGAGTCGGTGGTCGCGGACGCGCCTGAGCTGATGACGCCGGCGGACGGTGCCAGCGTGACGGCGATCCCCGCGGTAGCGACCGCGTTCCCGCTCTGGTCCAGTACCTGCACGGTGATCGCCGGCGACAACGCCGTACCCGCGAATCCGTCGCTCGGCCCCTGCACGAACGCGAGCTTGCTGCCCGCCCCCGCGCTGACCACGATCGACGGACTGGTCGCGGACGCGAGCCCAGTACGAACCGCGGTCAACGTGTACGTCCCCGCGAGACCGAGTGCGACCCCGGTGAACCGCGCCACCCCCGAGGATGCCGCGACGTTCGTGTACGTCGAGGGCGCGGAGCTGAACGTCCCGCCCGACGGCCCGCTGCCGATCGTGAGCGAGATCGGGTCGGTGGCGGTCGTGACGGTGTTCCCGAAGGCGTCCTGCACGGACACCTGGAAGTCCGCGAGCGCGACGCCTGCCGTACCGGTCGAGGGCGGCGGGGTGGTGAAGGCGAGCTTCGACGCCGCACCCGCGGTCACCGTGACCTGGGGTGATCCGGCCGTGAGCGGAACTGCGGAGCCGGAGTTGCTGATCCGGGATCCGGCGGTGAAGGTCGCCGTCTGTACGGTCGTCGGCGCCACCACCTGGCTGTTGGCGCCGTACGTCAACGTCAAGGCTGTTCCGGCGTCGCAGCTCTGGCTCACGGTGATCGTCCAAGGCCCGGCCCCGGCGATTGACGGAGTACCCGCCGAGCAGCCGCTCACCGTCGTGTAGCCCGGCGCGCTGCTGTTCGTTGACGGCTGGGACCAGCCCTGAGGCACGGTGAGCGTGACCAGCGAGCCGGTGGTGAACTTGCCGGTCGTCGCAGTGAACGTGAACACGAGCCGGTTAGCCGTCGACCCCGCGACCACCGTGGCCGGCGTGACGGTCATGGTCCCGTCGCCGCTGTTCGCGTTACCGGCCGCGAACGCCGCCGGTCCCGCGAAGACGCCGACGACTACCAGTGCGGCCACCAGGACCGCCAAGCAGGCACGCGGAACTCTGAGGATGCTCATCACTGGTGTCCGTTCACGGTCGGGCGCGAGCTGGTGGGTGGCGTGGTGTCGACGGACAGCTGGGTCGCGGTGCTCGGCGCGCTGTTGTTGCCTGCGGCATCGGTAGCGACGGCGACGACGCGGTAGTCGCCGTCCGCGGCGAACGGTGCGTTCGTCGTGACCGGGAAGCCTCCGGTCGCCGTACTCGAGGAACCGATCAGCGTCCAGTTCGCGCTCGTACAGCTGCCGGTCGCTCCCGCGCAGTAGTAGTACCTCACCGACGCGACGGCGGACTGGCTGTCGGTGGCGGCATCGGTCAGCGTGACCGGTCCGCCGTTGACGAAGGTCCCGGACCTGACGGTCGCGGTGGCGACCGGTGCGGCCGCGGTCGGCGCGGTCACGTCGTACGTGACCGAGTTGTCGGTACTGGTCGACGCCGTGTTGCCCGCGCCGGCCGCGTCGTGGACCGTGTTCGCCGGGATCGAGACGGTCACCGTGCCGCTGGTGGTCAGGCCGCTGACGCTGACGGTGTACGTCGTCCCCGTGCCCGTCACGTCGACGCTAGCCCCGGCCGGCGACACCGTCACGTCGGCGCTGGTGAAGTCGGCGACGGGTTCGCTGAAGACCGCGGTGAAGTGGATCGGAACGGTGGCCGTCGGATCGGCCTGCCCGGAGGCCTGGTTGATGGTGACCGACGGCCGGGTGTTGTTGACCGTGACGGACGCACTCGGTGCGCTGGTCGCCGTCCAACTGCCGACGACCGCGGTCACCGTGTACTGGTACGAGCCGTCGGCAACCGCCAGATCGTTGCAGGACGTGCCGGTTGCGGGCTGCGCCGCCGACGTACCGCAGGCAGCAGCCGTCGTACTGCCACTGCTCCGGACAACGTAGTACCCGGTTGCCTGTGCAGACGCGGTCCAGCTGAGAGCCACCGTGCCGCTGCCCGGCGTGGCTGTCGCCGTGACGTTCAGCGGCGCGTTGAGAGTACCGGTGGGAGCACTGCCGGTACCTGCTCCGGCTGCGCTCCAGAAACCCCAGGCCAGCGCGGCGACGGTCGTTGTGAGCGTGACGACTCCTAGCATCAGAAGCAGGCGTCGAGCGATCATGGTCAGCTCCCCTGTCCCGCGCCGGAGTACGCGAGGGTGATGGTGGCGCCCTTGCAGCCGTCCTGGTTGGTCGCGGTGTCGAGCATCGTCACCTGCGGCCAGGACGTTTGCGGCACGTGCAGGCTGGAGAGCGCGGCGCTCGTCGTAGCCGGGACGGTCAGCGGATAGGTGCCGCCGTACTGCGTGATCCGGTAGTCCGCGGGTCCGCACGGGAGGTTGTGGGCGACGGCGTACGAGGTCCGGGTGATCTGGCCCAGGGCGACCGTCAGGTTCGTGACCGAGAGGGACTTCTTGTTCGGGTTCGTGAGCGTGAGGTCAAGCGGGCGAGTCACGCCGGGTGCGAGCAGACCGGTCAGGTTGCCGCTGATGGTGAACGCCTTGCCGTTGCTCTGCACGACGAGCGAGACAGTCGCGTAGGCGAACCGGTTGTTGCCCGTGGCGATCAGCATGAGCTGATAGCTGCCCTCGGGAACGGTTGCCGACGTGGTGATCTGCAAGGCCGAGGAGATCCCGGTGACCGGGTTCGGTGTGAAGGTGGCCTTGGCGCCTGAAGGCAGGCCGCCGAGGATGCCGAGCGTGACAGGTCCTGTGAGGTTCGTCCGGGTCAGCTGCACGGTGAAGACCGCTGCGCTGCCGGCTGCCAGCGTGATCGAGGCCGGTGTCACGGTCATCGTGAGCGATCCGGACAACGGGGCGTTCACGACCAGCCCTGCCTGGACAGTGCCGCTGACCTTCGCGCCGGTGCCCTGGACGGTGATCGCAGCCGAGCCCGTCGGCGTGGTGGACGTGGTCTGCACGGTCAGCGTTGTGGTCCTCGTGCTGCCCGAGGTGACGGTCACCGACGACGGGCTGAAGGATGCCGAGGCCCCGGCCGGTACGCCGGTGGCGCTGAACGTGACCGCACCGGCGTACCCGCCGGTGGACGTGACGCTGATCGTGTAGATCGCCGGCTGGCCGCGGGTCACCGACTGGCTGGCCGGCGTGCCGCCCAGCGTGATGCCGGGCTTCGCGGGCTGGGTCGCGTACGCCAGGCCGGCGACGGCGAGCAGCAGGCAGAGACCGGCGATCAGGAACCTGACCACGCGGCGCCGAGCCGTTGGCATGCCTCGCATCTCACTCCCCCAAGAAACTGCCCCAAGAAAACTGCCGCGGTCCCGGCCCGGACGGGGCGCCGGGTCGAGGTAACGCCCCGCCCGGGCCTGGGAAACCGCGCCGACCGATCAGTTGCTGCTGTAGGCCAGGTTGACCGTCGCGCCCTTGCAGCCGTCCTGGTTGGTTGTTGCCTTGTCGTTGAACTTGATCGTCGCGCCGGTGAAGTTCGCCGAACCGCCCGCGGCGACGTCGGTGGCGACCGTCATCGACGGGCTGGTCAGCGTGTAGTCCGTGGCGTCGCAGGTACCGGTGGCGTTCTGGGCCTGCGTGACGCTGGCGATGCTCACCGTGATCGAGTTCACGTACGCGCTGTTGGTGGCGTTGTTCGTGACCGTGCCGCTGATCGTCTGGGCGCTGTCGCCCGGGTGCAGGTCCGCGATCGTGCTGGTCTGCGCGATCGCCAGGCTGCTCGCGCCGGCCGCGGTGGCGCCGGAGCCGGAACCTGAGCCGGTGGTGCTCCAGTAGGCGAAGGCGGAGCCGGCGCCGATGACGAGCGTCGCGGCGGCCGCGATGATGATCTTCTTCTTGCGGTGCATGGCGGATTCCCTTCCCCCCGACCCCGAGTGGGCCGTCTTCCGGAAGGTTGTCAGCCACGGGACGCGCCGTCTGTCGGTCGATCGGTCAGTTCTCTGTCAGCCGATCGGTGATATCCAGGTGCTGTGAATTCCGAGACTGAGCGGGCCGTTCTGGCGGCGATCGACGACAACCGGATCGTCGACGATCTCCAGGAGCTGGTCCGGATCCCGAGTGTGGACGGGACCGCGGCCGAGGTGGATGTCCAGGAGTGGTGTGCGGCGCGGCTGCGGGCGCTGGGGATGACCGTGGATCACTGGCGGCTCGACCTACCGGTCGACGATCCGCAGTTCCCCGGGATGGAGGTCGAGCGTCCGGAGGCGTGGGGATGCGTCGGCGTTCTCGGCGGTACGGCGACGCCGGCGCTGGTTCTCAACGGGCACGTGGACGTGGTGCCGGGTACGGCGTTCGACGCGCGCGTCGAGGACGGCGTGATGTGGGGCCGCGGGACCTGTGACATGAAAGGCGGTGCCGCGGCGATCCTCGGCGCGGTGGCCGCGATCGTTGCCGCTGGCATCCAGTTGCGGAAGCCGCTCGCGGTGCACACGGTGATCGGCGAGGAGGACGGTGGCGCCGGTACGTTCGCGACCCTGCGGCGCGGGCATCACGGCGCGGCGTGCCTGATCGCAGAGCCGACCGCGGGCACGGTCATCCCGGCGAACGCGGGCTCGTTGACGTTCCGGCTGGAGGTGCCGGGGCAGGCGACGCACGGCTCGACGCGCAGCCGCGGGGTGAACGCGATCGAGAAGTTCACCGTGATCCAGACCGCGCTGCAGGAGCTCGAACGCGAACGCAACCGGGACCCGCATCCGTTGCTCGCGCACCTCGATCTCGCCAACCCGCTCTCGGTCGGCACGATCACCGCCGGCGACTGGGCGAGCACGGTTCCGGATCGGCTGGTGGCGGAGGGCAGGTACGGCGTACGGCTGGGTGAAGGTGTTGCGGAAGCACGAGCCGCCTTCGAGACGGCCGTGGCGGAGGCGTGCGCCAAGGACGAGTGGTTGCGGGAGCACCCGGTGCGGGTGAGCTGGCCGGGTGGCGAGTTCGCGTCAGGCATGCTGCCTGACGGGGACCCGCTGCTGGCTGACACGGTCCAGGCGGTGGCCGACGTACGCGGGGAGGCTCCCGCGGTACGCGGAGCGCCGTACGGGTCGGATCTGCGGCAGTACGCCGCGGCCGGCATCCCGACGGTGCAGTACGGCCCGGGAGACGTCCGGTACGCGCATGCCGCGGACGAGCACGTCGTACTGGCCGACGTACTGCACGCTGCCCGGGTGTACGCCCTGCTGGCTGTCCGGCGCTGCGGTTGATACAAATCCACCATGGTGCCGCTGCGGGGACGGTCTGAGGAGCTGGGCAAGCTCTTGGCGCCACAGCCCCGTCCGGGCGGATCCAGTCGGTGCTACAAGCTGCCGGAGTACGTCGGCGTCGCTGGGCCGCCGTACCGCCGCGGGCGCAGGAAGGGTGGGAGTCGCTGACGCCGATGGAGCGACGGGTCGCGCTGCTGGTGGCGGACGGTCACACGAACCGGTCGGCGGCGGAGGAGCTGGTCGTGTCGGCCAGTACGGTCGGGACGCATCTGCGGGCCGTGTTCGGCAAGCTCGGGGTGAATTCGCGGGTCCAGCTGACCCGGTTGGTGCTGGAGAGGTTCGCTCCTCCCCCGAACGCCTGAGATTTGGGTGCACTGCGTGGGTGGGCGTCGGGATCGGGTTCATGTGTTCGCGCGATCCGCCGGAGCGGGCGTTGGCGGTTTCCTTCTGGTAAGCAACCGAGAAGGGAAACGCGAGATGACTGAGAAGAGCTCCAGGGGCACAACCGTCGTCCTGGTGCATGGTGCGTTTGCGGAGAATGGCAGCTGGTCCGGTGTGATCGCCGAGCTGGGCAACCGTGGGATTCCGGCGATCGCGGTCGCCAACGAGCTGCGTGGACCCGCGCTCGACGGCAGCCGGGTGGCGGCACAGGTCCGCGAGATCGACGGCCCGGTCGTCCTGGTGGGGCACTCGTACGGCGGCGCCGTGATCACCGCGGCCGCCGAGCAGGCCGACAACGTGTCGGCACTGGTGTACGTCGCGGCGTTCGTACCGGAGGAGGGCGAGAGCCTGCAGGACCTGCTCGGCAGCTTCCCGGCCAACGACTTCGCCTCCGGCCTGGTCCCGCACAACCTCCCGACCGGCGACGGCGGCGAGGAGACCTGGCTGAGCATCGACCGGGACAAGTTCCAGGCCCTGTTCGCGGCTGACGTCGAGGACGCCGAGCTGCTCGGCCGGACCCAGCGCCCGATCGCGGCCGCTGCCTTCGACGAGAAGTCCGGTACGGCGAGCTGGAAGCGCCTCCCGGTCTACGACCTGGTCGCCACCCACGACGAGGCGATCCACCCGGACGGCCAGCGCCGGATGGCGGCCCGCGCGAACGCCACCACGATCGAGGTCGACGGCTCCCACGCCGTAGCGGTGTCGCAGCCCAAGGCGGTCGCCGACTTCATCGCCCGCGCCGTCGAGGCCTGACCCACCGACCCGTTTGAGTGGTTCACCACGGATCTGGCCCCTTCCCGCGCCGGGTGCGGCCTGCGAAGGGGCCGTTTCAGCGGTTAACCACTGAAACGGCCCCTGGGTTCAGTCGAGGGACTGGTAGATGGTGGTCCAGAAGTCCTGCATCAGCTGCATCGGTGTTGCCGTGGAGGCACCGACCTGGGTGAGCAGGATGCCGACGACCTGGTTGGCCGGGTCGGCGTACGTCGACGTACCGGAGCCGCCGTCCCAGCCGAACTGCCCGACCGGCGCGTAGTCGCCGCGGTACGTGCGCACCGCCATCCCGAAGCCCCAGCCGCCGTGCTGGCCCTGGCCGAACGAGATGTGCACGTTGTCCCGGGCCATCGCCGTCCGCCAGGCCAGCTGCTCCGGCGTGAGCCGGTTGGTCGTCATCAGCTCCACGGCCGGCCGGGACAGGATCCGCTCGCCCTGGTGCAGCCCCTGGTTGAGCAGCATCCGAAAGTACGCGTAGTAGTCGTCGGCGGTCGAGTTCAGCCCGCCGCCTCCGCCCTGGAACGCCGGCGGCGTGCTGTGGCGGCCGCCCTCGACCTCGTCCCACACGTGGAACTCCCCGGTCGCCGGATCCGGCACGTACAGCGGTGGCAGCCGGTGCAGGTCCTCGGCCGGTACGGAGAACCCGGTGTCCTTCATGCCGAGCGGTCCGAACACCCGCTCCCGCAGGAAGTCGCCGTACGACTGGCCGGAGACCCTGGAGACCAGTACGCCGAGTAGGTCGCTGCTGATCTGGTACTGCCACATCTCACCGGGCTGGTGCATCAGCGGCAGCGTCCCGAGGCGGCGCATCCACTCGTCCTGCTCGGGCATCGGCTCGGGCAGGTTCGGCGTGAGGCCCTGCGCGAAGACCTCGTTCATGATCGGCGTACCGAGCGAGGTCATGTCCATCCCGAGCCCGAACGTCGAGGTCAGCACGTCCCGGACCGTGATCGGCCGCTTGGCCGGCACGGTGTCGTCCAGCTCCGAGTCGATGGTCCGCAGTACCGTGCGGCCGGCGAGCTCCGGCAGCCAGGTCTCGACCAGGTCGTCGAGCCGCAGCTTGCACTCGTCGAGCAGCACCATCGCCGCGGCGACCGAGACCGGCTTGGACGTCGACGCCATCCGGAAGATCGTGTCCCGCCGCATCGGCGGGCCGCCGTCGTGGCGCATGGTCCCGAGGGTCTCGACGTACGGCTCGGCATCGCCACGGCCGACCAGGGCGACGACCCCGGGGATCTTCCCGGAGTCGACGTACCCGGCCAGGACCTCGCGCAGCCGGCGCTGACCTGCCGCGGAGATTCCGTTCGTTGACATAGGTGGTGCTCCCGTCTGTTGGAAGTGTCAGAGGCTGTGGGCGACGATGTCGCCGACGGTGGTGGTCGCCCGGATGGTGAGCTGGGCGGCCTCGGAGTTCTTCAGCGAGTTGTTGATCCGGCCGGTGGTGGTCCCGGCGTCCAGCGCGGCCGAGACGCCGGCAGCGGCGCCGACCTCGATCTCGCCGACGTCGGTGCGCAGCTCGAGCACGCCCCGGACGGCCTCGGCGATCCGGATGTCGCCCTTGCTGGTGCGTACCTCGGCCGGGCCGTTCAGGTGCCCGATCGCGACGTCGCCGGCGACGGTGGTGATCCGGGCGCTCGCGACGTCGGCGAGGTCGATCGTGCCGTGCGAGCTCTCGACGGCCACGTCGCCGAGCGTCCCGGTGCTGCGCAGTTCGGCGCTGGCCGCCTTGACCTCGACCTGGGACCCGGCGGGCAGTTCGACCTGCACCGCGACGGACCCGGACGGGCCGAAGTACTGGTTCTTGGTGACGACGAAGATCCGCAGTACGCCGTCCGCGTACTCGACCTGAGCCGCCTCGGCCGCCTTCACGTCCCGCCCCTTCGACGGGTCGACGGGCCGCACCTGGACGACGGTGTCGGTGCGCTCGGCGGCGACGAACTGGACGCGGCCGGCGGGGATGTTCAGTACTGCGGAGATCGGCGCGGAGGTGTTGAACGTGGTCATGGTGTTGCCTTCCTGAGTGGTGGCGAACTTTGTTGTTGCCACCACTCTGGAAGCGCCCCCTGACACCGGACCGCCGCCGTACTGACACGGCGGCTGTCACCGGATCAGCGACGGTCAGGCGAGGATTCGGCGCATGGCCGCGTGGCCGGCCGGGAGCCAGGTTGGTTTGCCGCCGGGGAGGTTCTTGATGCCTGCGGTGCCGATGGCGATCAGGGAGAGCGCGCGGGCGGCGGCCCAGGCGCGGGCGCGGCGGCGGGTGGCGTCGTCGACGGGGTAGGCGTCGAAGAAGCGGTCCACCGTGCCGTCCGGGAGGAGCAGCCAGGCGGCGGACAGGTCCGTGGCCGGGTCGCCGTGGGACAGGTCACCGAAGTCGACCACACCCGCGAGCGTGCCGTCGGCAACGACCACGTTGGCGGGGTGCAGGTCGCTGTGCAGCCACACCGGCGTACCCGTGTACTCCGGTGCCGCGACCCCGTCCGCCCAGACGTCCCGTACGGCGTCCTCGACGGCGAACTCGTCCGCCCACTTCTCGAAGCCCTCGGTGTGGCCGCGCAGGCCGTCACCGCGGCCCGGGGTACGCGGAGCATCAGCAGGCGCCTCTGTGTGCAGCGCCTGCAGGAACGCGGCCAGTGTGTCCGCGGCCTGGTCGGAGCTGATCGGCGTACGGTCGGCAGGCTCGCCGTGGACCCACGTGGTGACCAGCCAGGTCTTGGGGAAGCTGTCCGACGGCTTACCGAGCCGCAGCGGGGTCGGGACGGGCAGTGGGACCCGGGCCGCGATCTCCGGGAGCCAACGGTGTTCGTTCTCGAGCGGGCCTGACGTGCTGTCGTGGCGCTGGATTCTCAGGGCCAGGTCCTCGCCGAGACGCCACATCTGGTTGCCCCAGCCGCCGTCGACTTCCTTGAGCTCCAGGTCGGCCAGGTCCGGGTGGTGCTCTTTCAACAGGGTCCGCACGAGTTCCTCGTCCATGGAGCGTCAGACGCGTCACACAGGTACCTGGTTGGGAATAGGTCCACGGACCGGTCAGTTGCCGACTGTTATGCGCATTGATGTGTGGTCCGACGTTGTCTGCCCTTGGTGCTACATCGGCAAGCGCCGGCTCGAGCAGGCTCTGGCGGACAGTGGTGACGAGGCGACAGTGGTGTGGCACAGCTTCCAGCTGGACCCGTCGTCGACGAACGACGACCCGCGGGACCTTGCGACTCGCCTGGGCGAGAAGTACGGCCGCGGCCGCGACTGGGGCCTGCAGGCGAACGCCCAGGTCACCGAGGTCGCCGCTGAGGTCGGCCTGGAGTACCACCTGGACCAGGCGAAGGCCGTCAACACCGTAGACGCCCACCGTCTGCTCCACCTCGCTCGTGAGCTCGCTGAGTCCGGTGAGGTGCCCGCAGACACGCAGGGCCGCCTC
>NZ_DASRVN010000035.1:0-23929 GCF_035655035.1 Kribbella sp. | reverse complement strand
ACAATCGGACGGCAGTTCGCGCGGGAGGGCGTGGCGGACCGGCTCGCGGTGGCCGACACGTTCCTGCCGACCGGGATCCGGTTGCACGTGGTCGAGGGATTGCGGCCGGTGGAGAGCCAGCGCGAGATCTACGACGGGTACTGCGCCGAGCTCGAGCGGCTGCATCCGGGGATCTCGACGGCCGAAGTACGGGTGCTGGCCAGCCGATTCGTGTCGCCGATCGAGATCGCTCCGCACGTCGCGGGGGCGGCGGTCGACCTGACGCTGATCGGTGCGCACGGGCCGCTCGACCTCGGTACGCCGATCGACGCGACCCCGGAGCAGAGCAACGGCGCGTGCTACTTCGCTGCGGAGAACATCAGCCGCGAGGCGCGGGCGAACCGCTCGCTGCTGGCCGACGTACTGACCGCGGCCGGGATGGTCAACTATCCGACAGAGTGGTGGCACTGGTCGTACGGCGACCGCTACTGGGCCCACTTGCAGAACCAGCCGAACGCGCTCTACGGCCCAACGGCCGCTCGACAGGACGTATAGCTCCCCTGCCCTCACCAACCAGGCGGCCGAGCGGGGCCGGCGTCCCTAGTGGACGTATACGTACTGTCGAGCGGCCGGTGAGCTGGGTCGGTTCGACAACAGGGGGCTGGTTGGAGAGGGTGGGTGTGTGGAGGACAAGCCCGGGGGAACCCCTGCGCGCCGGCTGCGGGACGCCGTGGAGTGGGACGTGGCTCGGCGCCTGGCCTATGCCTTGGCGCGCCCGGGGCGGGTGGTTTCCCGTGGGCTGTCGGACGCCGATGGATGCGTACTTGGTACGCCGCTCGTGGCCCCGGTGGCCGTGCCGGCGGTGGACCGGTCCGCGATGGACGGGTACGCCGTCCGCGGCAACGGCCCCTGGCGGATCGTCGGGCACATCGCGGCAGGCGTCGCGGATCCCGGAGCACTTGAGGACGGCGAGGCCACCGGCATCGTGACCGGCGCGACGCTACCCGCAGGCACGACGTCCGTCGTACGGTCCGAAGACGCCGTGGTGACCAGCAACCGACTGGAACGACCGGCCAAGGACGCGGTGGTGAGCGGCGATCGGCTGGAAGGACCGGCGGAGGATGCGGTGGTGGGCGGCGATTGGCTGGAAGGGCCGGCCGGGGGTGGGCGGCATATCCGGCGTGCTGGCGAGGAGTGCGAGCCGGGTGATCAGCTGCTGCCGGCGGGGGTCATCGTCACCCCGGCCGTACTCGGGCTGGCGGCAACCGTCGGACTGAACCGGCTCACCGTAGTACCGCCGCCCACCGTTGCCGCCCTGATCACCGGCGACGAGCTGGTCCACCGCGGCCCGTCCTCCCCCGGCCGGGTCCGGGACGCGATCGGCCCGATGCTGCCCGGCCTGATCACCCGCGCCGGCGCGCGGAACGGACCGCTCACGCATCTGCGAGACGACCGCGACCGCCTGGTCGAAGCGCTCAAAGAGACCGAGGCCGACCTGATCCTGGTGTCCGGCTCCTCCGCCGCCGGCCCGGCCGACCACCTCCGCGCCGTACTCACCGACCTCGACGCACAAATGGTCGTCGACGGCGTCGCCTGCCGACCGGGCCACCCGCAGGCGCTCGCCCAGCTGCCGGACGGCCGCCTAGTCCTCGGCCTCCCCGGCAACCCGCACGCCGCGCTCGTCGCGTTCCTGACCCTCGGCGTCGCCGCGATCACCCGGATGCGCGGCCTGGCACTCCCCACCCTCGCCAACGTCGCCGTACCGGGCGGCATCACCTGCCACCCCACCAACACCCGCCTGGTCCCGGTCCGCCTCACCCCGCAGGGCGCCGTACCGGTAGGCCACGACGGCGCCGCCATGCTCCGCGGACCGGCGGTCGCGGACGCGCTAGCCGTCGTCGCTCCCGGTCCGTCCGAGGCGATCGCCGCCCGCCTGCTCCCGATCGACCCCGGAGCTCGCCCGTGGATTCTCTGACCCAAAATGTCGAGCCCCTCGCGGCATGTCCGACGTAGCGGGCATGAATGACTACGGAGTGACCGGTGCGACCACCGGTGTCGAGGTACTGATGAAGCTGCCGGCTGCCGCGGTCTGGTCCGGCATCACAGCGATCGAGCGGTACGGCGAGTGGAGCCCGGAGTGCTACTACGGCGCGTGGCTGGAGCCGCGCGCCCGTTTCGAGGCCCGAAACCGTTTTCCGAACGGCCTGGAAACGTACGTGACCTGCAAGGTCACCGCGTACGAGGAGCCGAAGCGCTTCGGCTGGGACGTGTACGGCGACGAGGACGTCCCGCTCGCGAACTGGACGTACGAACTGGAGGACCGCGGCGACACGACCCTCGTCCGGCAGACGTTCACGCACGGCCCGGGCGACAGTGGCCTGCGGATGGGCGTCGTGAAGTACCCGGACCGCGCGGCCGAGATCGTCCAGGGCCGTCTCGACGAACTGGCCGGCAACATGCGCAAGACCCTCGCCGCGATGGAGTCCGCACTCTGACGCCTGTTGGGAGCACGGCAACCCGTGCTCCCAACGATCAGGACGCCTCGCTCTTCTCGGCCTGCGTCGAGGGAGCCGTCGTCCACAGGCAGTCGGCCTGGCCGGCGTCCAGCGCCTCCTGGTAACACCCGACCTTCCAGGTGATCACGTTCAGGCATTCGTTGAGCTCGGCGATCTGCGCGCTCACGTAGTCCTGGTGGCCCTTCAGCAGCGCCAGCCGGTCCGCCTCGTTGCCCGCGCCCTGCCGGACCAGGTCCGTGTACTTGCGGATCGTGTCCAGCGGCATCCCGGACGACCGGAACTTGATGCACATGTCCAGCCACTCGACGTCGTCCTCGGTGTAGACGCGCCGCCCGTTCGACTCCCGGCGTACCGGATCGGCGAGCAGGCCCTCGCGTTCGTAGAACCGCAGCGCGTGCACACTCAAGCCGGTCCGCTCCGCCACCTGCCCGATACTCAGTCCACCCATGGCGGCACCTTAACCCCGAACTAGACCAACGGCTTGAGCGCAGCGAGCGCTTGCTGTACGTCGGCGTGCGTCGTGTAGATGTGGAACGACGCGCGCAGCTTCCCGTCCCGTACGGCGGCCCGGATGCCCGCGGCCGCGAACGCCTCCTCCGCGCCGGGCAGCTCGGTACTGACGATCGCGCTGTTCGACGGCGGCAGCCCGAGCCCGTCGCGGAACTCGTTCGCGAGCTCGAGGTTGTGCCGGTTGATCGTGCCGACGCCGATCTGCTCGACCAGTTCCAGCGCCGGCGCCGCCCCGACGAAGCTGAACCAGGCCGGCGACTGGTCGAACCTCCGCGCGCCCGAGTCGAGCTCCATCACCGGTCCGTAGTACGAGCCGTGCACATCGCGCGCGGCGTACCACCCGGCCGCCGACGGACGGCACCGCTCCTGCAGTCGCGGCGACAGGTACCCGAACGTCGCTCCGCGCGGCGACATCAACCACTTGTAGCTGTGCGCGATCAGCGCGTCCACGCCGTCCACGGTCAGCGGGTGCCAGCCCACCGCCTGGGTCGCGTCGAGCACCACGAGCGCGCCGATCTGCTTGCTCGCGGCAACTACCGCGGGGAGGTCGAGGACGGCGCCGGTCGAGGACTGGACGGCGCTGACCGCGACCACGTCGATCCCCGGCGTGATGGACGCGACCAGCTCCGCCGACGGTACGGCGACCACCTGGACGCCGCGGTCCGCGTGGACCTGCCAGGGGAAAACGTTCGACGTGAACTCCACGGTGTCGGTCAGCACCTTCGCGCCGTCCGGCAACGCGTCCGCGATCGGCGCCACCGCGGCCGACACGGTGCTCCCGACGAACACGTCCGCCGCGTCCGCCCCGATCAGCCGCGCGAACGACTCCCGCGCCCGCGTCGTCGACTCGTCCCACGGCTCCCAACTGGTCGCCCCGACCCGCCAGTCCCCCAGCGCCGCCTGCAACGCCTCCCAGGCCGGCCGCGGCGGCAACCCGTACGACGCGGTGTTCAACCAGCCCGGCTCGGGATCCCACAATCCGTCCATGTCCATGCGCCCCACCCTAGAGGGCGCTCTAGCCGCCGTACCCTCGCCGACCGTTGACCATTGAAGTGACCGTCCGCAACGGCCATGCCGCGATCGCGCCCGCGGCACTGCAGCTCAACGCGGAGACGGCGAGGATGCTTGCCGGGCTGGAGTGATCGACCGCCAGCGCACCGGCCGCGGCACCGAGTGGTGAGGCGATGGACAGCAGCGCACGCTGCGTCCCGAACATCGCTCCGTGCGCGGCCGGATCGGCCCATCGCTGGAGTGCGGTCGTCTCGATCGCGGAGTACGGACCCCACACGGCCCCCGACACCGCGAAGATCGCCACCGCCGGCGGCAGTGTCTGCACAGCGACGACAGGCAGCGTGACCAGACCCCAGGCGAACGCACCGATCGCATTGACGAATCCGGGGCGCCGCCCGCCCAGCCGCGACGCCAGCGGCACGGTCGACAGGGCTGCCACCCCGAA
Source organism: Kribbella sp. (assembly GCF_035655035.1). Lineage (GTDB taxonomy): Bacteria > Actinomycetota > Actinomycetes > Propionibacteriales > Kribbellaceae > Kribbella. The sequence continues at coordinate 19,468 of NZ_DASRVN010000035.1, read as the reverse complement.
GGCGACCCACAGCACGGTGTAGCCCGGCACATCGCTGCTCAGCTGATCGCGGGTGAAGTGTGGGAGGACGCTCTCGAACGGTCCGTAGGTGAAGTAGTACACGACGGACAGCGCGATCAAGCCCACCACCGGTCCCGACGTCCAGCGGGCTCGCGGCGCTCCGGGGACCCGGCGCGGGATCGCCGTACGACGACGTGGCAGGCGTACGGCGATCCCGGCCGTGATCAGCATCATCGCGAGCGGCACCAGGAACGCCCGTCCCGGACCGAGCAGTCCGAGCGCCGGCCCCGCCAGCAAGGCGCCGAGCACCATCGGCAACTGATCGCCAAGGCCCAGCCAGGCATTGGCACGCGGCAGCGAATCGTCGTCGACCAGCAGCGGAGCGAGCGTTCGTGAAGCCGAGTAGGCCAACGGCGGCGTGGTACCGGCGGCGGCACACAATGCGATGACGACCCAGAGTGACGGATGCTGACCCCAACCCGCGAGAGCCAGTGCACCCATCAGGACCGCCCGCGCGAGCGCGTCGACGATCAGCATCGGCACCGGGCCGAACCGATCGACCGCGCGGCCGCCGAACACGCCACCGGCGACAGTCGGGACGCGTGCGGCGACGACGAGCACGGCGGTCTCCGCGCCGGACCAGCCCTGCGGCCCCGCGATCCAGAGCAGCACGAACATCACGAAGTTGTCGGCAGTCGATGCCAGCGTCCACGCGAGCGCGAGCCCGATGACCGGCCGGCGCCGATTCACGGCGGTCCGCCCACGGACTCGTCCACCGGACACGCCGAGCAGGCCGGCCAGTCGCAGAACCGGCAGGTCGCATCGGCGACGGCGCGAGCTCGCGACGTACGTCGCAGAGCCGTCGACAGCAGCTCGGTCAACTGCCGTCGCTCGTCCGTCGTCAGAGCATCCAGCACCTCCGCACCGGCCGCATCCCGCGCGGCGGTCCAAGCCGCGAGCAGATCGCGCCCCGTCGCCGTCAAGCCGAGCGCGAGGCCCCGGCCCCGGCGCGCGCGGTCGACGTACCCCAACCGTTCCAGCCGGTCGATCAGCCGGACGGTGCCGGACTGCGTGAGTCCGATCCGCGCGAACAGCCAGTCGGCGGAGCACCCTTCGTGACTGGCCAGCAGGGTCAGCGCGGCGAGGTCGCGCGGGCCGAGGCCCGGCGGCATCACGTCCCCGACGGCGGCGGTCAACGCGTCGTGACTACGGAGGGTCCAGGCGGCCCAGACGTTCGCTTCGGACATGATTCATTCATATGACTCGATCATGTATTTCGCCAGCGGGCGCGTGTCGGGCGCTGAGGCCGTACGGTGGGAGCACTCACGAACGGCAGGGAGTTGCGATGAGCTTCGACAGGCCCGGGCTGCCACACCCCGGTCACGAGATGGATCCGGCGATCGAGGACACGCTCCGCGAAGAAGGCCTCGAGCTGGACGAGGACGACGAGCCGGACGTCCCGGAGCACCCGGGCGGCCCGTCCGCCGGCCCGCAGCCGAACCCGCCGCGCCGCCCGGCGCACGACTCCGAGGACTGACCCGCTCGGCGTGCCGCGCAAAGCCCGAGGACTGACCGGCTCGGCTTGCGGTGCATTACCGTGGCGCGCATGGTGACGCCATGGCGGTGACGATGCGCGACGTCGCGCGCGCGGCCGGGGTGTCGCCGAAGACCGTGTCGAACGTGATGAACGGGTACCCGTACATCCGCGAGGAGACCCGGACCAAGGTGCTCGCCGCGATCGACGCGCTCGACTACCGGATGAACATCTCCGCCCGGAACCTCAAGTCCGGGCGCACCGGCGTGATCGCGCTGGCCGTCCCCGAGCTCAGCAATCCGTACTTCGCCGAGCTCGCCGACGCCACCATCGAGGCGGCCGGCGAGCACGGCCTGACGGTGATGATCGAGACCACCGGCGCCGACCGCGCACGCGAACTGTCCGCGCTCGCGCGCCCCCGCGGCCACCTGGTCGACGGGCTGCTCTACAGCCCGCTCGGCCTCGGGCCGGAGGACGTCGACGAGCTGAACACCTCGACGCCGATGGTGCTGCTCGGCGAACGGATCTTCCACGGGCCGGTCGACCACGTGATGATCGACAACGTCGACGGCACCAACGCGGTCATCCGGCACCTGCTCGACCAGGGCCGCCGGCGGATCGCGGTGATCGGCATCCGCCCGGGCGAGCAGGTCGGTACGGCGGCCATCCGGTACGGCGCGTACGCCTCGACGCTGGCCGAGTACGGCGTACGCATGGAGGCGGAGCTGGCCGTGCCGGGTGGGGCGTGGCGGCGGTCGAGTGGTGCGGACGCAGTGCGGGACCTGCTGGAGCGTGGGGTCGAGTTCGACGCGGTGTTCGCGTTGAACGATCTGCTGGCGCTCGGGGCGATGCGGGCGCTGATCGGGTACGGGCGGCGGGTGCCGGAGGATGTCGCGGTGGCCGGGTTCGACAACATCGACGAGTCGGCGTACAGCAGCCCGTCGCTGACCACGGTCGACGCCGGCCGGGTGCAGATCGCCCGGACCGCGGTCGACCTCCTGGTCCGCCGCCTCGGCGGCGACCACACACCCCCGGCCGAGATCGTCGCCCCCTACCAACTCCACCTCCGCGAATCCACCACCGTCTGACCCGGTCCCCCAGCCCGCGGATGCCCTCTTGACCCCGGTGGCAGGCTCCCGGATGATCTTCTACACCGATGTAGTACACCGATGTAGAAGGATGCGCCCGTGACCTCTGCCAGCCTCACCCTGGACCCTGCCTTCGTGGTCGCGCCGGTCGACCGGCGAACCTTCGGCACCTTCGTCGAGCACATGGGCCGGTGCGTCTACACCGGCATCTACGAGCCCGGCCACGCGACCGCCGACGAGGACGGTTTCCGCAAGGACGTCCTGGAACTGACCCGCGAACTGGGCGTTTCCGTGGTCCGCTATCCCGGCGGAAACTTCGTCTCCGGCTATCGCTGGGAGGACGGCGTCGGCCCGCGGGAGCAGCGGCCGCGGCGGCTCGACCTGGCCTGGCACAGCGTCGAGACCAACGAGTTCGGGCTGGACGAGTTCAGCAAGTGGTGCGCCAAGGCGGGCGTCGAGCCGATGATGGCGATCAACCTCGGTACCCGCGGCGTCCAGGAGGCGCTCGATCTACTCGAGTACACCAACCACCCCGGCGGGACGGCGTGGTCGGATCTACGCGTGTCACACGGCGCGTCGCCGTACGGGATCAAGCTCTGGTGTCTCGGCAACGAGCTCGACGGGCCGTGGCAGGTCGGGCACAAGACGCCGGCGGAGTACGGGCGGCTCGCGGCCGAGACCGCGCGGGCGATGCGGATGATCGAGCCGGATCTGCAACTGGTGGCGTGTGGGTCGTCCTCGTCGAAGATGCCGCTGTTCGGGACCTGGGAGCGGGACGTACTGCGGGAGACGTACGAGTTCGTCGACTACATCTCCTGCCACGCGTACTACGGCAACGACGACGGCGACACCGCGTCGTTCCTGGCCTCCGCGGTGGACATGGACCACTTCATCGACTCGGTCGTCGCGACCGCGGACCACGTCGGCGCGGAGCTCAAGAGCAGCAAGAAGATCGGCATCTCGTTCGACGAGTGGAACGTCTGGTACGGCGACCGCTCGCGGCGCACCGACGGACCGGGCGATCAGTGGGAGGTGGCACCGCGGCGGATCGAGGACGAGTACAACGTCACCGATGCCGTTGTCGTCGGCAACCTGCTGATCTCGCTGCTGCGGCACAGCGACCGGGTCGGCGTCGCCTGCCTGGCCCAGCTCGCGAACGTGATCGCGCCGATCATGACCGAGCCGGGCGGTGCGGCCTGGCGGCAGCCGACGTTCCACCCGTTCGCGATCACCTCGCGGCTCGCGGGCGGTCAGGTGCTTCGTGTAGAGGCCGACTCGCCGACGGTGGCCACCGCCAAGTTCGGCGAGGTCGCGGCCGTTGACGCCGTCGCCACCTACGACGACGGCCGGCTGGCCGTGTTCGCCGTGAACCGCTCGACCGAGGGGCCGGTCGACGTCACCATCGACGTCAGCCGGACCGGCGTCACGTCCCTCGCCGAGGCCGTCATCGTGCACGACGACGACCCGAACGCCACCAACACGGCAGCGGCACCCGACCGGGTCACCGCCCAGCCGTTCGAATCCGCGCGGCTGGCGGAGGGCAAACTCACGATCACCCTGCCGCCGATCAGCTGGACGGCAATTTCACTGACACGGTGAGCCTGATGGCCCAGACTATGGGCCGTGACCAATCCGTCTGACCAGCCCGACCTCGCCGAGACGGCACGGCTGGAAGCCTTCAGTGACGGCGTTTTCGCGATCGCGATCACCCTCCTCGTGCTCGAGCTGCACGCTCCGAAGCTCGTGGAGGGTCAGCGGTTGTGGCCGGCCTTGCTGAACGAGTGGCCGCAGTTCGCGGCGTACCTGGCCAGCTTCGCGATCCTCGGCATCATGTGGGTGAACCACCACTCGATGTTCCGTCAGATCCAGCGTGCGGATCGCGGGCTGATGTTCCTCAACCTGCTGCTGTTGCTGTGGGTGACGCTGCTGCCGTTCCCGACCAGCCTGTTCGCGGAGCACCTCGAGGACAAGACGAGCAACGGGCACGTCGCGGCGGCGGTCTACAGCGCGACGCTGACGCTGGCGGCGATCGCGTTCAGCCTGATCTGGTGGTACGTGCTGCGCCACCACCTGGTCGAGCACAGCATGTCGAAGGTGGAGATCCGCAAGTCGCTGCTGCGCTACTCGGTGGGCACGGTGATCTACGCGGCGACGATCGGGTTCTCGTTCGTCTCGCCACAGCTCACGCTGGTGATCGTGTTCGTGCTGGCGCTGTACTACGGGTTCGAGCAGGTCAGGACCCGCGGCGGAACCGCGTGATGTAGATGCCGGGGGCAACTTCGAGGCGCCCGGTCTCGGCGTACCCGCGGGACTTGTACAGGTTGACGGCCGGGAGGTTCGCGGATCCGGTGGACACCACGCTGACCGGCCGTGGTTCGGCCTCGTCCAGGTGATCGAGCAGCGCCCGCCCGTACCCGCGCCGCGCGTACGCCGGGTCGACGACCAGCCGCGAGATCTCCACGGTGCGCTCGTCCGGGAACTCGTAGGCGACCGCGCCGACCAGCACCGTCCCGTCGTACACCCCCAGCCAGTGCTCCGCCGACGCCATCAACTCGTGTAGATCCTCCTGCAGCGGCGGAATCCCGTCGAACCCGATCAGCTCGGCCTCCACGGCGTATGCGGCGTGCTGGACCTCCAGCAAACGCTCGGCCAGCGAGCGGTCGGTAACGTCGAGCCTGGTGATCACAGGCGGCACCCTACTATTGATGCCGCGCGAGTTAGCCGAGCCTAACCTGAAGGATCTGGGGGGATGTCGTGAACGCGAGGGTGTTTCGGGATTCGTACGGCGTACCGCATCTGCAGGCCGGGGACCCGCTCGCGCTGGTATATCTGCAGGGCGTGAACGCCGCGCGCGACCGGGCCTGGCAGCTCGAACTGGAACGCCGGCGATGCCTCGGGACGAGCGCCGCGTTCCTCGGGGCGGAGGCGGTCGGGTGGGACGTGTTCGCGCGGCAGGCGCGGCTCGCGGACACCGCGCAGCGCTGCTTCGAGTCGCTCGACGGCGAGACGCAGGAGTGGGTCTCGGCGTACGTCGACGGGGTGAACCACGCGCTTGCCGGTGGCGCGCGGCGGGCGCCGGAGTTCGCCGAGACCGGGCTGACGCCGCAGCAGTGGGAGCCCTGGGCGCCGCTCGGGATCTGGCTGACGGTGCACATCCTGTTCGCCGGGTTCCCGTCGAAGCTCTGGCGAACGCACGTCGCTTCGATCCTCGGAGACGACGCGCTCGAGCTCTTCTCGTCCGAGGGCCCGCACGGTTCCGGGAGCAACGGGTGGCTGATCCCGGGCACGCACACCGCGTCCGGGCAGCCGATCGTCGCGGGCGACCCCCACCGGTACGTCGAGAACCCCGGCGTGTATCAGCAGATCCACCTCACCTGCCCGGAGTACGACGTCCTCGGCCTGGCCGTACCGGGTGTCCCTGGTCTCGCGCACTTCGGTCACACCGGCACGGTCGCGTGGGCGATCACCAACGCGATGGCGGACTACCAGGACCTGTACGCCGAGCAGCTCCGGCGGACGGCTACACGTGTAGAAGCACTCGGGCCGGACGGGTGGGAGCCCGCCACCGCGCACACCGAGGTGGTCGAGGTGGCCGGCGGAGATCCCGTCGAGGTGGAAGTGATCGAGACCGCCCGCGGCCCAGTGATCATCGGCGCCGCGGATGGCGGAGCGGGGATGCTCGGGGGCGGCGGCGCGGAGGACCGGCAGGCGACGGTCGGCGGCGGCCGGACTCTGCCGGCGGTTATCTCGTTGCGCTATCCGCCCCGGGTGACCGGCAAGCTCGGGTTCGAGGTGATGGCTCGGTTGCTGCGGGCAACTACCGTGGCCGACGTCGACGCGGCGTTCGACGACTGGGTGGAGCCGGTGAACGTCGTACTCGCGGCCGACACCGCCGGCGGCCTGCTGCACCGGACCGCCGGCGTCGTACCGCGCCGCGCCCGCGACAACATGCTGCGCGTCGTCCCGGCCTGGGAACCCGGGCACCAGTGGGACGGCCGGCACACGCCGATGCCCCGCGCCGAGGTGGACGGCCCGGTGGCAATGGCGAACGCCCGTGAGCTGGCGGCCGGCCTCGGTGTGGAATTCGCGGCTCCGTACCGCGCCGACCGGATCCGCGAACTGGTGAACGCACGCCGCGACTGGTCGGTCGACGACATGCCGGGCATCCACCGCGACACGTACCTCGGCTCGGCCGGTGCGGTCCTCGACCTGCTCACCGACCTCGACGGCCTGTCCGACCAGGCGGTTGCCCTCCGCAACGAACTGTTCGCATGGGACCGCCACATGGACGCGACCAGTACGACAGCGTCGTCGTACGCCGGGGTCCGCAAAGCACTCGTCTCCCGGCTCACCGACCACTTCGCGATGCTCGAGAACGCCGACGTGCCGGACATCTTCTCGCCGTGGGTGGACTCGCTCGCTCACGTCTCGTACGCGCTGGAGAACCTGCTCGCCACCGACCTGATCCCGCACGTCAACGTCCGCTGGCTGGCCCGCGAGGCGCTCGAGGAGGTCGCGGCGAACAGCCCGCGCCCACCGTGGGGCGAGACGCACCAGCTCGCTCCGCTGCACGCGTTGCGCGGTCCGGTGTTCGCGCCGTCCGAAGAGCCGATCGACCTCGGTCTCTCCGGTGATCACCACTGCGTGTGGTCGACGTCCAGCCTTCCCGGGTTGTCGGACGTGTGCATCCGCGCCTCGGCCGCCCGGTACGCGTGGGACCTCGCGGATCGCTCGGCCAGCAAGTGGATCGTCCCGCTCGGCGCGTCCGGCGTACTCGGCGATCCGCACCACCACGACCAGCTCCCGTTGTGGTTGCGGTGTGAGCTGGCACCGGCGGATGCCACGGTGACCCGGGAGGACCTGAGCTTCTCGGTCGCGGTCGACGGATTCGGCGTCGTACGGATCGAGGAGGCGGATCCGGAGCGGGACCTGGACCTGATCCACGAATGGGTGACGGCCGAGCGCGCGGTCTTTTGGGGCATGCGGTCGTTGTCCCGGGACGAGATCGCGGAGCTCTACCGGTTCCTGGACTCGCTACCGACCCACCACGTGTACGTCGTCCGGCTGGACGGGACGCCGGTGGCGTTGCTGCAGACGTACGACCCGCTGGCGGATCCGGTCGGCGCGGCGTACGACGTCGAGGCCGGCGACCTCGGCGTACACCTGCTGGTCGCGCCCGGCGACCCGCGCCCCGGTTTCACCGGGACGCTGATCGAGGTACTGATCGGCTACCTCTTCGAACAGCTCGGCAATCCGCGGATCGTCGTCGACCCGGACGTCCGGAACGCTCCCGCGATCGACCGCTTCCGGCGCAGCGGCTTCACCCTCGGCCCGGAGGCGAAGATCAGCCACCCGGACGGCAGCACGAAGACGGCGCAGCTCGCCTTCCGGCGACGCCGGTGACGCGGGACGCTAGTTCTTGACGGCGAGGACGGCGGCGATCAGGCGCTGGTAGTCGGTGAGGTCGTCGACCTCTTCGTCCTCGGGGCGCCACTCGGCGGCGGGGACCAGGCCGGGCTCCAGGACCGTGAAGCCGTCGCCGAACAGGGCCAGGATCTCCTCGTCGGTCCGCCAGCGGCCGCGGCCGAGGGAACCCTGCAGGACCTGCTCGAGCTCCTGGCTGCGGGGGTCGTTCTCGCTGCGGAAGTGGCTGATGAAGACGTGGCTGCCGGGGGCGATCCGGTCCTTCCAGAACGCGACGATGCCGGCTGGGTCCTCTTCGTCGTTGACGTGGTGCAGGACCGCGCTGAACATCACGCCGACCGGCTTGTCGAAGTCGATCAGCCGGGTGGCGCCCTCGTTCCCGAAAATGCTCTTCGGGTCCCGCAGGTCGGCCTGGATGACCGTGGTGTTCGCGTTCTCGACGAGCAGCGCACGGCCGTGCGCGAGCACGATCGGGTCGTTGTCGACGTACACGACCTTGGTCTCCGGCGCGAACCGCTGGGCGACCTGGTGCACGTTGTTCGCGGTCGGCAGGCCGCTCCCGAGGTCGATGAACTGCCGGATCGGTGTCGTCCGGACGATCTGGTCGACGGCCCGGACCAGCACCGCGCGGTTGTCGGTCGCGATCACCGGCGAGCCGGGCAGCTCGTTGATGAACCGGTCGCCGAACGCGCGGTCGATGGCGAAGTTGTCCTTGCCCCCGAGCAGGTAGTCGTACGTCCGGGCGATACTCGGCTTGGTCATGTCGAAGCCCGGGTACGGAGCGCTCTCCGTCGTCTGCTCGTCTGCGTCGGCCATCGCGAGGATCCTTCCTGTGGAGACGGAAGTCACTCTATGCGACGCCGGAATCACCGCGCTCGCCGCCCCGGCAAGTCCTCGTCGGACCCGGAGCGGGCGGGGCGTGCAACAGCGGCCGTCGGGGTTTGAGCGACGACCGCTGCGCGGTGTCGGTGACCTGGTCTGGCGGGCCCTGTCACCGGGGTGTGATCAGTTGAGCGTGTGTTTCGGGACCACCTGATGGCCGGACGGGCGGCGGTCGTGAGGTGTGGTGTCGCGGACCGGATGGTCCGCGGCCTGTGGGGCCGGGCAGACAGGGCCGTGGTGGATCGGGCCACCGCCCAGCTTCCGGCTCTTCCACTGCTTGTCTTCGTAGTCGTAGTAGGTGTCGACGCCTCCGACTGTCATCCGGTCCTCCCGTCAAATCCCCCGTCCCCTGCTGGCTCATCCACAGTCCGCCACGAGCAGGCTGCCAGACAAGCGATTCCGGAAATCACCACGGATCAACACGCTCGGACGCCTTGTTGTGTTGGATTTCGCGGGGAAAAGCTGCCTTTTGACAAGCGTCAGAAGGTCTCAAACAGCAACGATCGCGACGCCGTGACCCGGCAACCGAACCCCGTCGGTCGTCACCTCGGCCCCGCCGAACGCCATCACCAGGTACTCCGGGACCTGATCGACCCGCACCACCGCCGGATCCGCGGCCAGGTTCGCGACCACGCGCAGGCTGCCGCGGCTCACCACCAGCCACGCGCCGGCGGGATCGAACGCCACCGCGACCGACGCGAGCGAGTCGTCCCGCAGCTCGGGCATCCGCGCCCTGAAGGTCAGCAGGTGCCGGTACCAGGCCAGGATGTCGCGGTGCGACGCCTCGTCCGGCTCCTCCCAGTCGAGCACCGAAGTGCGCCACGTCCGCGGGTCCTGCGGGTCCGGGATCTCGTCCGCGTCCCACCCGAACTCCGCGAACTCCTGCCGCCGCCCGGTCCGTACCGCCTCGGCCAGCTGGGGCTCGGAGAAGTCCGTGAAGAACCGCCACGGCGTCGAGGCACCCCACTCCTCACCCATGAACAGCATCGGCGTGTACGGCGACGTGAGCACCAGCGCCGCCCCGATCGCGAGCTGCCCCGGCGTCAGCGCCGGCCGGTCGCCGAGCGCGCGGTTGCCGATCTGGTCGTGGTTCGACGTGTACGCGAGGAACTGCCCGCCGCGATGCGTCCGCGGATCGACCGGCCGCCCCCACAGCTTGTGCCGGAACGTCGAGTACGTCCCGTCGTGCAGGAACACCTTCGTCTCAGTCTTCGCGAACACCGCCGGATCTCCGAAGTCCACGTAGTACCCGAAGCGTTCACCGGTCAGCAGCGAGTGCAGGGCGTGGTGGAAGTCGTCGCTCCACTGTGCGGTCATCCCCATCCCGCCCTGCGCCACCGGCTCGACAGTGCGCGGGTCGTTGAGGTCTGACTCGGCTACCAGGCCAAGAGGTCGCCCTAGCTCGCTGGAGAGTGCAGCAGTCTCAGTGGACAGCTGCTGGAGGAGGTGCACCGGGCTGTCGTCTACCAGCGCGTGTACGGCGTCCAGCCGCAGCGCGTCGAGGTGGAACTCCCGGAACCAGCGCAGTGCGTTGTCGCAGATCCACCGGCGTACCTCCGTGCTGCCCGTGTCGTCCAGGTTGACCGCAGGGCCCCACGGGGTGTCGTGCCGCGTCGTGAAGTACGGACCGAACTTACCGAGGTAGTTCCCGCTCGGCCCTAGGTGGTTGTAGACCACGTCCAGGCACACGGCCAGTCCCGCGTCGTGGCAGCGGTCCACGAACCGCTGCAGGGCCTCCGGGCCGCCGTACGGCGCGTGGACCGCGTACAGGTCCACACCGTCGTACCCCCAGCCGTGGACGCCGGGGAACGCGGCCACCGGCATCAGTGAGACCACCTCCACGCCCAGCACGGCCAGGTAGTCCAGGTGCTCCGCGGCAGCGTCGAGCGTGCCCTCCAGCGTGAACGTCCCGATGTGCAGCTCGTAGAAGACAGCACCCCGTACGTCGCGGCCGGTCCAGCTGTCGTCGGTCCAGTCGTACCGGTCCGCGTCGAAGACCCTGCTGAACCCGTCGACCCCGTCCGGCTGCCACGGGCTGCGTGGATCGGGTAGCGGGTCGCTGCCGTCGACGGAGTACGCATAGTCGGTGCCGTGATGGGCCTCGGCGACCTGGCGTTCCCACCAGCCGTCGTCGGCGGAGCGCATCGGCAGCACACCGTCCCGCAGGACCAGGTCTACGGTGGTTGCCTCCGGCACCCAGACGCGGAACGTGTGCATGTCAGCTCCTGACCAGCAAGGCGACCGGTAGGTCCGTCAGCAGGTCGTCGATGCGGGCAGCGCCGGTGACCTCCCGACCGGTCAGCACATTCTTCCACCGGCCGCTGGGCAGTACCACCGTGCTGTCGCCCCAGCCGCCCAGGCGCTGCAGTGCGGCCGGCAGCCGGGTCGCCACCGTGATCACAGCGTCGCCACGGGCAAACGCGACCGCATGGCCGTTGGACGTCGGCAGCGGCGCGTAGCTGCCGGCGAACGCGTCCGGGTACTGCCGCCGCAGCCGGAGCGCGCGGGACGTGACCAGCAGCTTCTCGTCGGACAGGTCGTCCGGCTTGCCTCCTGCGTCCAACCGCTGAAGCCGCTCGATGCGCTGCTGGTAGTCAACCGGCCGCCGGTTGTCAGGGTCCACCAGCGACAGGTCGACCAACTCGGTCCCCTGGTACACATCCGGTACGCCGGGCATCGTCAGCTGCACCAGCTTCTGCCCGAGCGTTGCTGCGCGCACGTACTCCGCCTGCTGATCCGCAAAGCGCCCTACGGAGTCCAGGACTGTCTTGTCCTGCAGTACTGCGCTGGCGAAGGCCGCGACGGTCTGCTCGTACTCCTGGTCCGGGGAGGTCCAAGAGGTGTGCTGCTTGGCCTCACGGATCGCCTTCAGCAAGTACGCCTGCATGCGGTCCTCAGCAAGCGGGCCGTTGTCCCAGGTGCCGAAAAGGGTCTGCCAGAACAGGTACTCCGTACTGCCGTCCAGCAACGGGTTCCGGTGGTCCTCGGCCAGGCGGCGCCATTCACGCACCGCCTCCGACCAGGCGGCCGGCTGCTCGGACAGAACGCCCAGCCGAGCCCGTACGTCCTCTGAGCGCTTGGTGTCGTGTGTGGACAGGGTGGTCATCGTCTTGGGCCAGTGCTTGTTCAACTGGGACGCGTACGCGTGGAACTCCTCCGGTGAGACCCCGAAGTGCTCCGGGTCGCCACCGACCTCGTTGAGCGACGTGAGCCGCAGCCACCGGTAGAACGCGGTGTCCTCGACGCCCTTGGCCATCACCGGACCGCACGTCTGCTGGAACCGTACGATCAGCTCGGCCCGTGCCTGCTCGTCGATCGTGCTGGACTCCCGCCCGAGCAGCAGATGCAGTACGACGTCCAGCGTGGCCTGCCGGTCCTCGTCGAGGTTCGCCCGGGCCTTCTCGGCTGCCCGCTCCATCGCAGCAACCGCAGCGGCCGGGGCCTCCTCACCGGGGACGACGTACGCGCGGTAGACGTCGAACTGGACGAGCAGCTCGGCCACGACCTCGTGGAACGCCCGTCTGGTGTGGTCACGCAGCCGTACGTCGTCCTGGCAGATCCGGGCCAGCAGCTCGACCAGGCGATGCACCTCGGCGTACTGCCCGTGCTGGACGACCTCGCGCTTCGCTTGCTCCACAACCGGCCCGAAGTCAGCAGGTGCACCTGTGAGCTCTGAGTGCAGTGCTGCAAGCGGTGCTGCCCCCGCAGGGTCGATAAAGAGACCGCCAACCCGCAGTAGGGCGTCGTAGCCGGTAGTGCCGGCGCAGGGCCAGTCGCGGGGCAGCTCCTCGTCGCCCTCGAGGATCTTCTCCACCACGACCCACGCACCACCGGTCCGCTCCGCCAGCCGGCGCAAGTAGCCACGCGGGTCGGCCAGACCGTCCGGGTGGTCGATCCGGTAGCCGTTGAGCTTCCCCTCCTGCAGCAACGTCAACAGCAGCTGGTGCGTGGCGTCGAAGACCTCTTGCACCTCCTGCCGTACTGCGGCGAGCGTGTCCACGTCGAAGAACCGCCTGTAGTTCAGCTCCTCGTCCGCGACCCGCCAGTGCGCCAGGCGGTACCACTGCTCCGTGACGAGCTCCTCGAGCGGCAGTGCCTCGGTCCCTGGGCGCAGCGGGTACTCGTGCTCGTAGTACCGCAGTACGTCGCCGTCGACCGCCAGCTCGTTGTCGGCCAGCACCTTGCCGATCCGTTGACCCAGCACGGCCATCAGCAGCGGCTGGTTGCCCGCGCCCCAGTCCACGTCGAACCAGTCCGCGTACTGCGACCCCGGTCCGAGCCGCAGCACCGACCACAGCGCCTTGTTGAGGCTCTCCGGAGTCGGTACGGCGACATGGTTCGGTACGACGTCCGCGATCGCGCCGAGCCGGTACTGCGCCAGCCGGTCCGCGAGCCGGTCGAACGCGGGCCGGCCGCCCATCGGCTCGGACAGCCGGCTGTGGTCGACCACGTCGTACCCGTGGGTGGAACCGGGTGCCGCCTGCAGGATCGGCGACAGGTACGCGTGCGAGACCCCCAGGCTCGTCAGGTACGGGACCATCGCGGCCGCGTCGTCGAAGCCGAACTCGGCACGGAGCTGGAACCGGTAGGTGGCCTGGGGGACCTGGGTCATGCCTGCCTCGTCCGGGTCAGTACCAGCGTGCTGCGGGCCTCCAGCTGGACCGTTGACCCGGCGGCGTGCGGCTCTGCGTCTCCGGTCCCCGTCGGCGTCGTCGTGTCCACCGCCACCGTCCAGGTCTCGCCGTACTCCTCCGGCGGGAGCAGGAAGTCGACCGGCTCGAAGTTGCCGTTCAGCAGCACCAGGAACGAGTCGTCGACCACCGGCTCGCCGCGCAGGTCCGGCTCGGAGATCGCGTCGCCGTTCAGGAACACCGCGATCGCCCGGGCGTCGTCGCGCTGCCAGTCGCCGTTCTGCATCTCGGTGCCGTTCGGGTTGAACCACACCAGGTCGCCGAGGCCGTCGATCCCGGTGTCACCGTGGAAGAACCGGCGGCGGCGCAGTACCGGGTGGTTGTTGCGCAGCTTGACCAGCGCCCGGGTGAACTCGAGCAGATGCTTCTGCGGCTCGGTCAGCTCCCAGTCGATCCAGGAGATCTCGTTGTCCTGACAGTAGACGTTGTTGTTCCCGCCCTGGGTCCGACCGAGCTCGTCGCCGTGCGCGATCATCGGCACGCCCTGCGAGATCATCAGCGTGGTCAGGAAGTTGCGCTCCTGCTTGGCGCGCAGCCGCAGCACCTCGGGGTTGTCGGTCGCCCCCTCGACACCGCAGTTCCAGGAGCGGTTGAAGCTCTCGCCGTCCTTGCCGCCCTCGCCGTTCGCCTCGTTGTGCTTCTCGTTGTACGAGACCAGGTCGCGCAGCGTGAAGCCGTCGTGGGCGGTGATGAAGTTGATGCTGGCCAGCGGCCGGCGGCTGTCGTCCTGGTACAGGTCCGACGAGCCGGTCAGCCGGGACGCGAACTCGGCCAGCGTGGACTTCTCGCCCCGCCAGTAGTCGCGCACGGTGTCGCGGTACTTGCCGTTCCACTCGGTCCACAGCGGCGGGAAGTTGCCCACCTGGTAACCGCCGTCGCCGACGTCCCACGGCTCCGCGATCAGCTTCACCTGGCTGACCACCGGGTCCTGCTGGACCAGGTCGAAGAACGCCGACAGCCGGTCGACCTCGTGGAACTGACGGGCCAGCGTGGCCGCCAGGTCGAAGCGGAAGCCGTCCACGTGCATCTCGGTGACCCAGTAGCGCAGCGAGTCCATGATCAGCTGCAGTACGTGCGGGTGCCGCATCAGCAGGCTGTTACCGGTACCGGTGGTGTCGTAGTAGTGCGTCTTGTCCTGGTCGACGAGCCGGTAATAGGCCGCGTTGTCGATGCCCTTGAACGACAGGGTCGGGCCGAACTCGTTCCCCTCGGCGGTGTGGTTGTAGACGACGTCGAGGATCACCTCGATGTCCGCCTCGTGCAGCGCCTTCACCATCGCCTTGAACTCGGTCACCTGCTGCCCGCGGGTCCCGGTGGACGCGTAGGCGTTGTGCGGCGCGAAGAAGCCGATCGTGTTGTAGCCCCAGTAGTTCGACAGACCGATCTGCTGCAGGTGCCCGTCCTGCGCGAACTGGTGCACCGGCATCAGCTCGATCGCGGACACCCCGAGCTCCTTGAGGTGCTCGATGATCGCCGGGTGGCCGATCCCGGCGTACGTGCCGCGGATGTTCTCCGGCAGCCCCGGGTGCGTCTTGGTCATGCCCTTGACGTGCGCCTCGTAGATCACGGTCTCGTGGTACGCGTGGCCCGGTGGCCGGTCGTTGCTCCAGTCGAAGAACGGGTTGGTCACCACCGAGAGCATGGTGTGTTCGCGGTTGTCCATGGTGTTCAGCTCGTCCGGCTTGGCGAACCGGTAGCTGAACAGCGACTCGTCGCCGTCGATCTGCCCGTCGACGGCTTTGGCGTACGGGTCCAGCAGCAGCTTGGACGGGTTGCACCGGTGGCCCTCGGCCGGGTTGTACGGCCCGTGCACCCGGAATCCGTACCGCTGCCCCGGCTGCACGCCCGGCAGGTACGCGTGGTGCACGAACCCGTCCACCTCGGTCAGCTGGACGAGCTGCTCGGATCCGTCGTCGCCGAGCAGCGACAGGTCAACTCGTTCGGCTACCTCCGAGAACACTGCGAAGTTCGTCCCGGCGCCGTCGTACGTGGCACCGAGAGGGTAAGGACGACCAGGCCATTTCTGCACCTGACGACAGTAGCCACCCCGGACCGCTTCACTGCACACCCCGGTGTTTCAGTTCGGAGAATTCACCCGGGAAGGGCTTGCAGGAAGCTGCAAGACTTGGAACGTCCCAATCGTCACTCGGTTCCGCTAAGCTCCCACACTTGTGAAACCGCCTTCCCCCCGGCGGCCGGTTTTCCTGGACTCGACCGGGCGCCGTCGTCGCACCATACGAAGAACCGGCGCCTTCCTGGCCGTCCCTACTGTCGGTTACCTGGTGCTCATGGCCAGTAGTTTGCTGGGTGGGCCAAGGCTGGACACGCCGCTGATTCCGGCCCCGGCAGCCGTCAAACACCGGCCGACCGCGCCCCCGGTGGAGGCCGCCGCACAGACCCCCACACCGACCGACGGGCCGGCGACTCCGGGCGGCGCACCGTCCCAGCAGTCGAGCACCCCGTCCGGCAACTCGTCGACCCCCGCTCCGTCGACGAGCAGCACCACCGCCCCCACGCCGGGCACCACCACGGCGCCGACCACCGCGCCGACCACGGTCCCGACGGCCGGTACGACGGTTGTCCCGCCGACCGTCGCACCGACGACCGGACCGACGACGACCACCACCGCGCCGCCGGGCACCACCGCCCCGACGGCGACGCCGACCACGACGGCCCCGACCACGCCCGTACCGACGACGACCACCACGCACGGGAAGAAGCCGACCGCGCCGCCCGGTAAGACCAAGACACCGAACACCCCGTGAGCCGTCCGGTAGCACGACGCGCGAAGCAGATCCCGCTCCGGACGCACTGGATCGTGCTGACCATGCTGCTGGTCTGCCTGTCGACCATGCTCCTGCTGAACGGCTACACGCACCACATGTTCAGCGCGTTCGGTGAAGGCGGTCCCGTGCCCGCGGGACCGGCCGACAAGGTTCCACCGCAGGTCGTCAAGGGCGGACCGGTGATCGAGGCCGGGTCGGGACAGCCGCGGACCGCGTCGCCGAAGGCACGCACCATCGCGCTGACCTTCGACGACGGTCCGGATCCGATCTGGACGCCGAAGGTCCTCGACCTGCTCGCCGCGCAGCACATCAAGGCGACCTTCTTCGTCGTCGGCACCGAGGTGGCCGCGCACCCTGAGCTGGCCCGGCGAATCGTTGCCGAAGGCCACGAAATCGCCCTGCACACGTTCACCCACGCCAACCTGTCGACCGCTCCGGGCTGGCGCGGCGCGTTCGAGCTCCGGCAGAGCCAGCTGATCCTGGCCGGCGCGGCCGGGGTGAGCACCTCGCTGCTCCGCCCGCCGTACTCGTCGACACCAGCGGCGTTGTCCAACGCCGACTGGGCAGCGATCCAGCGCACCCACGACGCCGGCTACCTGACGGTGCTCAGCACTCAGGACAGCGAGGACTGGCGGCGTCCGGGGACGGACCACGTGATCGCCAACTCGATGCCGCGCAGTACTGCTGGACAGGTACTGCTGATGCACGACGCGGGTGGTGACCGTAGCGAGACCGTGGAGGCGCTGAGCAAGCTCCTGCCCCGGCTGAAGGCACGCGGCTTCCGTTTCGCGACGGTGAGCGAGGCGGTCGGTCTGCCGGACCCGACGCACAAGGCCGGGCTGCTGGACCGTGGGCGCGGTCTTGCGGTCATCTGGGTGATGCGGATCAGCGACTGGGTCCTGAGCATCATCGGCTGGCTCTTGTACGCCGCCGGCGCGCTGAGCGTGCTGCGGGCGATCACGACGGTCATCGCCGCCCGACGGCACGCGCGGATGCGTGGCTGGATCTACGGGCCACCGGTGACGGAGCCGGTCAGCGTCATCGTTCCGGCGTACAACGAGAGCGCGGGGATCGAGGCGGCGGTCCGGTCGCTGGTGGCGTCCGACCACCCGCTGGAGGTGATCGTCGTCGACGACGGCTCCACGGACGGTACGGCGGACATCGTCGAGGCGCTGCGGATCCCCGGCGTACGGGTGATCCGGCAGGCGAACGCGGGCAAGCCCGTCGCGCTGAACACCGGGCTGAAGGCGGCCCGGTGCGAGCTGATCGTGATGGTCGACGGCGACACCGTGTTCGAGCCGGACGCGATCCGCAAGCTCATCCAGCCGTTCGGGCACCCTGCCGTCGGTGCGGTGTCCGGCAACGCCAAGGTCGGCAACCGCGGCGGGCTGATCGGCCGCTGGCAGCACATCGAGTACGTGATCGGCTTCAACCTCGACCGCCGGCTGTTCGACCTCGCCGAGTGCATGCCGACGGTGCCAGGTGCGGTCGGCGCGTTCCGGCGTA
This sequence comes from Kribbella sp., assembly GCF_035655035.1. Classification (GTDB taxonomy): domain Bacteria; phylum Actinomycetota; class Actinomycetes; order Propionibacteriales; family Kribbellaceae; genus Kribbella. Next base: position 1,557 of record NZ_DASRVN010000035.1, on the reverse strand, counting down.
CGGCGCTGGAACGCATCGGCGGGCTCAGCGACGTGACGCTGGCGGAGGACACCGACCTGACCATGGCGTTGTGCCGTGACGGGTGGCGGGTGGTCTACGAGGAGAGCGCGGTCGCCTGGACCGAGGCCCCGGCCTCCATGGGCGCTCTGTGGCGGCAGCGGTACCGCTGGTGTTACGGCACGCTCCAGGCGATGTGGAAGCACCGCGGGGCGATGGTGCAGCGCGGACGCGCCGGGAAGTTCGGCCGGCGCGGTCTGACGTACCTCATGCTGTTCCAGGTGCTGCTGCCGTTGCTGGCGCCAGTGGTGGACGTGTTCGCGATCTACGGCCTGGTGTTCCTCAACCCGGTGCGGGTGCTGTCCGTCTGGGCCGGCTTCGTGCTACTGCAGCTGCTGATGGGTTTTTACGCGTTCCGGCTGGACGGAGAGCGGCCTGGCCCGCTGTGGACGCTGCCGCTGCAGCAGTTCGTCTACCGACAGCTGATGTACCTCGTAGTGATCCAGTCCGTCTTCACCGCACTCGCGGGCACCAGGCTCCGCTGGCAACGCATGGAGAGGTACGGCAGCCTGCAGGCCCCAGTAGTTCGCTAACCTACAGCGATGAGACTCTCACGGGGTGTACTCGTTCTTGCAGGCCTGCTGACCCTCACGGCTGGCGTGAAGCCGTGCATCGTTGGCGGTACGATGACGAGTACTAGCGAGGCGCCGTGGGTGATCGCGCTGAATACGACGCAGTCCCAGTCGTCCAGTGGCCGGTACTGCGGGGCCACGCTGATAGCGCCGGACAAGATCGTCACGGCGGCGCACTGCATGGACGAGGCCACGTCGACGTACTACGCGGTACAAGGGCGCGATGACCTCGGGGACAGCTCGGTCGGACGGGTGTCGACGATCAGCAAGGTGTGGATCCACCCGGGGTACAACACGAAGAACAACCGGTACGACGTCGCCGTACTGACGCTGGCCAAGCCGTTCACCGGGGTCCCGCTGCTGCCGCTCGAAACGCGGGCCAGGGCCGACGCTGCGGGCGCAGTACCGACTGTGTACGGCTGGGGCGACACGCAGGACACCGGGCCTGACGAGACGTTGCAGAAGGCCGCAGTACCCGACCTGGGCGACAAGACCTGCCTGGCGAACAAGAGCTACGTCGCCAACGGATACGCGGCGGCGACCAACATCTGCGCCGGCTACGTCAAAGGTGGCACAGACGCCTGCCAGGGCGACTCCGGCGGGCCTCTTGTCCTCAACGGCCGCCTGCTCGGCGTCGTGTCCTGGGGGCAGGGCTGCGCCCAGCCGGGCGAGCCGGGCGTCTACGCCGAGATCGCGCCCGTTGCGAAAGCATTGCTGCAACACTGAAGGCATGTCCGACCCCGTTCGCGTCATCAAGGCCGGTGACCTGGTCGCCGCCGATCCAACCTCCGGCATGCTCCGGATGCGGGCGTTCGAGCTGCCGATCCTGTGGGCCGGCCAGGTCGTCACCCAGCCCGGCATCATCTCCGGCTGGCACCACCACGACAAGAACGAGAGCAGCCTGTACATCGTGTCCGGGGTCCTCCGG
>NZ_DASRVN010000034.1:0-33716 GCF_035655035.1 Kribbella sp. | reverse complement strand
GCCGAGAACGGGCTCGCGCTGCACGTCTTCACCAGCATCCAGCGCTCCGGCCCGACGAACATGATCAACACCGCGGTCGCCGTGAACGCGGCACACAAGATGCGGTTCGCCCAGGACCTCGCGCTGTTCAACCTGGATCTGAGTGACGCCGAAGTACCCTTCGACGGATCGGCGCACAAGGAGGTCTGGCAGTCGGCACCGGAGTGGCAACCGACCCGGCAGGTGGTCGAGGAGCTGACCGCGGTCGGTGACTGGTGCGAGTTGCTGTTCGCGACGAACATCGTGTTCGAGCAGCTCGTCGGCTCGTTGTTCCGCAGCGAACTGGTGATGCAGATCGCGGCCCGCAACGGCGACTACATCACGCCGACCGTCGTGGGCACCGGCGAACACGACTACGACCGCGACCTGGCCTACTCGCGCAACCTGTTCCGGCTGCTGACCAGGGACGACGAGTACGGCGAGACCAACAAGGTGCTGTTCGGCGAGTGGCTCGCGACCTGGGTGCCGCGGTGCCTGGACGCGGCGCACGCGCTGCAGCCGATCTGGTCGCAGCCGGCCGACAAGGCCGTGACCTTCGCGTCGAGCTTCGACGCGGCCAAGCAGAAGTTCCGCTCGTTGCTCACCGAGCTCGGGCTCGACACCCCGAAGGAGCTGGACCAGTGACCGCGATGCAGTTCGGATCCCAGACCGAGTTCTCCAACAAGTGCGGCGTGACCCTGATGAACACGCCGGTCGGCCGCGTGGTCGCGGACGTGATGGGCGGCAAGGACGGCGTCGAGCTGACCGAGTACCCGTCGATGATCCGCGTCGACGGCACCGGCGTACTGGACTTCGACTACGCCGAGCTGAGCGACGCGCTCGGGTCGGACTTCGACGGCTCGGTGTTCGAGGAGATCAGCTCGACGCACTACGGCCGGATGGTGCACCTGGACGAGCGGACCCTGCTGTTCGCCAGCCCCGAGGACGCCGCGGAGTACATCGGCTTCGACCTGACCGCCCACTAGGAGACTCCCATGTACGAGAAGAACGGCGAGAAGTACTACGTGGTCGACGCGCACGTACATCTCTGGGACGGCCGGGAGTCGAACCAGAAGAACGTGCACGGCAAGCAGTTCATCGACTGCTTCTACGACTACCACCGCAATCTGAGCCCCGAAGAGCTCGTGTGGGACTACGACACCTACACGTACTACGGCGCCGATCGGCTGATGAAGGACGTGTTCGAGGACGGGTACGCCGACCACGCGATCTTCCAGGCCACGTTGCTGAGCGACTTCTACAAGACCGGGTTCGGCCAGACCGAGGACGCGTTCGGGCTGACCAAGGAACACCCGGGCAAACTCACCTACAACCACGCCTACGACCCGCGCAACGGCGAAGCGGGCCTCGAGCAACTACGCCGGGACGCCGAGCGGATGAACCTCAAGGGCGTGAAGCTCTACACCGCCGAGTGGCACGGGGACTCGCGCGGCTACAAGCTCGACGAGCCGTGGTCGCGCCGGTACCTGGAGGAGTGCCTGAAGCTCGGGATCAAGAACATCCACGTGCACAAGGGCCCCACGATCCGGCCGCTGGACCGGGACGCGTTCGACGTCGCGGACATCGACAAGGTCGCCACCGACTACCTCGACCTGAACTTCGTCGTCGAACACGTCGGCCTGCCCCGGCTCGAGGACTTCTGCTGGATCGCCACCCAGGAGTCCAACGTGTACGGCGGGCTCGCGGTCGCGATGCCGTTCGTGCACGCGCGGCCGAAGTACTTCGCGCAGATCATCGGCGAACTGCTGTACTGGCTCGGCGAGGACAAGATCCTGTTCGCCAGCGACTACGCGTTGTGGACGCCGAAGTGGCTGGTGGAGAAGTTCGTCGACTTCCAGATCCCGGACGACCTGCCCGAGTACGCGCCGATCACGACCGCGCAGAAGAAGAAGATCCTCGGCCTGAACGCCGCCGCGTTGTACGACCTCGACGTACCTGCCGAGCTGCGGCTGCCGACGGACGCCGGGGACGCGCCGGCCGAGGTCGCGGCGGGCGCGCGGCCATGATCGCCGTCGCGACGGCGTCGCTGTCCGACAAGGTCCTCGTGGCCTTGTCGGCGGTGACCGATCCCGAGCTGGACGAGCCGATCACCGATCTCGGTTTCGTCCGCTCGGTCCGGATCGAGGACGGGAACGTGACCGTGCACCTGCGGTTGCCGACGTCGTTCTGCTCGCCGAACTTCGCCTACCTGATGGCGTCCGACGCGGTCGACGCCCTGCGCCGGGTGGACGGTCTGCGCCGGGTCGTTGTACAGCTCGACGACCACCACGACTCCGACAAGATCAACGCCGGCCTGGCGGCGGACGCCGGGTACGTCGGGACCTTCGGAGTCGAGGCGGAGGAGAGCCTGGACGACCTCCGGCGGATCTTCCGGGAGAAGGCGCACACGGCAGCGATGGAACGGTGCGCCGCGGAGCTGCTGAAGGTCAGCGATCTGATTGTTGACAATCTGCATCTGGTCACGATCGCCGATCTGCCGGAAGGGCCGCACAAGGAGGCCTTGCTTCGGCGGCGAGTGGCGATCGGTCTCGGCGTCGAGCCGGGCGATCCGGTGGTCGTGGACGAGAACGGCGAGCGGCTGGCCGCGGACGACGTCCCGCTCCGGCTGCGGTTCGCGAAGTCGGTGCGGATCTCGATGGAGGGCAACGCGCACTTCTGTCGGGGCCTGCTGGCCACAAGGTATGGGAGTACACCATGAGAGCGGTACAAGTGGTCGGATACCACACCGACCTGAAGCTGGCCGACGTACCGGAGCCGAAGATCGAGGGGCCGCTCGACGTGATCGTCCGCGTCGGCGGTGCCGGAGTGTGCCGGACCGACCTGCATATCCTCGAAGGGCAGTGGGCGGAGAAGTCCGGCGTCGCGCTGCCGTACACGATCGGGCACGAGAACGCCGGCTGGGTGCAGGCGACCGGCGACGCGGTCACCAACGTGAAACCCGGTGACAAGGTGATCCTGCACCCGTTGATCACCTGCGGGCTGTGCCGCGCGTGCCGGTTCGGCGAGGACGTGCACTGCGAGAACAGCCAGTTCCCGGGCATCGACACCGACGGCGGGTACGCCGAGTACCTGCGGACGACGGCCCGCAGCGTGGTGCGGATCGACGACAGCCTGGAGCCGGCCGACGTCGCGGCGCTCGCGGATGCGGGACTCACGGCGTACCACGCGGTCCGGAAGGCGGCGGCGCTGCTCCGGCCGGGGGACGTGTGCGTGATGATCGGGGCCGGCGGCCTCGGGCACATCGGCATCCAGGTGCTGAAGGCGATCTCGGCCGCGACGCTCGTCGTGGTCGACCGCAACCCGGCCGCCGTCGAACTCGCGGTCGCGATCGGCGCCGATCACGGAATCGTTGCCGACGGCACCCAGGTGCGACAGGTCCTGGACCTTACCGGCGGCGCCCAGGCGGTGATCGACTTCGTCGGCGAGGGCGGCGCCACCGCGGAGGGCGTGGCGATGTTGCGCCGGGCCGGCAACTACTACGTGGTCGGGTACGGCGAGAACCTCGACGTGCCGACGATCGACATCATCTCGACCGAGATCAACTTCGTCGGGAACCTGGTCGGCTCCTACACCGACCTGCAGGAGCTGATGGTGCTCGCCGCCCAGGGCAAGGTCACCCTGCACACCAGCAAGTACCCGCTCGCCGATTACCAGCAGGCGATCGACGACCTCGGCCGCGGGCTGGTCCGCGGCCGGGCGATCCTCATCCCGTGACCCGAGAGGCGGTCTGAATCATGGCCAAGGAACTGCGGTTCAACGAAGATGCGCGCCGGTTGCTCGAGTCCGGGGTGAACGCCCTCGCCGACGCCGTCAAGGTGACGCTGGGGCCGAAGGGGCGCAACGCCGTCCTGGAGAAGCTGACCGGGCCGCCCACGATCACGAACGACGGGGTGACCATCGCCCGCGAGATCCAGCTGCGCGAGCCGTTCGCGAACATGGGCGCCCAGCTCGTCAAGGAAGTCGCGATGAAGACCAACGGGGTCGTCGGCGACGGTACGACGACCGCGACCGTGCTCGCGCAGGCGATGGTCCGCGAGGGCCTCCGTGCGGTCGATGCCGGCGCGAACCCGATGCGGGTACGGCGAGGCATCGAGCAGACCGTACCGGTGGTGGTGGCGACGCTGCGCTCGTGGGCCGCGGACGTCGGCGGCGGCCAGGACCTGCGGAACATCGCGACGATGGCGGCCGGTGACGACGAGTCGATCGGCGAGGTGATCGCCGAGGCGGTCGAGCGGGTCGGGCGGAACGGCATCGTCAGTACGGAGGAGTCCGACGGGCTCGGGCTGTCGGTGGAGGTCGTCGACGGGATCGAGTTCGACCACGGGTATACGTCGGCGTACATGGTCACCGACAAGGAGCGGATGGAGGCGGTCCACGAGCGCCCGGTGATCCTGCTCACCAACCGGAAGATCAACCAGGTGCAGGACATCATGCCGACCGTCGAGGTCGCCAAGCGCGCGGACCGGCCGCTGGTGGTACTCGCCGAGGACGTCACCGGACCGGCGCTGCAGTTCCTGGTCGGCGGCAACATGCACGGGACGATGCAGACGGTCGTCGTCCGGGCGCCCGGGTTCGGGCACCGGCGGATCGCCGAGCTCGAGGACCTCGCGGTCGCGCTCGGCGGGCACGTGATCGCGGCCGACACCGGGCTCGAGCTGGCCGAGGTCGCGCTCGAGCACCTCGGTACGTGTGACCGGATCACGGTCTCCGAGAGCAGTACGACGATCGTCGGCGGGCACGGTGACCCGGCCCTGGTGGAGGCGCGGCTGTCGCAGCTCGAGACCCAGTTCGAGCGGGCCCGGATCGACGCCGACCGCGACAGTTTGCAGCTGCGGATGGCGCGGCTGTCCGGGCGGGTCGCGGTGATCCGGGTCGGCGGGGCCACGAGCGTCGAGCTGAAGGAACGGATGCTGCGGGTCGAGGACTCGCTCGCCGCCACCCGGGCCGCGGTCGAGGAGGGGGTCGTCGCCGGCGGCGGTACGGCGCTCGTCCAGGCGCAGGAGGCGGTCTCTCGCGTCGAGCTCACCGGCGATGACGCGATCGGCCGCGAGGTCGTCCGGCGGGCACTGCCCGAGCCGCTGCGGTGGATCGCGATCAACGCCGGGTACGACGGCGACGAGGTCGTGAAGAAGGTGTCCGATCTCCCGCTGGGACACGGGTTCAACGCGCTCACCGGACAGTACGACGACCTGTTCGACCAGGGGGTGATGGATCCGCTCAAGGTGACGCGCGCCGCACTCGAGAGCGCGGCGTCGATCGCGGCGCTGCTCATCACCACCGAGACCGCCGTGGTCGAGGAGATCCTCGGCAACCCCGGCGCCATCCCGGCCCCCGGCTTCGGCGACCTGGCCGAGGGCATGGTCCGCCCGTCCAACATCTACTGAAATGCCCACCCCCACGACCCCACCACCCAAACCCCCGCAATCCGCGGCGGCGCTTCCCGGGCCGACCGTGCCTGCCGTGGTGCCAACCGTGGGGCCCACCGTGGGGCCAACCGGGGTGCCCACGGCGGGGCCTATGGCGGCGGTGGGGACGGTCGGGGTGGGGGTGTCCGGGCGGGCAGGGGGGCCGACCCGGCGTCAGCTTGTTGCCGCGGGGCGGACCTTCGGGCTGCTGTCGCCGCCGGTTCGGCTGCATCTGGTCTGGCTCGCGATCCAGGGCGAGTACGACGTGGGCACGCTGGCGGAGCGCGCCGGGGTGAGCGTGGCAACCGCCAGCCAGCACCTCGGCAAGCTCCGCCTCGCCGGCCTGATCACGGTCCACCGCCACGGCCGGCACCACATCTACACCGTCGACGACCCCCACGTCATCGCCCTGGTCGACCAGATCCTCGCCCACATAACCCCCAACGGCACCCTCGCCCCCGACGGCACCCTCGCCCCCGACGGCATGCTCGTGCCGGGTGGGGGCGCTCGCTCCGGAGGCGCCTCCGCCGGCTGATCGCCGTCCGGCGGTGGTTTCCGGAACATTACTTGTACTATCCGGCAGAAATGTTCCGGAAAGACCGCACCGGGCAGGTCGGCGAGCAGGGGCGGGCCGTGAGGGACGGGTTCGTACGGCGGAGTACCTGGAGGACCTGTACCGCTGCCTCGCACGGCCGATTCGTGACGTCGAACCACCCGTAGCGCAGGGTCGACTCGGAGCGCAGGGTCGCGCGGTTGTCCCGGTCGAGGTCCCGCCACCGCTGGTGCGGTATCAGGTGGAGCCGTCCGTCGAGCTCGACGTTCAGCACGCCGTAGTGGACGTCGGTGAACGTACCGTCCACCGAGCGTTGCCGTTGCCCGCGCGGCAGTCCGTGCCGGCGCTCGACGTCACGCAGGTACCGGAGTTCCAGCAGCGAATGCGATCCGGCAACCACATCGGCGATGATCGGCCGGAGGCTGCCGCGATGCCGCAACCGCCGGCGCTCCGCGAGCGCATCGAGCAGGTCCTCCGCCCCGACCCGCCCGCTCTGGCATGCTTCGGCGATCACTGCGGCTGCCTTGTCCAGCGATGGCGCGATACCGACGACGTCCAGTACGGCGTGTGCCGGGGTACGCCGCGGCGGTGCGACGCCGGCGAGCCGCGCCGCCCAGTACTCGTCCCGCCGGATCACCAGCCCCGGCTGCGCGAGGACCTTCCGGTACTCGGGGATCGTCACGTAGACCTGCCGCTCGGGATCCGGCCGTAGCAGCCCCAACTGCTCGGCGGCGCTGTAGTGACTCCACGCCGCCTCAGGTCCGGCGTACAGCAATGCCGCCAGCAACCGCTCGGGGTACCCGATCTGCCCGGTGTGGGCGACGTACACGCCTGGATGGACGGTCCGCCAGCGCTTGTTGCGCAGCGGCTTCCGGATCTGTGCGTCCGACCAGCCCGCCGCGAGGAGCTGGGCCCGGGACACGATCTGGTCCTGGTCGTCGATCAGCGCCTCCAGACCGCTCTCGCGCAGACGCCGCGTCCACCACCACTCCACCCACGCCAGCATGCCGGATCCGCCCGCCGCCCGCTCCCACCCCTGTGGACAACGCCCTTTCCGGAGCTTAATCGTCAGCTGGTGCCGAAAATGTTCCGGAAACCGGGCCGGGTGTCGCCAAGATGGTACCGATCGGTACTATCCGAGCATGACGGTTCCGGTGCGGCGGTTGTGGGTGGCGGTGTTGGCTGGGTATCTGGCGTTCGGGGCGACGTTGCAGGTGTTGCCGGCCGCGGTGCCGGAGCGGTTCGGGGGTGGGGCGGCGGCCAGTGGGACGGCGGTGGGGATCGCGTTTCTGGCGACGGCCTGCGGGCGGCCGTTCGCGGGGTGGCTGGCGGATGCGGGGTGGTCGCGGCCGGTGGTGGTCACCGGGGGAGTGCTGGCGGCGATTGGGGGCCTGGGGCAACTGTTGGCGCCGGATCTGGTGGTGTTGCTGGGTGCCCGGTTGGTGATGGGGGCGGGGGAGGCGGCGCTGTTCTCGGGTGCGTTGCCGTGGGTGCTCTCCGGTGCGCGGATGGCGCAGCGCGGGCGGCTGGCCGGGTGGTTCGGCTTGTCGATGTGGGGTGGTTTGGCGGGTGGGCCGGTGATCGCGGCACTGCTCACCCGTCCCGCTGGCGGTGGGGCCGGAGCGCCTGGCGGAGTGCTGGGTGGGGGCGGTGGGGAGTGGGTGGTTTGGTGGGTGGTGGTGGGCCTTTGTGTGGTGTCGGCGGGGTTGGTGCTGACTACCAGGCCGGTACGGCGGGAGCCGTTGGGGCGGATCGGGGGTGTTCGGGGGCTCGTGCCGGTCGGGGTCCCGTTGCCGGGGGCAATTATTGGGTTGGGGGCCTACTGTTACGGGACGGTGGCCGCGTTGCTCGTGTTGCGGTTGCGGGACGGGCGTCTCGGGGGAGACGGCTTCGCCTTGAGCGTGTTTGCGGGCGCCTTTCTCGTCGTGCGGTTCGCGGGGAGTCCGTTGGTGGATCGGTACGGCGGACGGGTGGTTGCGGTCGTCACGGTGGCGGTGGAGATCGTCGCGCTGGTCACGATCGCGCTCGCGGACCGGTCGGTGGTGGCGATGGCCGGTACGGCGTTCGCCGGGTTCGGGATGGCGTTGATCTACCCGGCGTGCGTCTCGATGACGCTGGACCGGGTGCGGGGCAGGCCGGGCGTCTCGATGGGGGTGATGACGTCGTTCTGGGACCTCGGCGTCATGCTCGCGGGGCCGCTCGGTGGGTTGATCGCCGAGCGGGCCGGGTTCCCGGCGGCGTTTCTGGTGGCGGCGGGGGCCGGGCTCGCCTGTGTCGTCGTACTGCTCAGAATGCCGCGTCGAGCAGCAGCTCCACGATGACCCGGGCCTCCGCGCCGAGCCCGGGGTCCTGGTCGATCGCGCTGATCAGCGTCGCGCCTTCCAGTACGACGACGAGCTGCCGCGCGGTCGCCTCCGGATCGCGCGCGCCGGCGAGCAGCCGCTCGAAGAGGTCCCGGTAGAACCGGAGATGGTCCTGCGCGAGACGTCGCGGCGCGCCGTCGTGGCCGCGGTCCTCGGTGGCCGCGTTCATCATCGCGCAGCCGCGGTACCGGGGTTCGGCGTACCAGGTCGCGATCAGGTCGAAGACCGCGAGGACCTGCGCGCGGCCGGGGGCCGCGGACTCGACGGCCTCGTGGTGCCAGGCGCGGACCCGCTGGGTACGGTCGGTCAGTACCGCCTCGACCAGGCCCTCCTTGGAGCCGAAGTTCTTGTAGATCGTCAGCTTGGACGCGCCGGCCGCCTCGACGATCTCGTTGATCCCGGCCGCGTGGATCCCGCGCCGGCCGAACACCTCCGCCGCCGCCTTCAGGATCCGCGCGCGGGTCGCCTCCGGATCCAGTCGTTCCCCAGCCTTCACCGGCATCGGGTGATCACCTCCACGATGCCCACCCTACCGACCTGGACCAAGATAAGAACGATCGGTACCATGGTGAACCATGTGGGAACAGACGGCCGAGGCGTTCGAGCGGAACTTCACCGAGTACGGCGAGCCGGGCGCGGCGTTCGCGGCGTACCACCGCGGTGAACTGGTGGTCGACCTGTGGGGCGGTACGGCGGACCGCGACACGATCCACCTGATGTTCTCCGGGACGAAGGGGCTGACCGCGGCATGCGTCCTGCTGCTCGTGCAGCGCGGGCGGCTACAGCTGGACGATCCGCTCAGCCGGTACTGGCCCGAGTTCGGTGCCCAGGGCAAGGAATCGACGACGGTCGCGGAGGTGCTGTCGCATCAGGCGCGGTTGCCGGGCGTCGAGGCCGGGTACGCCGACCTGCTCGACCACGACGCGATGGCCGCACACCTCGCCGCACAGGCACCGGATCCACGCGCCGGGTTCGTGTATCACGCGATCACCTGGGGCTGGTTGCTGGACGAGCTTGTACGGCGGGTGGACGGCCGGACCGTCGGGCGGTTCTTCGCGGACGAGTTCGCCGCGCCGCTCGAGCTCGAGGCGTGGATCGGGCTGCCCGCGGAACTGCACTCGCGGGTGGCGACGATGACGGCGCCGGACGGGGTACTGGTGGAGGGGTCGAACCCCTTGTGGGTCCCGGGCGCGGAGAAGATCTGGAACAGCGCCGGGTACCGGAGCGCCGGACTGGCGGCGGTCGGCGGCTACGCGACGGCCCGCGGGATGGCCAAGTTCTATGCGTCCCTGCTCGACCCCGACGGCGTTCTCACGCGCGAGACCGTCGAGCTCGGGCGCCGGCAGATCCGGCGCGGGATCGAGCCGGCCTGGGGGAGCGAGATGCGGTACGGCGCCGGGTTCGAGCTGCAGACCGGTGACGGCCGGATGGGCGACGACGCCGACGCGTTCGGGCACGCCGGAGCCGGCGGCTCGCGGCACGGCGCGTGGCCGAGCCGCGAGACCGCCTTCTCCTATCTGATGAGCGAAGTACGCAACGGCCCGGACGAGCGTCCGGCCGGTTTGCTGCGGGCGCTCAGCCGAGGTAGTCGCGCCACGGGCCGGTGATCGCGAGCGTGATGCCCGGCGTCTGGATGTTGACGAACAGCACCTTGCCGTCGGCGGAGAACGACGGGCCGGTGAACTCGGATTCGTTCAGCTGGTTCCGGGCGATGGCGTACGTCGGTCCGCCCGGCGTCGCGCTCAGTACGTGGCTGCTGGCGTTGCCGTCCTCGGCCAGGACCAGCGAGCCCCACGGCGTCACGGTGACGTTGTCCGGGCCGTCGAAGTTGTAGTCGTCGTACTTCGCGTCGGCGCCCTTGTCCGCGGCGGCGTTGTCCGGGAAGTACGTGACCAGCTGGATCGTCTCGGTGCCGTAGTTGTAGAACCAGACCATGCCGTCGTGCGGGACCGCGTCGGCGGGCAGGTCCGACGTACCGGATTCGGCGTACGAGTTCACCACGTACACGCCCTGCTCGGTGCCGAAGACGCCCTCGAACTTCTTCCCGCGGGTGATCTGGCCGTCGGTGAACTGCTTGCGGACCGACGTGGTCGCGCCGTCGCGGTCCGGCACCGGCACCCACTTGACCCGGAACGGGCGGAGCAGCTGCGCGGAGGTCAGGTACGCGACGTCCGGGATCGGCTTGCCGTCGTCGCCGAGGATGGCGAGCGCCTCGAGGGTGCCGAAGTCCTTGTTCTGCAGGTCCTGCCAGCTGCGCGGGCCGAGCTTGTAACCGCGCGGCGCGGACCAGCGGTAGAAGGTCCCGTTCGGGCCGGAGGCGTCCTCGGACAGGTAGACGTGGGTCCGGTCCTCGTCGATCGCGAGCGCCTCGTGGGCGTACCGGCCGAGTGCCTTCAGCGGTACCGGGTGCGCGGTCTTGCCGTCGCCCCAGACCTCGAACACGTACCCGTGGTCCTTCAGCCGGGTGGTGCCGTTGGCCTTGTTCTCGGTCTCCTCGCAGGTCATCCAGGTGCCCCACGGGGTGGGGCCGCCGGCGCAGTTCGTCAGCGTGCCGGAGATGCCGACCCATTCGCCGAGGTTCTTGCCGTCCTTGTCGACGTCGATCACCGTGCAGCCTCCGGCCGCGCCGACGCCGCTGTCGTAGACGGTGCCCTCGATCTGCGGTACGCCGAGCGCGTTGTTGCCGCCGATCTCGTGGTTCTGGATCAGCTGGTAGCGCCCGTGGCCGGCGGAGAACACCGCCGTACCGTCGTGCAGGGTCGGTGTCGGGTGACCGCTCTTCAGCTTGGTCTCGCCGGCCTGCGTGACGATCTTGTACTTGAACCCGGCCGGCAGCGCGAGGATGCCCTTCGGGTCGTCGAGCAGCGGCGGGAAGGGCCGGTGCTGCGGGAACGGCGCGCGGCCCGGGTGCGACGCGGGCGTGGCCTCGGCGAGCGTCGGCACCGCGCCGACGGTGGTGAACCCGACTCCGGCCGCGCCGGCGGCGGCACCGCGGAGGACGGAACGACGATCGACAGACATGCTGCTGCTCCTTGGAATGGCGGTTCCCGAGAGCTGGATCCTTCCAAGTTCCGGCTGCCAGACGGCAAACTCCAGGTGAACGACTCTCAGCAAACTCTCAGTTGGCGCGCTGCAACGAACGGTCACCGGGCGGCGTCTACTGTGAGAGGTGATCGTGATGCGCAGGGTGCTGACCGTGGCAGCGATGGCCGCACTGCTGGTTGCGTGCGGCAACGAATCGACGACTGGAGGACAACCGTCCATGACGCCGAGCACGAGTAGCAGTTCCGGATCCGCAAGCCCGGGTGGCGGTCCGGCCGAGCTGGCCAAGGCCGATCTGGTGAAGCGGCTGGGGGTGGACGCCGGCGCGGTGAAGGTGGTCAGCTCCGACGAGGTGACCTGGCCGGACGGCAGTCTCGGCTGCCCGGAGCCGGGGATGCGCTACACCCAGATGCTGGTGCAGGGGAACCGGACGATCCTCGAGGTCGACGGCAAGCAGTACGCGTACCACTCCAGCGTCCACCGGGCGCCGTTCCTCTGTGAGCATCCGGCGCCGACCGCTCGGTGAAAACTTTCCGGTCGATCGGGTGTATCAATCGGCCCTGAGGGCGACTCCGCAGCAATGGGGGGACGCCCTCGGGCCGTTGCAGGGGGGAGAGCGGCGCAGGGCTGCGTAGAGGGGGAGGCTGACGCGGTGCGGGTCCCGGGCGGTCAGGCCGGCAATCCGCACCGCGTCAGCGCGTCTGGCGATTCCCCGCCTACCGCGGGGCTCCGGACACCACCTAGGCGAGTGCGTCGCCGGCGCGCAGGACCGGGCCGGTGCCCGGCTCGGGTTGGGTGCGGGCGAAGGCGAGCAGCGCGTCGGCAGCCTGCTTCGCCGACTCGCCGGTGACCGACATCCGGCCGGCGATCAGGCCGGCGACGAGCGGAGTCGCGAACGACGTACCGCTCCAGCGGGCCATGCCCTCGAAGGTGCGCAGCTCGCCGGTGTGCGGTGGCTCCGTGCACTGGTACTCGCCGGTGAGGAATGCGTTCACCAGATCCTCGCCGGGCGCGTACACGTCGACCCAGCCGCCGAAGTTGCTGAACGACGCACGGTCCCGCCCGTTGACCGCGAGCGCGCCGACGCCGACCGTCTCCGGGAACGCGGCCGGCCAGAAGTAGTCCCGGGTCGACTCGTTGCCCGCGGCGGCGACCAGCGCCAGCCCGTTGATCCGGTTCAGCCGGGTCTCGACGAACACGTCCAGCCCGAGCGGCGGCAGGTTGAAGCGCGTACGTGTCCCGGCCGACAGGCTGATGATGTCCGGTGCCAGGTCCAGTACTTCGTCCAGCGCCTGCGCGAGGTCGAACTCCCACATCGCGCCGGCCGTGGTGAAGTAGCTCTTCACGACGACCTCCGCGTTGCGCGCGACCGCCCGAAGGACACCGGCGATGAACGTGCCGTGGCCCGCGTACGGCCGGATCCGCCCGGAGCCGTCGAACGCGTTCTCCGGGTCGCCGGTCACCCCGCCCAGCCAGTACGCCGCGGGCGCGTCGGACCAGCCGACGTCGAGGACGACGACCTTCACGCCGCGACCGTCCGCGGCACCCGCGGACAGGAACGGCGTCGGCAGTACCGGGTCCGGCGGGCTGCCGGGCGGTACCTGCTCGGGTTCGGTGGCCGGACACGGACTGACGCTCGGGCACACGTAGAACAGGTGTTCCGGCGTCACCACGCCGCGCCCGAGGCGCAGGTCGGCGTACCGCAGGAATCGTTGGGTGTACGAACGATCCTCCGGTGCGTCCGGTGGTACCTCACCCGGCAGCAGCAGCCGGGTGACGCCGCCGATCCCGCCCTCGGCCGGCTGGCCGCCGCGGAACAGTTCGATCACCCGCTGGACGTCCGCGTCGCGGACCAGCACCACCCCGGTGCGATACAGGTAATCGGCCCCCTCGGGTCGTTTTTCCCAGTCTTCCGGGAAGATTTCGACCTCTTTGCCGTACGCCGCCAGAATCAATTCGAGCTGGGCCACGTACTTTCGCTCATTCGTTTGATCCACCATTTTTCCATTCCTCCCCTGGATCAATCTGCGGCCGTATCATTTCAGAATGCCGGTGGCCGGGGGGAGTGCCGCGGCGGTGGAGAATCTGCTGCCGCTGGCGTTGTCGCGTCCGCACGACGCGATCGCGGCGGCGCGGACCGTGCTGGCCGGCGGGCCGCCCGCGGTCGCCGCGTCGATCGCGCATCAGGCGTGGGGGATCGGGCTGCGGCAGCTCGGTGAGGTGCCGACTGCAGTCCGGCAACTGCGGACCGCCTTGCGCCTCGCGGAGCAGTCCGGGCGGTCAGAGCGGGAGGCGGATGTCCTTGCCACGTTGGGCGCGACGCTCGGCCGGGCAGGGCGCGGCCGCGAAGGGCTGGCGCGGCTGGACCGGGCGGTGGACCTCAGCCGCGGTGCGTTGACGGGGCGGGTGCTGCTGCGGCGGGCCGACGTGCTGCTCGTGCTCGGCCGGCATCGGGAGGCGCTCGACGATCTGCGGGCGGCGATCACCCGGTTGCGGCGGTCCGGTGACCAGGTCTGGGAGGCGCGGTCGCGGAACTATCGCGGATTCATCCAGCTGGCGCTGGGCGGTACGAGGCGCGCGGACGCGGATTTCGCGGTCGCGGAGAAGTTGTACGCCGCGACCGGTCAGGAGTTCGAGTACGCCGAGGCCCGGCAGAACCGGGGACTGGTCGCGTACGCGCGCGGGGATCTGCCGGCCGCGCTGCGGTACCTGGACGAGGCGGGCCGGCGGTTCGCGGCGGTCGGGGTGACGTGGCCGGACCTGGCGATCGATCGGTGCGGCGTACTGCTGGCGGCCGGGTTGAGCGCGGAGGCGCTGGCCGAGCTGGATCAGGTGATCGGTGCCGGGGTGGGTACGGCGACCAAGCGCGGCGAGCTGTTGTTCGCGGCGGCGACGGCCGCTCTGGCGGCGGGGGATCCGGCCGGGGCGCGGGAGCGGGCGGAGCGGGCGCGGCGGTTGTTCTCCGCGCAGCGGCGGGAGTGGTGGGCGGTACGGTCGTCGATGGTGGTGCTGGAGGCGCGGTACCAGGCGGGTGAGCGCGGGGAGTCGTTGCTGCGGCGGGTGACTGCGGTGGCGCGGCGGCTCGATACGGTCGGGGCGTCGGAGGCGACGGCCGCGCATCTACTGGCCGGGCGGCTGGCGTTGGCGGCCGGGCGGACGGTGGCTGCGGATCGGCAGCTGGAATTGGCGGGGCGGCACAGCAAGGACGCGCCGCCGATCGCGCGGAGTGCGGCGTGGTTGGGGAAGGCGCTGCGTGCCGAGGCGCGGGGAGACGTCCGGTCGATGCTGTCGGCGTGCGGTCGGGGGCTGGATGCGTTGGACGAGCATCGCCTGACGATGGGCGCGACCGAGCTGCGGGCGTTGGCGACCGGGCAGGGCGCCGAGCTGGCGGAGCTGGCCTTGCGGGATGCATTGCGGCGGGATGATCCGCGGCGGCTGCTGGTGTGGGCCGAGCGGTGGCGGGCGACGGCGCTGGGTGTTCCGCCGGTACGGCCGTCGGACGACGAGCAGTTGGCGGGAGAGCTCGCGGCGTTGCGGGACGTCGTACGGCGGTTGGACGCGGCGCCGGATCCGTTGCTGGACAAGGAACGCCGGCGGCTGGAGAAGTCCGTCCGGGATCGGACCCTCCGCGCTCAGGGGGCGTCGTTGGACGGGACGCCTCAGCCGTTTGACGTTGCCGAGCTGATGGAGTCTTTGGGCGAGACGGTGCTGGTCGAACTGGTCGAGGTCGCCGGCGTACTCCACGCCCTGGTGGTCCGCGACGGTCGAATCACCCATCGCGAAGTTGGCCCACTCGCCGCGGCCGCCCTCGAGGTAGACCGCTCCCGCTTCCACCTCCGCCGCCTCGCCCACACCCACCCAACCACCCACCCGCCAAACGGTGCAGGCGGGCGGCCCTCGTTCGGGGTGTTGGGGAGGCGGTTGGGGGAGGCGGTATTGGGGAGTGTGCGTGAGTTGGTGGGGGATCGGCCGGTGGTGGTGGTTCCGCCGGGGCGGTTGCAGGCGTTGCCTTGGGGGCTGGTGCTGGACGAGGTGAATGTGGTGCCTTCGGCGGCCGTGTGGTTGCGGGCGCGGGAGGTGCGGGCGCCGGTCGAGCGGCGGGTGGTGCTGGTGCTCGGGCCGGGGTTGCCGGCGGCGCGAGGTGAGGTGATGCGGCTGGCGGCGGAGTACCCGGACGCGACGGTCCTCGCGGACGGCGAGGCGACCGCGGACAACGTACTGCGGGCCCTCGACGGCGCGTGGATCGCGCACATCGCGGCGCACGGTACGTTCCGCGCGGACAGCCCGCTGTTCTCGTCGCTGCGGCTCGACGACGGGCCGTTGACCGTGTACGACTTCGAGCGGCTACGCAAGGCGCCGTACCGAATGGTCTTGTCCAGTTGCGATTCCGGCCTCGCGAAGCCGGTCGGCGCGGACGAGCTGCTGGGGTTGAGCAGCAGCCTGATCCCACTCGGCGCGGCCGGCATCCTCGCGAGCGTCGTACCGGTGAACGACCCGGCGACCGCTCCACTGATGCTGGCCGTCCACGCCAACCTGCGGGCCGGCCAGTCGTTCGCGAAAGCGTTCGCGACGGCCCGGCGGACCACCAGCGGAGATCCGGCTGTGGAGGCAGCGGGTAGATCGTTCGTTGCGCTCGGGGCTTGATGTATCAGTAGTCGACCGGAGCGCTCTGTACCAGTAAGAGACGAGCGATCCGGCGGAGAGGGGGAGCAGCATGCGGGACGATCCGACAGTCGTCGACCTGGTCGCCAGGGCCAGGGACGGCGAGAAGCGCGCGTGGGACGAGCTGGTCGAGCGGTACGCACCGCTGGTCTACTCGATCTGCCGGCGGTACCGGCTGGCGCAGTCCGACATCGACGACGTCGGGCAGAGCGTGTGGCTGCGGCTGGTCGAGCATCTGCCCGGCCTCCGTGAGCCGGCCGCATTACCCGGCTGGATCGCGACCACGACCCAGCGCGAGTGCTTCCGGCTGATCCGCGCCACCAGCCGCGTCGAGCCGGTCGACCTCGCGGAGTCCGCCGACGTACCGGAGCAGGCGATCGCGGAGGAAGAGGTACTGCGGCACGAGCGTGGCGCGATCCTGCGGACGGCGTTCGGCGAGCTGTCCCGCCGGTGCCAGCTGCTGCTGTCGTTGCTCATGCAGGACCCGCCGGCGCCGTACGACGAGATCAGCCGGCGGCTGGAACTGCCGATCGGCAGCATCGGGCCGAACCGCGCACGCTGCCTGACCAGGCTCCGGCACACACCCGCACTGGCAGGGCTTGCGGCCGACGACGGAACGAGGGGGTGAGGACCGTGAGCGACCCGGACTGGAACGACGACGAGAAACTGATCGAGGCGTTGCGGGTGGCGTTCGCCGCGGCGGACGACGTACCGGCGGCGTTCGTCGAGGCCGGTAAGGCCGCATTCGCCTGGCGGACGATCGACGCCGAGCTGGCGGCGCTCACCTACGACTCGGCGCAGGAACCACCGGCCGCGCTGGCGATCCGCTCCGAGAGCGCGGCGCTGCGCTCGCTGACCTTCGCCTCCGACGGGTGGACGGTCGAGCTCGAGCTCACCCCGGACGCCGTCCTCGGACAACTCGACCCACCCGAGGACGGCTCGGTGACGGCCCGCGGCGACGGCGGCACGCTGGTCACCGCGGACATCGACGAACTCGGCTTCTTCGTCCTCGGCCCGCCGCCGACCGTACCGTACCGTTTGGTATGCACCACGAGCTCGGGCATCACGATCCTGACCGGCTGGGTCACGCCTTAGGACGCGAACACCTGCGAGTCGTCCGCGAACGCCTTGAATTCCAGGGCGTTCCCGGCCGGGTCGAGGAAGAACATCGTCCACTGCTCACCGGTCTGCCCCTGGAACCGCACGTACGGCTCGATCACGAACTCGGTGCCCGCCGCCCGCAGCCGCTCCGCGAACTTCTGGAACTCGTCGACCGCCAGCACCAGCCCGAAGTGCGGCACCGGTACGTCGTGCCCGTCGACGGGGTTGTGGATCCGCTGCGCGCGCTCGGGCGCGAGGTGCGTGACGAACTGGTGGCCGCGCAGGTTCCAGTCGATCCAGGTCTCGGAGCTGCGCCCTTGCTCGAGACCGAGAACCTTGCCGTAGAAGTGCCGCGCCGCGTCCAGATCGTCGACCGGCATCGCGAGATGGAACCTGGGGATGGGGGAGTCGAGAACCGTCATCCCACCATCCTCTCCCACTACCCGCCCGAAGGCCGGTGAGGAGTGTTGAGCCTCTCCCAGCGCCCGCCCGAAGGGCGGTGAGGAGTGTCGAGCCTCTCCCAGCGCCCGCCCGAAGGGCGGTGGGGAGTGTTGAGCCTCTCCCGGTGCCCGGCCGAAGGGCGGTGAGGAGTTGTCAAGCAGTTGTCTGGTCGCGTTGTCCGGGTTCCACGTGTGGGCGGGACTGCCAGAGGGCCCACTCGGCACTCACGTCTCCTGCGGTGCGCAGCAGCAACGGAAGATGGTCGTGGAGCAGCGTGTCGACCGTGGTTTCGGCGGCGTGCACCGTCACGTTCATCGCGGCCCGGACCGTGCCGTTCCCGTCGCGGACCGGCGCCGCGACCGACCGGACTCCCGGCGCGAGTTCCTCGTCCGCGAGCGCCCACCCGCGCGCCCGGATCTCCGTCAGCTCGTCGCGCAACTGCTCGGCGGTCCGCCCGATGTACGGCGGAAGACCCGCGCGGCTCGGCTGCGCGAGTACGTCGGCCAACTCGTCGGGGGAGAGCGCCGAGAGCAGCACCTTCCCCTGCGACGTCTGTACGGCGGGGAACCGGGTGCCGATGTCGACCCGGAGCGCGATCAGCTTCGGCACCGACACGCGGGCGACATACACGATGTCCGAGCCGTCGAGCTGCGCCATCGACGACGACTCGCCGGTACGGGCGACCAGTGCCTCGAGGTGCGGCCGCGCGATGTCCCAGAGGCCGAGCGAACCGACGTACGCCATTCCGAGCGTGAGCACCTTGGGCGTGAGCTGGAACGCGCCGCCGGCGGTCCGGACGAAGCCGAGCTCCTCCAGTGTCAGCAGCAGCCGGCGCGCGGTCGGCCGGGCGAGTCCCGCCGCGGTCGCGACCTCGGACAGCGACATCGTGCGGTGGTCGGCGTCGAAGCAGGCGAGCACGTCCAGCCCGCGCGCCAGCGACTCGACGAAATCCGGACCCGCACCACGACCTGCCATCTGTCCTCCTGCCGGTTCCTACGGTTCACCGAAGATGGTGCCACGCGCCGCGCGGGTCGAGCCGGACTTGTAGTCCGTGTACTGGTACGGGTTGTCCAGCACCTCGGCCTTCGGCAGCTCCGGGTTCATCCCGCTCTTCCACGCCTCCTCGCCGAGCGCCGACCGCAGGTGCTCCACGGTCGCCTCGACTTCCCGGCGTACGGCTGCCAGGTCGCAACCGACCAGCTTGTGGTCCTGCTTCACCACGCGCCCGTCGACGATGACCGTGTGGACGTCGCCGCGCTGCGCCTGGAACGCGACGTGGCCGTACGGGTTGAGCAGCGGGAACGAGACCGGGGAGGCGTCGTTCTTGATCAGTATCACGTCGGCCTTCTTGCCCACCTCCAGGCTGCCGAGGTCGTCGCGGCCGAGGGCCTTCGCGCCGCCGCGGGTGGCCCAGTCGACGACGTGCTCGGCGCGCAGATGGCTGTGCGTCACGGTGGCGCCTTTGAGGTGTGCCTCCAGGTGCTCGCGGGCGCGGTCGGCGCCGAGCGTGCTGCGCATCGCGCTGAACAGGTCGCCGCTCCACCACACGCTGGTGTCCATCGAGAGCGACACCCCGATGTTGTGCCGGCGGACCTGCCAGGTCGGCGGGTAGCCCTGGCCGGCGGTCTGTTCGGACTCGGTGGACACCGAGATCGAGCCACCGGTCGCGGCGATCCGCTGGTACGAGTCGGTGGTCAGGGTGGCGGAGTGCACGTAGATGTTCCGCGGCGTCATGAACTCGTTCTCGTGCATCAGCTTGATGCCGTTGTCGTTGGTCGCACCCCAGACCCCGGCGTGCGTGGTGACCGGCAGTTCGAGTTCGCGGGCGACCTCGAACGCGGCCCGCTCCGGGAACTCCGGATCGCCGGTGACGTCGAACGCCAGCTGCAGGCCGAGCCTGCCGTCGTCGCGCAGCTGTTCGAGAAACGCCCGGACGGCCGGGTCCGCGGTCCACTCCCAGGGCCCTGCCTGGATGTTGCCGTAGGCAAGGACGAAGCGGCCGGGTACGGCGCGCAGCGCGTCCACGGCGGCCTCGGCGTGCTCGACGGTCTGCAGGCCGTGCGACCAGTCGACGGTGGTGGTCACGCCGGCTTCGAGCGACTCCCACGCGGAGGTCAGGTTGCCGGCGTGCACGTCCTCGGGCCTGAAGGTCTTGCCGTGCTCGAGGTAGTACCAGACGAAGTACTGCGTGAGCGTCCAGTCGGCGCCGTACGCGCGCATCGCGGTCTGCCACATGTGCCGGTGGGTGTCGATCATCCCGGGCATCACGATGCCGCCGGACGCGTCGACGACCTGGGCGCCGTCGGGGACGCCGAGGTTCGGACCGACGTCGGCAATCAGATTGTCGACGATCAGAACGTCGGCATTCCGCAGGACGGTGTGCCGGTCGTCCATGGTCAGAACCGTGCCGCCCCGCAAGACGATCGGTGCAGTGCTCATGAGGTCCCCTCCAGAGTTGGCCGGACAGGCGTCCGTATGACGGTCAACGGGGCGATGAAGCCGACTCTGCGCTGACCGCAGCACGGTGTCAAGACCTGGGTGGCGAGTGGTTGACAGGCGCTGTTCCGGGTGCTGACACTGATTGCGGACAGATGTCCGTTAACCCGGGAGGTCGTGTGAAAGGACCGTTGTCCGGGCTGCTGGTGGCCGACTTCTCGCGGATCCTCGCCGGGCCGTACGCGACCATGCTGCTCGCCGATCTCGGCGCCGACGTGGTCAAGGTCGAGGCACCCGCCGGTGACGACACCCGGTCCTGGCAGCCGCCGGTCCGGGACGGCATCTCGACGTACTACCTCGCGGTGAACCGGAACAAGCGCTCGATCGCGCTGGACCTCAAGGACGCCACGGACCTGGCGGCGGCGCGGGAGCTGGCGCGGCGGGCCGACGTACTGGTGGAGAACTTCAAACCGGGCGGGCTGGCGCGGTTCGGGCTCGACTACGAGACCGTTGCCGAGGGCAACCCGAAGTTGGTCTACGCGTCGATCAGCGGGTTCGGGTCCGGGCCGCGGGGCGCCGAGCTGCCGGGGTACGACCTGATCGTGCAGGCGATCTCCGGGCTGATGAGCCTGACCGGCGATCCGGGTGGGGAGCCGTTCCGGGCCGGGATCTCGGTGTTCGACGTGATGGCAGGACTGCACGCGACGATCGGCGTACTGTCGGCGCTGCACCTGCGGGCCGAGAGCGGACGCGGTCAGCACGTCGAGGTGAACCTGCTGTCGTCGGCGCTGTCCGGGCTGGTGAACCAGTCGAGCGCGTACGTCGCGGGCGGCGTCGTACCGGAGCGGATGGGGAACAGCCACCCGAGCCTGTTCCCGTACGAGCCGCTGCCGTGCGCGGATGGGGAGCTGATCATCACCGCCGGGAACAACGGGCAGTTCCGCAAGCTGGTCGAGGTGCTCGGCGTACCCGAGCTGGCCGACGACCCGCGCTTCGACCGGAACGAGCAGCGCACGGCGAACCGCGAGGAGCTGCGGCCGTTGCTGGTCGAGCGGTTGCGGATGCGGAGCCGTACGGAGTGGTTCCGGGACATCATCGCGGCCGGGGTCCCGTGCGGGCCGATCAACACGGTGGCCGGCGGGGTCGCGTTCGCGGAGGACATCGGGCTGGACCCTGTGGTGACGGTCGGCGCCGTCCCCGGGGTCCGCCATCCGATCACGTTCTCGGACAGCGCGGCGTCGTACCGGCTGCCGCCGCCGTCCCTCGACGAACACGGAGGTGAGCTACGCAAGTGGCTGACGGAATGAGGTTTCCGACGTCGTTGGGTACGTCGACGGCCGACGAGATCCGGCTGCTCGGTCAGGACCTGACGGCGGATCTGATGGGCAAGGTCGGCTTCGGCGAACTCGCCTTCTGGCTGGTCGCGATGCGCCGCCCGACCCCGTCCGAGACCCGTGTCTTCGAAGCTGTCCTGGTGGCTCTCGCCGACCACGGCTTCACCCCGACGGCGATCGCCGCCCGTCTCACCTACCTCTCGGCCCCCGACTCCCTCCAAGGCGCCCTGGCCGCGGGCCTCCTCGGCGGCGGCTCGCGCTTCCTGGGCGTCACGGAGGACTGCGGCCAATTCCTGCACGCTGCCCTGCCGGAGGAGCTACCAGCAGACGACGCGGCCTGGGATGCGCTTGCCTTGCGGCTTGTCCAGCAGTCAAAGGCCGACGGAAGGTTCATCCCGGGGCTGGGGCATCCGGTGCACAAGGTGCAGGATCCCCGGACGCCGGTGCTGATCGGGATCGCGCGCGACGAAGGACTGGAAGGGCCGCATCTGAAGCTGTTTCAGGCTGTCGGGCGAATGCACGAGCAGGTGCTCGGGCGCCGACTTCCTCTGAACGGTGCGGGGGTTTGTGGGGCGGCGCTGGCTGACCTGGGGTTGCCGGTGGAGCTGTTGCGGGGGTTCGCGCTGCTGGCTCGGGCGGCCGGGTTGCTCGGGCAGCTTGCCGAGGAGCGGCGGCGTCCGATCGGGATGGATGCGTACTTGACCGTCGATCGCAATGCCGAATACGTCGAGCCGTAGAAGGAGCACCAGATGGCCACAGTCGCCGCGGTGATCGCCTCCACCCACCATCCGTTCTACTACCGCGCGAGCACCGCGACCGGTGCCGACCGGCCACCGTTCGCCGATGCGTGGGTGGCGAAGATCGAGGCGTTCCGGGAGACCCTGACGAAGGCCCGCCCGGACATCCTGGTGATGGTCGGCAGCGACCACTTCCACCAGCTGTGGCTGGACAACATGCCACAGTTCCTGGTCGGCAAGGCGCCGTACTTCGATGCCAACTGGTACAACGAGGAACGCGAGTTCGGTCTGCCGCGGATGCGCCTGGCCGGTGACGAGCAGCTCGCCGGGCACATCCTCCGCGACGGCCTGGACGCCGGCTTCGACCTTGCCTTCAGCAACGAACTGCGGATCGACCACAGCATCACCTGCCCGATCATCACGCTCCGCCCGGACGCGGACCTGCCGATCGTGCCGATCTACACGAACATCTTCGCCCCGCCGCTGCCGCGCCCCGGGCGGTTCGTCGAGCTCGGCCGGACGATCCGGCGGCTGGTCGAGTCCTGGCCGGTCGACAAGCGGGTCGCGATCATCGGTACCGGCCACCTGTCCCTGGAGCTGGGCGGGCCGCGGCAGTTCGGCGAGCACGGGCCGGACCCGGCGTTCGACCGGAAGGCCGTCGAGTGGATCGCAGGCGGCGACATCGAGGGCTGCCTGGCCGAGGTGACGCTGGACAGCCTGCACCTGCCCGGCAACGCGACCCACGGGTTCATGGACTTCCTGCTGATGATGGGCGTCGCCGGTGCCGGCGCGAAGGCGGATCACGTGGACTCGCTGGACCTGTTCCACACCATGGAGGCGTACTTCACCTGGTACCCGAACGGAGTGCCGGCATGAGCAAGTACCTGCTGAACAAGTTCCTTTACACCGTCGACCGGGACCCGTCGTTGGTGGAGCGGTACCGCAGCGATGCGGCCGGGACGGTCGAGTGGTGGGAGCGGGAGATGGCCAACCAGGTGCTGAACTGCGTGGTCGCGGAGCGGTCGACCTGGCTCGCCTTCACCGACGAGGAGCGGAAGGCGCTCCGCGAACACGACCACGTCGCCCTGTTCGAGCTCGGAGCGCACCCGTTCCTCACACTGACCCTGTTCATCGCGATGTTCGAACGCGACCACGGTCCACTCGAGTACCAGAAGGCGTACGGGCAGGCCTTGCGGCACCACTCGTTGCCCTACCCCGACATCACCACCTGAGGAGAACGCGTGCGCGCCGCAGTACTGCACACCCACGGTGAACCGCCGACGCATGCGGAACATCCCGACCCGGTCGCGGGTGCGGGCCGTTCGATCGTCCGCGTGACGGCGGCGCCGATCGTCCCGCTGGATCTCCTGTGCGCTTCCGGTACGTCGTACTTCGGCGCGCCGGCGTTGCCGTACGTCCCGGGCGTGCAGGGCGTCGGCGTGGTGGAGGAGTCCGCGACGGTCGCACCCGGGACCAGGGTGTTCTTCGCGACGTCCGCCGGGATGAGCCCGGGCGACGGCAGCCTCGCCGAGCGGGCCGCCGTACCGGACGGGGATCTGGTGGTTCTCGAGGCGGGCGCGGAGGATGCGGCGGTGGCGGCGATCGGGCTGTCCGGGGTCGCCGCGTGGATGGCGTTGACGTGGCGGGCGCGGCTGCGGGCGGGCGAGCGGGTGCTGGTGCTCGGTGGAGGCGGCGCGGTCGGGCAGGTGGCGATCGGGGCGGCCCGGGTACTCGGGGCGTCGCGCGTGGTGGCCGTCGTACGGTCGGATGCGTCGCGGGACCGGGCGCTGGCGGCCGGCGCCGACGAGGTGGTTGCCCTGAGCCCCGATGTGGACGAGCTGACCGCGCGGCTGGGCGGGCCGTACGACGTGGTGGTCGACTCCGTCTTCGGTGTCGCCGCGACGGCCGCCGCCCGGGTGCTCGCGCCGGGCGGACGGCTGGTCAACCTCGGCGGCTCCGCGGGTGACGAGGCCGTCTTCTCGTCGTCGGTACTGCGGAGCAAGTCGGCGAGCGTACTCGGCTACACGAACAACGCCCTGACCGCCGACCAGCGCCGCGACGCGCTCACCGCCGTACTCGAACACGCCACGGCAGGCGCCATCGGAGTCGCCCACGAAACCATCACTCTCGCGGACATCACCCCCGCCTGGCGCCGCCAAGCCACCGCCACCACCAACGGCCGCCTGGTCCTGACGTTCACCTGAACGGTTGCTAGTGGAGGCGGGTGACGAGACCGTACGTCTCGGCCTCCTCGGCGGAGTAGACGCGGCCCGTCGCGAGGTCCTCGGCCACCTCGTCGGCCGGGCGGCCGGTTGCGTGGGCGACGAGGTCGCGGAGGCGGGCGACCTGCCGTTCGTACTCGGCTGCCAGGGCGGCGAGCTCGTCGGCGGTTCCGTTCGCGGTGAACGGTGGGACCGACAGTACGAACATCGTGTGCTTGTGGGCCTCGCGACGTTCAGCAGCGGCGAGTACGGCGATCGCGGGCCCGCGGACGGTACCGCGCGCGACGGCGTGGACCGGGGAGCCGACCAGGTCCATCGCCGCGGCCACCGACAGCGCCGCCTCCAGCGAGGAGTCCGTCGACGACAGGTGCAGCTTGACCGGATCGTTGCTCTGGGCATCCAGTAGCAGCAACTGTGCCGTCACATGCTCCGCGAGCGCGTCGTCCAGCCGCCCGCCGACCAGGATCACCCGTTGCGCCAGCAGCCGGTCGGCCAGCTCCCGCTCCACCGTGATCGATGCGGGCTCGTACCACGTGGGCAGGATCGGGTTCGGTTCCGCGGGCTTGGACGGCTCCCGGGGTTGTCCGGGCCACGGACCCGGGACCTCGGGTCCGGGCGGCGGCCAGGTGGCGGTCGAGCGTTCGACGTACATGGGTGTCCTCCTTCGACACCTCCACCCTGAGCTACTGGGTGACGCAGGAGAAGCCTCTTCCGCTGTCAGCAGACGGAAGACCTACCCGAGGGCGGCGACCGCGCCGATGATCTTGTCCCAGAACGCCTCCCGGTCCAGCTCGACCGCGATCCTGGCGTTGGGCCGGCGACCGGTGTAGCCGTCGAGGTCGACGACCGTGGCGCCGGCGGTCCAGTCACCCGCGGTCTCGATGATCAGGTTGGCCTCGACGCAGTGCACGATCGCGGGGTCGATCACGCGGGCGACGGCGACCGGGTCGTGGAGCGGCGGGGACTCGAACCCGAACACCTTCCGGTACGTCGACGCGAAGTACGTCATCCATTCGCCGCACACCCGGGCGAGCGGCGTGCCGATCCGTTCGAGGCGGGCGAGGACGTCGTCGGTGACGAGCGCCTGATGCGTCACGTTCAGGCCGCACATCGTGAACGGGATCCCCGAGTCCACGACCACCTCCGCCGCCTCCGGGTCGACGTACGCGTTGGCCTCCGCCAGTGGCGCGATGTTGCCGCGGCCGGTGGAGCCGCCCATCCAGACGATCTCGGTGATGTTCGCGGCGGCCTCGGGCGACTCCATGAGCAGCTGCGCGATGTTGGTCAGCGCACCGGTCGCCACGATCGTCGCCGGGGTTCGGCTGAGGATGTCGACCAGCAGGTCGTGTGCCGACAGCTCGGACTCGGGTACGGCGGGCGTGCCGGTGAAGGTCGGTCCGTCGAGGCCGGTTCCGCCGTGGACGTCGTCCGCGATCCGCAGCTCGCGGGCCAGCGGCCGGTCGGCGCCCCGGGCTACCGGGACCGACGTGACGCCGGCGAGCGACAGCACCCGGCGGGCGTTGAGCGTGCACTTGTCGACGGTCTGGTTTCCGGCGACCGTGGTCACGGCAAGCAGGTCGACGGCGGGATCGGCGACCGCGAGCAGGATCGCCAGCGCGTCGTCGTGCCCGGGGTCGCAGTCGAGGATCAGCGGTGTGGCCATGCGGCAGCCTACTGCGCGCCATTGCTGGAAGGTCCTATGTTGGGGAGCATGAGCGAGAAGGAGCCACCGGCCAAGGACCAGGCCTCCGAACCGAACGGTGCGGACCAGAACGGCGACCGGAAGGACGACCGGTCGCCGCGGCAGCCGCACAAGCCGTGGCGGACCGAGGGCCTGCCCGCCGGGCACGGGGACGACGACAAGCCGCGGCGGCCGCGCTGGTGGAAGTGGGCGGCGTGGATCATCGGCGGCTACCTCGTGCTGTTCCTGCTCACCACGATGCAGGACCAGCTGGCCGGCGGTGAGCAGACGATCGCGTACACCGACTTCGCCGCGCAGGTGCAGAAGCAGAACGTCGCGGAGGTCTTCGCTCAGGGCGACACGATCCAGGGGCGGCTGAAGCAGGCCGCGGACATCCCGGGCAAGAGCGGGTCGACGTACACGAAGTTCACCACCGAGCGGCCGACGTTCGCGAACGACAACCTCTACGGCGAGCTGCAGAAGGGCGGCGCCACGGTCCGGGCGACGCCGGTCGTCCAGCAGCGCGGCGTGCTCTGGAACCTGCTGATCTCGCTCGGTCCGTTCATCCTGATCGCGGCGTTCTACTTCTGGCTGTTCCGGCGCAGCCGGGCCGGGGGCGGACTGGGCGGCGGACTGGGCGGGCTGCTCGGCGGTGGCGGGCAGCAGAAGAAGCCGGTCGACCCGAGTACGGTCCGGGTCACGTTCGCGGACGTCGCCGGGATCGACGAGGTCGAGGCCGAGATCGAGGAGGTCGTCGACTACCTGAAGGATCCCGAGAAGTACCGGCGGCTGGGCGCGCGGGCGCCGAAGGGCGTGCTGCTGGCCGGTGCGCCCGGTACCGGTAAGACGCTGCTCGCGCGGGCGACCGCGGGGGAGGCCGGCGTACCGTTCTTCTCCGCCAGCGCGTCGGAGTTCATCGAGATGATCGTTGGCGTCGGCGCGAGCCGGGTGCGGGAGCTGTTCGGCGAGGCGCGGAAGGTGGCGCCGGCGATCATCTTCATCGACGAGATCGACACCATCGGCCGGGCCCGGGGCGGCGCGCGCTCGGTCGGCGGCCACGACGAGGGCGAGCAGACACTGAACCAGATCCTCACCGAGATGGACGGCTTCTCCGGTACCGAGGGCGTCGTCGTACTCGCCGCCACGAACCGGGCCGACGTACTCGATCCGGCGCTGCTCCGGCCCGGGCGGTTCGACCGGACGATCACCGTGCACGCGCCGGACCAGCCGGGGCGGGAGGCGATCCTCAAGGTGCACGCCCGTGGGAAGCCGCTGGCGCCGGACGCGGACCTGGGCGCGCTGTCCCGGTCCACGCCGGGGATGACCGGCGCGGACCTGGCGAACCTGCTGAACGAGGCGGCCCTCGCGGCGGCCCGGCAGGGCGAGTCCCAGATCACCATGCGGGACCTGACCGACGCGCTGGAGAAGATCCAGCTCGGTACCGCGCGGAACGTGGTGATGCCGGCCGACGAGCGCCGGCGCACGGCGTACCACGAGGGCGGGCACGCGCTGCTCGGGATGATCCAGAAGGGCGCGGACCCGGTGCGGAAGGTGTCGATCATCCCGCGCGGGCGGGCGCTCGGGGTGACGCTGTCGACGCCGGAGACCGACCGGTACGGGTACGACGTGGAGTACCTGCGCGGCCGGATCATCGGCGCGCTCGGCGGGATGGCCGCCGAGCAGGAGGTACTCGGGGTGGTCACCACCGGCGCGGAGAGCGACCTGGAGACCGCGACCCGGATCGCCCGCTCGATGGTCGGCCGCTGGGGCATGTCCGAGGCGATCGGCCCGGTGTCGGTGCTCCCGGCCGAGGGCGACGCCCGGATGGCGGGAGTCTCCGACGAGCTGCTCAACACCGTCGACGAGGAGGTACGCCGGCTGATCGAGCAGTGCTACGCCGACGCCCGCCGGCTGCTCCGCGAACACCGCCCCCAGCTGGACTCGATCGCCGACCAGCTCCTCGAACACGAAACCCTCGACGAGCCCGACGCGTACGCCGCCGCCGGCATCCCGCGCCCCACCCGCCCCGAACCACCCGCCCTCCCGCAAGCCGCAGCCCAGGCAACCCCCGAAGCCCAGCCGTAGCCCGGGCACCTCCGGATCACCTGGGCGACGGCTGGCTCGACCACTGCACCTATCCGATGGTCACCGTTTGCTGTAGGTCGTTGTAGCCGGTGTTGGGCTGCCAGGTTCCGTTGTTGGCGAAGCGTACGGCGTAGACCGCGTTGTACGTCTCGCTGGAGCCTGGCAGCTTCGCCTGGGACTGAAGGTGCGGATCGGCGACGTTGAGCAGCACGTGGTACTGGCCTGGTACCGGGGGAGCCTTCACAGTCCAGTTCAGGGAGGTCAGGGCGCCGGCGCTCCAGCGGCGGGGGTCGGCGGGCACGGTGTACTTGAACGTGTGCTTGCTGTTCTGGAAGATCAGCTGCACCTGACGCGGGTTGTAAGGCGCGGCCCACCCGTCGTTTCGCAGCTGCAGCTTGACGTTGATGCTTCCATTGGACTGCTTGACGGTGCTTTGAGTCAGCGCGAACCGGTATCCGAGCTTCTGCTTCGCGATCTCGATGTTCGGACCCCAGCTGGCCAGCACGTCCGGGTGGTACTCGATGTTCAGGAACGAGAAGTGCAGCCGCGCCATCTCGGCCGCCGCCGACGGCCACTCCGAGCGCGGCGCGTCCACACCACAGGTCTCGCCGCCCTCCGGGACGTAATTGGTGTCCTGGGCAACGAAATCCTTGTCCAGCTCGATCGGGTCGCTCAGGTACGTCCCGAAGTCGTCGGCACTCGCGAGGAAGCAGTCGTTGTGCTGCCCGATCCGCGCGACCGCGGATCCGTCGTACGCCTGCTGCGCCGTCAACCCGCCCGCGGTCCCGGTCGGTACGCCGTACATCCGCTGCTTCATGTACGGCGTCCGCACCTGGACCATCTTGTCCTTCGGCAGCGCCCGGAGCAGCGCGTCGATCACGGCCTTGCGGTCGGCCCAGTTCTGGTCCGAGACCTGGCTCGGGTCCGCCGGGTTCGAGAAGTAGTCGGTGTAGTACCCCTCGCCCCAGAGCCCGACGAAGCCGGACTGGACGACGGCGATCATGTCCGCGTTCTTCCGCAGGATCGGCGTGAGCTGCTTGATCTGCTTGACGACGCGGGAGACCGGAGCGTCGCCGTACGGCGTGGGCGGCGGCCAGCCGGCGCCGGGCAGCGCGTAGGCGAAGCGGACGATCATCTTGACGCCGGCGGCGCGGGCGATGTCGAAGTCGGCCTGCATGAGGTCGAGGTAGTGCTTGTCGATCACGTCCTGCTTGGCGAACTTCTCCAGGTAGAACAACCGGAGGATCTGGGTGATGTGCTCCTGGGTGCGGAAGCCCCGCAGTTTGTTGACGTCCAGCGGGACGTAGCCGGAGTTGTCGGCGTAGTAGTGCGTCTCGGCGTGGTGGTAGAAGCCGCGCTCCTGGTTGGCGATGACCTGGTCGGAGGTCGTGTAGGTGCGGGTGGTGCCATCGGTTGCCATTGCCGCTTGGGTCGGTAGCAGCAGACCGATTGCTGCGAGGGCTGTGACGAGCCGCATCATGATGCTTCCTCTCGCTCGGCGTAGCGATGGGATAATCATGGAGTCCTGGGAAATTATGTCAAGGTCTGAGGCCGTCGGTGATGGCCGCCTCCACCTCGTCCAGCGCGAGCCGGACCGCCCCGAGCGCGACCCCTTCGTCCGCGAACGACGACACCCGGATCTCCGGCGTCCGCAGACACCACCGCTCCAGCTCCCGGCGCAACGGCTCCACCAGTACGTCCGCCGACCGCGAGAATCCGCCGCCGATCACCACCAGCTGCGGATCCAGGGTGAGCACCAGCGCCGACGCCCCGATCGCGAGATCCCCGACGTACCCCTCCACAGCCACGCGCGCCGCGTCATCACCTCCGCGCGCAGCCACAAACACCCGCTCGACCCCACTCGCCGAACCACCGTTTCGCGCGGGGTCTGGTGTGGTGGGTGGGTTGTTCTCGAGCCAGGTGTGGAGATGCCGCGGGGCTTGCTGCCAGCCCGCGGCCGGGAGGGCGCCGATCTCCCCGGACCAGTTCGCGAACCCGCGGTGCAGCTTCCCGTCGATGATCAGCCCGGCGCCGGTCCGCAGCCCGGCGAGCAGGAACACGACATCCTTCGCGTACCGCGCCACCCCACGCCACGTCTCCGCCAGCGCCGCCAGCTTGCAGTCGTTCTCCACCCGCACCGCCCCCGGCACCAACCGCCGTACATGCGCCCCCAGATCCACCCCACTCCACTCCGGCAACGAGTCCGACAACATCACCTTCCCCACACCATCCACCAGCCCCGTAGTCGCAACCCCGGTAGCCCAAATCCACGCACCACCAGCACCCGCCCTGGCTCCCGTGGAGGTGTGGGCTGGCGGGGTGCCGGGTGCTCGGGGGTTGGTGGGGATGCCGGCTGCGGTGAGGGCTTTGGTTATGCAGTGGTCTACGGCGGCCAGGCGTTCGCGGCGGCCTGCGTCTGCGGGGACGTCGACGCGCGCCTGGTGGAGGACTTCGCCGTCGAGGTCGGTGACGAGGGTGAGGATCTTGTGGCCGCCTACGTCGACGCCGAGCAGGCGGCCGGCGCCGGAGTTGAAGCGGTAGCGGCGGGCAGGGCGGCCGACGGTGCCGGGGGCGGGGGCGACCTCGGTCAGCCAGCCGCGGCCGAGGAGGTCCCGTGCGACGTCCTCGGTGGAAGCGCGCGACAGCCCGGTGCGTTTGGACAGTTCGGTGAGCGTCAGCGGCTGCGTGCCGCGCGACTCCCGCAGTACGGCGGCCGCGTTCAGCTGGCGGAGCCGTGAGAGATCCCCGCCGGCCGGCTCGTCGGACATCGCGGTACTCCTCACCTAATGAAGGACTCCCGGATAACTATAAGCACCCGGACTGCGCACGAGTCTCAGCGTGTGAACGCCCTCGGAAGAACCCTGTTGCGGACTCCTGACAACGTTGTACCGTGATCTGCCGACGGTCGATCAGAAACGTTTCCGCAGGCTCCACTGAGGAGGACCAGCGTGTCCAATCCACTGAAGATCGCGACGCTCAGCTTCTGGCACGTGCATGCCGGCGACTACTCGAGACAGGCCCAGGCGCACCCGGGGACGGACCTGGTGGCCGTCTGGGACGACGACGCGGACCGCGGCCGCGAGGGCGCCGAGCGGTTCGGCGCCGAGTACACCGGTGATCTCGACGCCCTGCTGGCGCGCGACGATCTCGACGGCGTGGTGATCACGACGCCGACCGACGTACACCGCGACGTGATGGTGAAGGCGGCCCAGGCCGGCAAGCACATCTTCACCGAGAAGGTTCTCGCTCCGACGGTGGCCGAGGCCGAGGAGATCGTCGCCGCCACCGACGCCGCCGGCGTGAAGCTGGTGGTCTCGCTGCCCCGGCTGTACCACGGCTACACGACGGCGATCCGCGAAGTACTCGACAAGGGCACGCTCGGCACGCTGACCTACGGCCGGGTCCGGCTCTCGCACGACGGCGCGATCGGCCGCGACGGCAAGGAGGGCTGGCTGCCGCAGCGGTTCTTCGAGCCGAAGGCCGCGATCGGCGGCGCGCTCACCGACCTCGGCTGCCACCCGGTGTACCTCACCCAGCTGTTCCTCGGCGCGCACCCGGAGACGGTGAGTGCGACGTACCGCTCGGTGGCCGGTCGCGGGCTGGAAGACAACGCTGTCGTGGTGGCCGGGTACGGCGACCAGCGGATCGGCGTGATCGAGGCGGGGTTCGCGAGCAGCAACCCGTTCACGATCGAGCTGTTCGGCACCGACGGCACGCTCACGTACACGGACGCCGGCAATGTGCTGCTGGTGAACGGCGAGCAGGTCGACGTACCCGAGCACTCCCAGGACGCCTTCGGGCAATGGGTGGACCACATCAACAACAACACGCGCGCGGACGAGAACATCGAGCGCGCCGTCGAGCTGACCAGGCTCGTGGTCGCGGCGAACGCGGCCGCCGAGTCCAACCAAGTCATTTCCTACAGCTGAGAGGGAGTAGCCGATGATCAAGGTTGGGTTGATCGGCGCGGGTGGGATCGCATCGGCGCACATCAAGGGCTACACGGCGCACGCTGACCGGATCGGTGTGACCGCGGTTGCGGACGCGGTCGCCGAGACCGCGAAGAAGCGTGGCGAGGAGCTGGGCGCGGCGTCGTACACGGACTACAAGGAGATGCTCGCCAACGAGGAGCTGGACGCGGTCGACATCTGTCTGCCGCACGACCTGCACCGGGACGCGATCGTCGCGGCCGCCGAGGCCGGTAAGCACATCCTCTGCGAGAAGCCGCTGTGCCTGTCCGCGGAGGAGGCGGCCGACGTCCGCAAGGCGGTGACCGAGAACGGCGTGACGCTGATGTGCGCGCACAACCAGCTGTTCATGCCGGCCGTCGCGAAGGCGCGCGAGCTGTTGCAGGCCGGCACGATCGGCACCGTCTACGAGGTACGGACGACCGACAGCTTCTACAACGACTTCGACCCGAGCACGATGGGCTGGCGGGCGAGCAGCAAGACGAGCGGCGGTGGCGAGCTCATTGACACCGGGTACCACCCCACCTATCTGATGCTGCACCTGGCCGGCGGTATGCCGGTCGAGGCGACCGCGATGCTCTCCACGCACCGGTTGAAGTTCATGGAGGGCGAGGACTCCGCGCAGGTCCTGATCAGGTTCGACAACGGAGTCGTCGGTCAGCTCGTGACCAGCTGGGCGTACCAGCCGGCCGCGTCCACCGAACGCTTCTCCGCCGTCGGCGAGCTGGGCTCACTGACCAGCGACGGTACGACGCTCTCGTACCGGCTCCGCTCCGGCGAGACCGAGACGTTCGAGTTCGAGCCGGTCGACACGTTCGTCGCCGAGATCGGCCACTTCGCCGACTCGCTGGCCGGCAAGCAGCGCCCGCTGCACACCGAGGAGGAAGGCATCGCCGTGCTCGGCATCCTCCTGGCGGCGTACGAGGGCTCGAAGTCGAAGACCGTCGCGCCGGTCCTCAAGGTCTAGCGCTCCTCGAAGTAGAAGCCTTCCGCGAGGTCGGCGAGCAGGTCCGGGTGGGTGGGCTGCCAGTTGAGCAGCTCACTCGTCCGGGCCGACGACGTCGGATTGTCCATCATGGCGAACTGGCTCAGGAAGCCGACGTACTCCGCCGCCTCGTCGGCACCCACCGAACGAGCCGGCAGCCCGAGACCGCGGCCGATCGCCTCCGCGATGGTGCGGAACTCGATGCCTTCGTCCTGGACGACGTGCAGCCGGCTGCCCGCGGGCGCGGACTCCAGGGCGAGGCGGTACGCCCGCGCCGCGTCGAGCGTGTGCACCGCGGGCCAGCGGTTCGTGCCGTCGCCGACGTACGCCGCGAAACCGTTGCGCCGGGCAAAGGAAATCAGCGCCGGGGCGAACCCGTGCAGGTCGAGGCGGCTGTGGGTGATGGCCGGCAGCCGGACGACGGACGTACGGACGCCCTTCCCGGCCAGGTCGACGACGAAGTTCTCCGCGTCGATCCGGTAGCCGCCGTTCGGGTCGTAGTCCTCCTCGGTCGCGACCCGGCCCTGCTGGAGCTGGGCGAGCATGCCGGTGCCCGACGTACTGACGAGCGGCTTGTCCGTACCCGCCAGCGCGTCGCCGATCGCCTGCAGGGCGGCGAGATCGGACTCCGCGGCACCGGCCAGGTCGCCGGCCACCATCGC
>NZ_DASRVN010000033.1:0-12094 GCF_035655035.1 Kribbella sp. | reverse complement strand
GCGCATGGCTTGTTCTTCGGCGGGGGTTTTGGGGGTGGCGGGCTCGCGGGGGCCGGTGTTCAGGTACGTCGTGAAGGTGGCCGGGGTGTGGTGGATCGGGCGGTGTTCGAAGAGGAGTTTGCTGTCGGACGGCCAGGCGGCACGGGACAGCGGATGTACGTGCCAGTCGACCCACAACGGGAGGCCGTTCACGACGTACTGCGCGCTGCTTGCCCGCGTGCCGGCCGGGCCGTTGTGGCGGGCGTCGATCGTGAAGGTGCGGGCGGTGCTGGGGAGTACGAGGGTGTCGAGGTGGGAGTCCTCGACCACGACGAGGAGGTCTACGTCGCTCCACTCGTCGGCGCGGCCGGTGCCGAGGGAGCCGACGAGGGATGCGCCGACGACTGCCGGGTCTGCCTGGAGTGCGGCTGTCGTCGTACGGAGCCAGTGGTCGCGGAGTTCAACGAGTGGATGCGTCATCGGGGGAGGAACACCTCGTCGGGTGGATGGGCGGCGTCGGCGAGGGTGAACGGGTGTACGCCGCAGTGCTCGATGCCGCGAGTACCCGTAAGCGTTTCGATGACGACGCTGTGGCAGACGGCGATGAACGGCGTACCAGTGGAGTGACGGCGGAGGGCGTCGAGCGCCCGGCGGCGGACGGAGGTGTGGGGTTCCCAGGTGCGGGACTCGCCCGGCGGCCAGCTGCCGTCGTACCGCGTGCGTTCCTCGGCGGCGGCCAGTGCTTCGGTGGATCGCCAGGTGAGGGTGTTGTCGGGAAGCCATTCGCGCAGGTCGACGTCGACCGCGGTGAGCGGAAGCTGGGTCTCGGCGGAGATCAGCGCGGCGGTCTGGAGGGCGCGCGTCATCGGTGAGGCGATGATCCGGTCGGCGCCGCAGTCGCGTAGCCGGCGGCCTGCCTCCTTCGCCTGCTGCACACCTCGCGCGGACAGCGGCGCGAAGTCGCGCGCCGGGCCCCACCAACCCTCGGAATCCAGTTGGGTGCCGTCGGCCTCGCCGTGCCGGACGAGCAGGATCATCACTCCTCCCCGGAGTACCGTTCCCAGGCGGACTGCCTGCTGACGCCGAGCGCTTCGCCGATCCGCGCCCAGGTCACCGACCGCGAGCGCAACCGCTGCACACGATCCTGTACGGCGGCCTCGACCTGCCCGCGGGACGCGTCCAGGCGCGCCATGTCCGCCAGCAGTTCCTCGTCGGTCTTCCCGTCCAGCGGCGGGAACGACGGCAGCGGCTGGTCGCTCATCACGCGCTCGCACAGCTCGACGCATTCGTTGCAGATGAACACTCCGGGCCCGGCGACCAGGTGCTGTACCTCGTCCCGCACCTTCCCGCAGAACGAGCAGCGCAACACGTTGTCCGGCATCGCCAACCTCCAAGTTGTCAGGTACGTCCTGACACGTCAGGGTAGCCCTGACAAATCACGGGGGTCAATCAGTTCTTCCGGGCGATCACATACGCGCGCTGGGTCGTCTCCCCCTCTCCCGGCTCGCGAACCGTCGTCGACCAGGTGCTGAAACCGGCCGCGTGCAGCAGCCCGGAGATCTCGTCCGGCTGCTGCCGGTACCACTCGAGCTCGATCGGTGTGCCGTACAGCTCGGTACGCCGGCTCCGCTCGCTGCCGACCTGGAACGCCAGCATCAGCACCCCACCCGGCGCGAGCACCCGATGGAACTCGGCGAACACCTTTGCCCGAAGCTTCCACGGGGTGTGGATGATCGAGTAGAACGCGAGCACGCCGCCGAGCCGCGCGTCGGGAAGGTCGAGCGCCAGCAGCGAGCCTTCTTCGAACCGCAGGTCCGGGTACGTACGCCGGGCCAGCGCGACCATCCCCGGCGACAGGTCGACCCCGAACGCGTCCAGCCCGAGCCGCGCCAGTACGGTCGTCACCCGCCCGGATCCACAGCCGACGTCGGCGACCTGTCTGTTGCCGTCGGCAAGTATCAGCTCGGCGAACGCGGCCAGCAGGGCACGCTCCAGCGGCAGGTCGTCCAGCCCCGCGCCGACCACGTCCGGATGCCGCGCCGCCAAGGCGTCGTACGAGTCCCGCGTCGCCGTCAGATCCACCATGACCCGCGAGCGTAGACGCCCCCACCGACAGAAACCGTGCAGAATCTCAGACGTGCCGACGTACGTGCGATACCAGAGCCCCGTCCCCGACCGCCGCGGCCGCCGGATCGGCATCTTCGGCCTCGTCAACATGCTCGCAAGCCGCGGCTACCTGACCCCCGCCGAGGAACGATTCCGCCGTACGACGAACGACTGGTACGACGCCGCCTACACAAACCCAGCGACCGCCTACGAGCAGAACCCACACGCCGCGTCCTGGTTCAAACCCACCGCCGCCCACCTCTTCGAACCCATCCCCGGCTACCTGAAGATCCTCGCCGCCCACAACCTCCCCTGCGAGCGCTACACCTCCACGACTCCCGGCCAGATCGTCTACGAGGACGACCACCAGGTTGTCGTCGTACCACCCGCAGACCTAACGGCCCCAACCACGATCATGTGGCTCCGTCCCAAGGTGAACTGATGGGGCTCGTCTACCTGACCGGCACGTCCGGAGTCGGCAAGACGGCCGTGGGCGACGAGCTGCGGCGGCGTGGGTACGAGGTGTACGACGTCGACAGGGATCGCCTGGCCCGGTGGTTCGACGATGCGTCGGGGACCGAGGTGGTCATGCCCGCGGACCGGGACGACAGGTGGTTCGCGGACAACACCTACCGACTGCCGCCGGCAACGCTCCACGGGCTTGCGACCGACGGGATCACGTTCGTCTGTGGGACGGTCGGGAACGAGGACGAGATCTGGGACCTGTTCGACACCGTCATCAACCTGACCGTCGACGCGGCCACGCTCGAACAACGGCTCGTCGCGCGCGGCGCCTTCGGGTCGAGCCCGGCGGAGCTCGAGCGAGTCCTCAGTTGGCATGCCAACCAAGACGCGGACAATGCGAGGTACGGCGCCGTACTGCTCGACGCCACCGGGCCGATCCCAACGGTCGCCGATCGCCTCCTCGACGTATTGAACGTCCGCATGAACTGGGACGAATCGGCACTGCCGCGCGGGATCGTCGGTCTGCTCGCCGAGCCGCGGACTCTGACCGAACTGGCAGACAAGCTCGCCGCCACGGACGCCCGCGTGCTCTGGTACCTGGAGAAGCTCCGCGACACCGGCCGCGTAGTCGAGGACTCCGGCCGCTGGCGCCGTACGGACGCCGGCGCCGCGCTCGCGGAGAGCCCGGCCCCCGGGACCGGCGCGCGTAGCGAGATCCCGGGGTCGAGTGCGCAGGACTACGTGCAGGCGTACGCCGACGCGGCCGCGGGGATGTACGCCGCCGGCTTCGTCCAGGACAATGGGGAACACGCCGGGCGGGTCCCAGGGGAGCGGGTCGCGGAGTTCCACGAGCGGCTGGTCAGCCTGGTGAACGAGTACTTCGCCCCGGACAAGATCGACCGCTCCGCGGCCCCGAAGTACGGCTTCCGCTGGGTGCTCACGCCGGTGGATCTGCACCCGTTGGACGACTGATCGGCGTGAACTGACGCGGTGGATCACCTACCGTAATCCCATGGCGTTTGCGGCGAAGGGGAGTAAGGGCGAGTCGTTCCTTACCGTGGTCGTGGGTGGCGGGGCGGCGTTCGGCCTGATCGTGCTCACGTCGCGGGCGTGGCAGACATGTCATGTGGAGATCGCGGGGAAGGTGCCGAGAGGGCTCACCTTGCTGTTCCTCGGGGTGCCGATCGCCTTGATCGTGAACCTGGTGCTGTTCACCGTCGTCTTCCGGTACGCCGGGAAGGCGTTCCTGTTCTCGCTGTTCGCCGCCTGTGTCGCGATCGCGATCGCCGACCTCGCGCTGTTCTCCTGGCAGGGCACTCCCGCCGGCGCCCACGGCACCTGCCCGGGCAACGTCCCACCGTGGTGGCCGAAGGGCCTCCCGACCTGACGCCGGATCCCCAGGCCATCACAATCGCGCCGCGCCGACGCCGGGCACGCTCAGCCGCGATCATTCGCCACAATTGTGATGGCCTGGGGATCCGGGTCAACCTGTGGGGCGCAGGCGGAGGAGCGCGGCGGCGCGGTGGGGGACGCCGAGGTGGGTGGCGTCCGGGAAGAGGCGAGCCCAGGAGCCGGCGCGGGTGAGTTGGCTGAGGCGACGGGCGAGTTCGGCCGCGCGCCGCAGGTCCGGCAACGTATGACCGTCGGCCGTCCACGCCTCCAGATACGCGTCCTCCAGCCGCGCGACGACCTCCGGTCCGTGCAGCTCGGCCGCCCGCTCGAGGGTGACCAGCAGGCTGAAGAACGGATGCCCGACGTTCGCGTCGCCCCAGTCGAAGAACGTGTACCGTCCGACTCCCGCGACCAGGATCTGCCCGTCGTGCAGGTCCGCGTGATCCAGCGAATCCGGTACGCCGATCGCCCGCAACTCCTCGCACCACCCGACCAGCCGCGGCCGCAGTCCGGACAACTTGTCAGCGGTCGACGTCTCGAGCACCGCCGCGTCGAAGATCCCCGGCAACGCCGGCACCCGCGCATCCGGTACGCCGAGCCGCAACAACTCGTCCACCCGCGGTACGAGCGCCCGCTGCAGCTCGGCGTACTGCGTCAACACGTCGATCCACTCCCGCGGTCCGGGTGGCAGGACCCGCAGCTGGTCGCCCCCGGACGGCATCAAGGACCACCCGCGCGCGGCGTCCACGGCGTACGGCGTGAGCACGTGCTCGGGCGTCCACCGCGCCAGCGCCTCACCCAGCCCTGCCTCGAACGCGGCCCCGGGTGCGCCCGCCTTGAACCACACCGGATCGGCCGCCTCGACCCGTACGATCACCGACCACGGCCGGACCCGGACCCGCCGCTCGCCGAGCTCCCGTACCCCGATCCGCGCCAGCTCGGCATCCAGCCAGCCGAGCGCCGTGGCGCGCCACGCCGGATCGTCCCAGGGAGTCCGCGCGTCCGGGTACGCACCGCGGTCGATCTGCATGCCGGGACCATAATCGAGTCATGAGCTGGCCGGCATCCAAATACCGAGTGGGGATCTCGGGCTGGCGCTACCCGCCGTGGCGCAAGACGTACTACCCGGACGGACTCCCGCAGCGCGCCGAGCTCGAGTACGCGTCCGCCCGGCTGAACTCGATCGAACTCAACGGCTCGTTCTACGCCTTGCAGCGACCTGAGTCGTACCAGCGCTGGTACGACGAGACGCCCGACGGGTTCGTCTTCTCCGTCAAAGGCCCGCGTTTCGTCACGCACCTGAAGCGGCTGGCCGACGTGGACGCCCCGCTGGCGAACTTCTTCGCCTCCGGAATCCTTGCGCTGGGCAACAAGCTCGGCCCGGTGCTGTGGCAGCTGCCGCCGAACTTCCGGTACGACGCGCCGCGGTGCGCGGACTTCTTCGCGCAGCTGCCGCGGACAACGGTCGCCGCCGCCGAGGTCGCGAAGGGCCACGACGAGCGGATGGAGGGCCGCGCGCTGCTCGAACCACGCGTCGACCAGCCGCTCCGGCACGCGATCGAAGTACGGCACGAGAGCTTCAAGACCGCCGGCTTCGTCGAGCTGGCGCGCG
The DNA here is from genome assembly GCF_035655035.1 of Kribbella sp. Lineage (GTDB taxonomy): Bacteria > Actinomycetota > Actinomycetes > Propionibacteriales > Kribbellaceae > Kribbella. Next base: position 6,540 of record NZ_DASRVN010000033.1, on the reverse strand, counting down.
AGCACGACGTCGCGGTGGTCTGCGCGGACACGGCCGGCAAGTGGCCGATGTTCGACGACGTCACGGCGGACTTCGCGTACGTCCGGTTGCACGGCGCGGAGGAGCTGTACGTGAGCGGGTACGACGACAAGGCACTCGACCACTGGGCCCGCAAGATCCGCCGGTGGAAGTGCGAGGCCTACGTGTACTTCGACAACGACGTCAAGGTGCACGCGCCGTACGACGCCGAAGGCCTGGCGCGCCGCCTCGGGATCAGTTCGGCGGTCGCCGAAGCGTGACGGCCTTAGCCTCGGCCGCATGACACAGAACCCGGGAGAACTCGTCGCCGAAGCGGTGCAGCGGTCGCTGAAGCTGGTCGGCACCTGGCCGGCGTGGGACGGCGTACCGCGGACGTCCGACGACGACCGCACGTTCACACCACACAAGGCGGTCCGCCGGATCGCCGACCACCTGATCGATCACCTGGCCGAGGTCGAGGCGCTGCTGGCCGGCGTGCCGACGCAGCCCGACGAGTGGCACGCGAGCGCGCTCACCTCCGCCGCGGACCTGGCGCCGTTCACCGCGGAGGATGTCCGCGAGGCCGAGCAACGGCTGACCCGGCTCGGCCGCACCTTCGTCCTCCGGTACGCCGCCCTCGACCCGGCCGAGTGGGACAAGGACCGCAGCCCGAACTGGACGCTCCGCAAGATCGCCGAACACCTCACCGAACTCGACTGGTACGCCGCCCAGGTCGGCGACCTGAGCTAGCGGCGGACCTGCCGCACTGACCAACTCGGCCGCTTCCCGTAGCCGCACGCTCAGCGCCGGGACGGCGACGCGCTGAGCGGAGGTTGGTCAGTGCGGGAGGTCCGCTAGAACAGCCGAGCCCCGACCGGCTCCTCCAGGTCGAGCAGGAACTGCTTCCGCTTGAGCCCGCCCGCGTACCCGGTGAGCGATCCGTTCTTCCCGATCACCCGGTGGCACGGGACGACGATCGACACCGGGTTCTGCCCGACGGCCTTCCCCACCGCCTGCGCAGCGTGTGCCGGCTCCCCGAGCCGCTGGGCGATCTCGCCGTACGTCGTGGTCGCGCCGTACGGGATCTCCTCGAGCACCGCCCAGACCCGCCGCTGGAACGCGTCGCCCTCAAGCCGGACCGGCAGGTCGAAGGAGACCCGCGAGCCGGAGAAGTACGACTCCAACTGCTCGACGACGAGCGCGATGAGCGGGTCGGTCGCCTCGACCCGCTCACCCAGCGTCTCCGCCGACGGCTTGACCCAGTGGTGCGGAAAGTAGATGCCGACCAGCGCATCCTCCGACACCACCACCGTGAGCTCCCCGATCCGGGTGCTGACCACCGCATGCCTGTTCATACAGACAGAACGCGCTGGCGGCTACTCCTGTGAGGGGATCAGCGCCGTGGTGAGGCTGACGCGGCTCCGGCCGGCGCGCTCGGCGCGGTACGGCGCGAGCAGTTCCACCAGTCCGGCCTGGATCTCGGCGAGGTCTTCCGGATTCACGTACAACATGGTCTGCCCGACGCCGAAGAGGTTGCGCAGTTCGAGGTCGTCCGCGGCCAGGAACCGGTCGAAGTCCTCGGCGAAGTGCCCGAGGAAGGCGAGGACCGAATCCCGGAGCTGAGCGTCGGTCATCGCGCGCAGCTCGTCATGGTCGACCTGTGCGACCCGTTCGCCGAGTGCCAGCGTCCGCTCGACCGCGCCACGCACCCGCCGCTCGGCGACCACGGTCAGGATTCGCGCCTCGACCAACGCGGCGACGTGCCGGTAGAGCGTGGCCGGCGTGACGTCCGGGAGCAGTTCGCGCAACGCGGCCGTGGTCAGCTCGCGGCCGCCGAGCTGCTGGATGATCCGCAGCCGCACCGGATGCATCACCACGTCGGCGACCGACAGGGGTTTCTCGGGCATCTCGTTTCCCACCATTATTATCACTCTGATAATGTTCTCACTGCTAGACCGATTCTATCCGGAGGTGGCCGATGACGACGCTGCGGTACGACGACCAGACCCTGCGGCTGATCGGCACCCGGGAGCCGATCGCCGAGCGGGTCGCGCGATGATCCGGGCGGACGGGTTGAGCAAGCGGTTCGGGCCGGTGCAGGCGGTCGCCGACGTGACGTTCACGGCGTCGGCCGGGTGCGTGACCGGACTGGTGGGGCCGAACGGCGCCGGCAAGTCGACCACGCTCCGGATGCTGCTGGGGCTGGTCGAGCCGGACGGCGGAACAGCCACGTTCGGTGGTACGCGATACCGGGAGCTGGCGTCGCCGGGCTCGACCGTCGGGGCGGTGCTGGATATCGCCGGCGCGCATCCGGCGGCCACCGCCCGGGGCCAGCTGACGACGGTCGCCGCACTCGGCGGGCACCGGCGGGAGCGCGTCGAGCACGTGATCGACACGGTCGAGCTGCGGTCGTACGCCGACCGCCGGGTGAAGGGGTTCTCGACCGGGATGCGGCAGCGGCTCGCGCTCGCGACCGCGTTGCTCGGCGATCCCGACGTACTCGTGCTCGACGAGCCGTCGAACGGGCTCGACCCGGCCGGGATCGTCTGGCTGCGGACGTTCATCCGCGAGTACGCGGCGTCCGGGCGGACCGTACTCGTGTCCAGCCATGTGTTGACCGACCTCGAGCACTCCGTCGACGACATCGTGCTGATCGACCGCGGCCGCACCACCTGGACCGGATCATTGCGCGATCTCACGGCGCACGGGACGACGCTGGAGCAGGCGTTCCTCGCACTGACCACCAAGGAGCTGACGGCGTGAACCGCCTGATTCGTGGCGAGGCCACCCGGCTGGCAGCGGTCCGCCTGCACCGCTGGACGACCCTCGCGGCTGTCCTCTGCGGCGGCGGCCTGACCGGCCTGCTCAGCCTGGTCGGCCCGGAGAACGCGGAACCGCCGATGCCCGGCATCGACACCCCGGAAGGCGCCGCGCTCGTCGTCGGCATCACCGGCGTACTGCTGTTCGTCCCGGCTGTGATCGGCGCGATCGGCATCGCCGGCGAGTACCGGCACCGCACCATCGCGACGACGTTCCTGGCCGCACCGCGACGCGGGCGGGTGCTCGCCGCGAAGCTGCTCGTGTACGCCGGACTCGGCCTCGGGTACGGCGTGATCGCTGCGCTGACGTCCGCACTCGCACTGCTCGGGGCCGTGCTCGCCCGCGGCGTCGACCTGACGATCGCGCCCGCGGACCTGGCCGGTCTGCTGATCCGGCTCGCCGTCGCCGCGACCGTGTACACCGTGCTCGGTGCCGCGATCGGTGCCCTGGCCCGCAACCAGTTGGTTGCCGTAGGCATCATTATCGGCTACTTCTACTTCCTGGAGTACGTGCTGCTGATCATCCCGGGGATCAACACCGTCTACCCGTATCTCCCAGGCGGCGCGACCGCCGCCCTGACCGACTTCACGTTCATCGCCGGCGCCATCGCCGAGCAGACCGCGTCCGCCGGCCCGACCCTGCTCCCCGCGGCAGGCGGCGCCGCAGTCCTCCTGACGTACGCCGCCCTTGCCGCCACCGCGGCCGCCGTCCTCTCGCTCCGCCGTGACATCACCTAGCACCGAGCCGGCGAACCAGGCTCAGCTCGCGGCAGGCCCGCCCAGGCGCCGTCTGCAGCCGGCGCCCGGACAGGCTGTGCTCACGACCCGATGCGCTCCCGCGTCCGGCTGCGGAAGTCACGGCCGACCGCGGTGATCTCGTCGGTGTGCAGTTCAGCGATCGCGACCGACGGCGTACCGTCCTCCGCGCACTGCGTCAGCCACTGGCCGCGCGGCCCGGCCACTCCGGACGACAGGCCGCCTTCCGGGTTGTTGGCCGTCGCCGCCAGGCTGACCCAGCACGTGTTGTTCGCGGCGGCGCCGCGCACCTGCACGGCGATGTTGTCGTTCCGGCCGATCGCGCTGGCGTACGACACCAGTACGCCGTCGGCCCCGAGCCGGTCGTACTCCGTGAACAGCTCCGGGAACAGCACGTCCAAGCCGAGCGCGAGCCCGAAGCGGACCCCGTCGACCTCGAACGTCACCGGCTCCCTGCCCGCGGAGTACATCCAGGTGACCTTCGTGGTGGAGAGCATGCGCTCGTCGTACCGGGCGACGACCTTCCCCTGGTCGGACACGACGTACATGCTGTTGTGCGGCCGGGCGTCGGGGACCTGGTGCACGGACGGGATCACGGTCCAGATCCCGAGCTCGCGCGCCAGAGCGGTGATCCGGTCGAGCTCGCCCTGCAGGGCCGTCCAGTCGGCCTTGGTCCAATCGGACGGGCCGATCTCGTCGGGGCCGAGCGACGACATCACCCGCTTGCTCGGGAAACAGATCGCGCCCTCGGTGAAGTGCACCATCCGGGCGCCGGCCTTCGCGGCCTCCCGCATCAGGGTGCGGATCTCGTCGCCGCTCTGCCGAAGCAGGGCGGCGTCGGTGGGGTCTTCATGGACCGTCGACTGGGTCGTGGCGATCCGTAGGATTTCCGGCATGTCTGGTTCTCCTGTTGGAGTTGGACGGAAGTGCCGGAGGGCAGTGGTGTAGGACTCGCCGGTTTTGGCGGCTCGGGCTCGGACCCGTTGCTTGAAGTTCCTGTGCGCTGTCATCTGGCCTTCCACGCACTCGTACGCGATCCCCCAGCGATCCGTCCGAGGCGGGTGACCAGGACGAGCGGCCCGAGACAGGAAGTCCCTTTGCCTTCTCGGTGTGACCGGGCTGGGGCCGGTCGACGAAGGTGAGGCGCGGGCCGCGCCGGACCCACATCCTACTGAAGCCCCCGCCGGAGTCAATCAACGACGCAGTACGTCGTCCGCCGCGTCCATCGCCACGCCGACCAGCTCCGGGCTGAGGTCGACGACGGTGTTCCCGTCGGCGTCGAGTTTGCCGGTCTCGGTGATCGACAGGCCGATCAGCGCGAGCGCCCCGGCGCGGTGCCGCTGCAGCCGGGCGTACGGGTCCTCGGCCGGGTTCGGGGCGGTCGTGTCGTCGTGTTCCCAGGCGGCGACGGCCCGCTCGGCGAGGGCCGCCGGTACGGTCACGCGGATCGCGGGCAGGCCCGCCGCGCGGAACGTCGTACCGATCAGACCCAGCACTCGTGCGTCGTTGGCGTACACGTTCTGGATGGTAGAGGTCGCGGGCGGCATAAAGTCGGACGTGGACGCGGTTGTTTCCGGAGTACGCGCAGACGACGTTGGGAGCAGAGGGTGAGCATTCGGGTCGGGTACAAGGCCTCGGCGGAGCAGTTCGGGCCGCGGGATCTGGTGGAGTACTCCGTGCGGGCCGAGCAGCTGGGACTCGACAGTGTGACCGTGTCGGACCATTTCCTGCCGTGGCGGCACGAGGGCGGGCACGCGCCGTTCGCGCTCGCCTGGCTCGCGGCGGTCGGCGAGCGCACCGAGCGGGTGCAGCTGGGTACGTCGGTGCTGACGCCGACGTTCCGGTACAACCCGGCGGTGATCGCGCAGGCGTTCGCGACCCTCGGGATGCTGTACCCGGGGCGCGTGATGCTCGGGGTCGGTACCGGCGAGGCGCTGAACGAGATCGCCGTGTCGGGGATGGAGTGGCCCGAGTTCAAGGAGCGGTTCGCCCGGCTGCGGGAGGCGGTGCAGCTGATCCGCGACCTGTGGACGAAGGACGGCGTCAGCTCCGAGGGGCCGTACTACAAGACCGTCGACGCGTTCATCTACGACCGTCCCGAGACCCCGCTGAAGGTGTACGTCGCGGCGGGCGGGCCGCTGGTGGCTAAGTACGCCGGGCGCGTCGGTGACGGGTTCATCGCGACGTCCGGCAAGGGCATGGAGCTGTACACGGACAAGCTGATCCCCGCCGTCCGCGAAGGTGCCGAGAAGGCGGGCAAGAAGTTCGAGGACCTCGACCGGATGCTCGAGGTCAAGGTGTCGTACGACCGGGACCCGGCGGCGGCGCTGGAGAACACCCGGTTCTGGGCGCCGCTGTCGCTGACGCCGGAGCAGAAGCACAGCGTGACCAGCGCGACCGAGATGGAGCGACTCGCCGACGAGTTGCCGATCGAGCAGGTCGCGAAGCGCTGGATCGTGGCGTCGGACCCGGAGGAGGTCGTGAAGCAGTTCCAGCCGTACGCCGACGCCGGTTTCAACCACTTCGTCGTCCACGGACCGGGGAACGACCAGGAGCGGTTCCTGACCCAGTTCACCGAAGACGTGCTTCCGTTGTTGCGCAAGCTTGGCTGACAATCACCAGATGGGTGATTACGAGATCGTCCAGGACAGTGACCCGCGGTGCGCCGAGCTGGAAGCGGCCGGGTACCGCGTGGTCGCCGAGTCCTGGGCGGTCCGGCTGTTCGACCCGGACCGGGAGCTGCTGGAGTCCGCGGTACGGCGGGCCACCGTCGGCGGGCTGACCATTCGTGAGCTGGGGCCGGAGTCCGCGGCGGCGCTGTACACGCTCGAGTCGACGAACCAGCCCGACTACCCCGACACGCCCGCGACCCACCACCACGTCGGCGAGCTGGCCGACATCGAGGCACTCTGGCCGGCGAACCGCGTCTTCGGCGCCCTCGACGGCAACCGCCTGGTCGGCGCCACGG
>NZ_DASRVN010000032.1:0-20060 GCF_035655035.1 Kribbella sp. | reverse complement strand
ACCTCCATCCAGGCGCAGACCCGCAGGCACAGCTCGCGGGCGGCGCGCTCCGAACCGTCGTACCGGGCGGGGACGAAGGCACTCGGCAGCACCGGCGGGCGGCGCATCGGCTCGACGCCGAACCGGCCGATCAGCCAGTCCAGCGAGTCCTCGATCCACTGCTCGGGCCCACCGGGCAGCAGGACCTTCGGTCCGTAGAGCAGATCGCGTTCGTGTTGCCGACGCCGCCAGGCACCGATCGGATTCATACCGGAACTGACGCGGTCGCCACCACGCCCGTTCCATCGGAAGTGTTGCAGTCACGTCACCAGCCCAGAACGGTCGGCGGGCCTCCCATCAGCTCCTGCAGCCGGGCTGCGAACCGGGAGCGTGGAGCCGGGTCGAGCGCCTGGTGCCAGTCCGGCAGCAGCGGTCCGTCGCCGAGCAGCCGGTGCTGGCGGAAGCGGTACGACGCGAGCGCCTCGGCGACGGCGTGTTCGCCGAGGTACCCGGAGGTGTGCACCCATTCGTCGTCGAGCGTGGTCTCGTCGACGGCCGCGTTGACCAGGACGATCCCGAACCCGTGGAACAACGCGCACAGATCGGTCAACGGTTCCTCGAGCGGCCCGGTCGCCCAGGGCGGAGCGGGCCGGGACAGCAGCTCGTGGCTCAACTCGTGCGAGACCGCGGCGAGCAGCTTCAGCGGATCGGCAAGTACGTCGGAACGCAGCAGGACCGCACAGTGCCCCGGGATCGGGTCGAGGCCGGGCGAGTCCACGCCCAGATCGACCCACCGCCCAAGCGCCGGTCCGGCCTGTACGGCGCTCTTGACCACCATCGAACGCCCCGGATCGGACGCGGCGAGCAGGCACCGCACCACCTCGGCACCGAACTCGTCCGCGCCGAGCCGCCGGACCAGGAACGGCAGCAGGCTGTCCTCGTCGTCGGCGGCCAGCTCGGCCTCGATGATCCGGTCCACCTGCTCGAACGACGCCGTACCCAGCCTGCTCGAATGCGTCCGCACCGCCGCGCGGTCCCCGGGCGCGGCGCCCTGCGACAGCGGGTGTCCCGGGTCGAGATAGCCGTCGAGCATCGCCGAGCCGAGCAGCTCGGCGGCCTCGGCGACCTTCTCCAGCCGGAAGCTGAAATGCACCCGCTCGGCCGGGATCTCCAGGTGCTCGCAGACCTTCGCGCAGACGGCACGCGCCGCGGTGTCCGAGCCGTCGTACCCGGGCGGAACGAACTTGTCCGGTACGACGACCGGCCGCCGCAGTACCGCCGTACCGAAGTGCTCGGTGAGTAACCGGAACGAGTCCTCGACCCAGCGCCGCGGTCCGCCCGGCAGCGCGACCTTCGGTGCCCGCACCAGGTCGTGGAAGGACTCATCGGTCATGCAGGGTCCGACGGCGGCACCGGGGGTCCTGGTTCCGGCTACTTCAGCAGCAGCTTGCCGAGGCGGCGGGACGCGACGTACATCCCGAAGGTGCCCATCGCGGCCAGGTACAGCGCGTGGACGAGCAGGAACCAGCCGACGTTGCCGGTGGCGAACGCGCGCTCCAGGACCACACCCTGGTAGAGCGGCGTGATCTCGACCAGCCAGCGGATCACCCCGGGGTACGTCTCGACCGGGTAGAAGGTCGCCGAGAACAGGAACATCGGCATGATCGCCAGCTGCACGAACTCGAAGTCCTGCCAGCTGCGCATGAACGTGGTCAGCGCCATCCCGGCCCCGGCGAAGGCGAACCCGATCAGCACCGACGCCGGCAGCGCGAGCAGCGCCCACCACGACGAGATCAGTCCCATGATCAGCATCACCACGACGAACATCGCCGAGTAGATCGCCCCGCGCAGCAGCGCCCAGGTGACCTCGCCGGTGGCCACGTCCCAGGGCCGCAGCGGTGTCGCGAGGATCGAGTCGTACAGCTTGGCGTACTTCATCCGGAAGAAGATGTTGTACGTCGAGTCGAAGATCGCGCCGTTCATCGCCGAACTGGCCAGCATCGCCGGCGCGACGAACGCGGCGTACGCGATCTTGGTGCCGTCGGCGAGCGTGAACGCACCGACCAGGTGCGCGACGCCGATGCCGATCGAGAGCAGGTAGAACACCGGCTCGAAGAAGCCCGAGATGAACACCACCCACGACCGGCGGTAGAGCAGGAAGTTCCGCTCGACGAGGTGCCGGCCGCCGCCGAGCCGGACCGGAACGGGAAGCACCCGCGCAGCGATGGTCGCCATGTCAGCCGATCAACTTCCTCGTGAAGCCGCGGACGGCGAGCCAGGTGCCGACTACGAACCACGCCAGCAGGTAGACGACGTTGACGGCCGCGAGCAACGGGTTCACCAAGCCGAGGCTGAGGCTGCGGGACAGCTCGACCGCGTGCCACAGGGGACTCACGTACGCGAGCCACTCGATCCAGTCCGGCAGCTGCGAGACCGGGAAGAACGCCCCGGAGAACAGGAACGCCGGCACCACCCCGAACCGGAACACGATCGCGAAACCGGCGTCGTTCTCCAGGGTCGTCGCGTACGCCGCGATCGGCGCGGCGACCGCCAGCCCGACCAGCAGCGCCACCGGCAGCCCGAGCACCCCGAGCGGCGACCTGAGCCCGCCGAACAGCGCGATGATCACCAGGAACACCGCGCACGAGCTGAACACCCGGAACGCGATGAACCCGAGCTGCCCGTACACCACGTCCGCCGGCCGCAGCGGGGTCGCGATCATCGAGTGGTAGAACTTCTGCCACTTCATCCCGCCCATCACCGGGTACGTCGCCTCGCCGACCGCGATCTGCAACGCCGTCGAGGCGAGCAGCCCCGGCGCGATGAACTGCAGGTAGCTGACGCCGCCGAGCGCACCCGTCCCGTTGCTGTCCACGAACGACCCGAGCCCGATCCCCATCGCGGCCAGGTAGAGCAGCGGCAGCAGGAAGCTGGTGATCAGCGTGCCCTTCCAGGTCCGCTTGTAGACGGTCAGCCAGTAGTCGAACATGCGGCGACCGTTCTCCACGGCGACACTCATCAGTCCACCAACGTCCGCCCGGTCAGCCGGAGGAACACGTCCTCCAAAGTGGAACGGCGGACCAGCACGGCAGCCGGTTGCAGCCCACGCTCGTGTACCGCGGCGACCGCGCGCTCACCGTCGTCGGTGTAGAGCAGCAGGCGGTCCGGCAGCACCTCGATGCGCTGCGCGAGGTCCTCGACCTTGCCGGCCAGCGCGTCGTGGTCCGCGAGCATCACGTCCGGCCCGAACCGAAGCTCGGTCACCTCACGGGTCGAGTAGTCGCGGATCAGCTCGGCCGGAGACCCCTCGGCCGCGATCAGCCCGCCGTCCATCACCACCAGGCGGTCGCACAACTGCTCGGCCTCGTCCATGTAGTGCGTGGTGATGATCAGCGTGACGCCGGCCTGTTTGAGCCGGAACAGCTTGTCCCACAACAGATGCCGGGCCTGCGGGTCGAGGCCGGTGGTCGGCTCGTCGAGCAGCAGCAGGTCCGGCTTGCTGACCAGCGACCGCGCGATCGTCAGCCGGCGCTTCATCCCGCCGGACAGCTCGTCGACCTTGACCTTCGCCTTCTCGGTGAGCGCGACGAACTCGAGCAGCTCGTCCGCGCGGAGCCGGCACTCCGCCCGGCTGAGCCCGAAGTACCGCCCGTAGATGGTCAGGTTCTCCCGGACCGTGAGCTCGGTGTCGAGGGTGTCGTCCTGCGGGCAGACGCCGAGCCGGGCGCGGATCGCCGGGCCGTCGGTGGCCGGGTCCATGCCGAGGATCCGCAGCGTGCCGCCGCTGGTCGGGGAGACCGCGCCGATCATCCGCATCGTCGACGACTTGCCCGCGCCGTTCGGCCCGAGGAAGCCGAAGGCCTCGCCGTGCCACACGTCCAGGTCGATGCCGCGGACCGCCTCGAAGTCGCCGTACGACTTCCGCAGACCGCGGGCGTGCACCAGAGAATCGCTCACCCGTCCGACACTAGACGGACCGTCGGACAGTTTCCTCATCGTTTCGGCGATACCCGAGCCGTCGCACCGCGTACGCCCGTACTCCGGCCGCCAGCCACTCGGGCAGCTCCGCGTCCACCATCGCGATGATCGCCCGCTGGTCCGCGTTCTCGACCAGCAGATCCCCGAGCCCGTAGTACGTCTCAGGCGTGGCAGGCCAAACCTCCAGCACCCCCAGGTAGTGCTGCTCGATCAGCTCCAGTCCTTCTTTCGAGTCCGGCAGAACACCCCGGTCTCTCGCGGAGGCCATTCGCAGCAGCAGGCGCCGCCCTTCGTCGCCCAGCCGCTCGTAGTCCTCCCGCGTCCAGCTGGAGGTCTCCCGCACCGCCTTCTCGAATCCCTCCGCCGCGGCCTCGCCGTACCGCTCGGCGAGCTCCTCCCGCAGCCGCGCCCGCGCGTCGCTCAACCCGGTGAAGAACTCCTCGTCCGCGACGGTCTCGTCCCCCGACAGCCCCGCGATCGTCCGCTCGACGGCCCCGAGCACGTCGTCCAGCCGCTTCCGCTCCCGCAGCAACTGCTCCCGATGCCCTTCCAGCGCGGTCACCTCGTCGTCCTGCTCGTCCAGGATCCGCGCGATCGACGGCAGCGGTACGCCGAGTTCGCGGAGCAGCAGGATCCGCTGCAGCCGGAGCAGCTCGGGCCGGCCGTAGTACCGATAGCCGTTCCCGGCGACCCGGCCCGGCGGGAGCAGGCCGATCGCGTCGTAGTGCCGCAGCGTGCGCACCGAAACACCGGCGAGCCGCGCCACCTCACTGACCGTTCGCTCCACGAGACCTCCTTCGGAAAATCGGGGTGGAGTCTGACGTTACGTCACCCTTTAGCGTCCCCGGCATGGCATTCACGATCCTGCACACCCGACTCGTCGACCGCGGTACGGCGTTGCCCGCGGACTGTCTGCGGGTCGCGGACGGGCGCATCGCGGCGATCGGCGGCCCGGACATCGCACAGCCGGACGACGTCCTCGTCGACGGTTCCGGTACGACGCTGCTGCCCGGGCTGATCGACGCGCACGTCCACCTGGCACCGGGCTGTACGCAGCTCGCCGCGACGTACGGCGTGACCACGCAGCTCGACATGTTCAGCATGCCGGAGGTGATCGCCGGGGAAACTCCGCGGTCCGGGTTCTTCACGTCGAGCATCGGGTCGACCGCACCGGGCGGGCATCCGACGATCGCGTTCCCGCCGTTCCCGTACGTGACCGGGCCGGAGGACGCCAAGCAGTTCGTCGCGGACCGGATCGCCGAGGGCGCCGACCACCTGAAGCTGATCTACGACGACGGCTCCGGCGCGATGCTGAACATCCCGACGCTCCCCCGGGACACAATCCGTGCGCTGGCCGACGAGGCGCACGCGCATGAGCTCACAGTGGTCGCGCACGTCTCCACTGCGGCGGGTGCGGTCACTGTGGCCGAGTGCGGCGTGGATGTGCTGGCGCATGCGCCTTCGGACCTGATGACGCCGCAGGACATCGAGGCGGTCAAGGGCATGGCTGTGATCGCGACGCTGGGTGTCGTCGACATGTTCAACGGGCCTTCCGGGCAGCTGCCGTTGCAGGAGGAGGCAGAACTGATGGCCCGGATGCCTGCACGTTGGCGGCGCGTACTGGACCACCAGTCGCGGCGCTGGATGCCACCGCAGCCACCTGACGGTGCAGCGGCTCGGGCGAACACGCTGGCGTTGCTGCGGGCCGGCGTACGTGTGCTGGCCGGTACTGACGCGCCTAACCCCGGGCTGGTGTTCGGGGCGTCGCTGCACCGGGAGCTGGTGCATCTGGTCAGTGCTGGACTCACACCGGCCGAGGCGCTCGTTGCTGCGACCAGTGCGCCGGCTGAGGTGTTCAAGCTGGCCGACCGCGGGCGGCTGGTCGCCGGAGCGCGTGCTGACCTGTTGCTGGTTGACGGTGATCCACTGGTCGACATCACTGCTACACAACGGATCCGGCAGACCTGGGTCGGTGGAGAGGTACCGGCTGAGTACGCGGGCAGTACTGCGGAGCTGGCGGGCATCCGGTTCCTCGGTGAGACGACAGCACGGATCATCAAAGCGTTGAAGGAGCAGTGGCCCGGGTTCCCGTCGCCGGAGGACGTGGTGCGGGAGGACGGCGAAGTACTGGGCCGTGTGGTGCCTGTTACCGGCGGGTGGTTGCCGATGACCGTCTTCGGTGCAGCGTTGGGTCCGACCAGCGACCGTGACACCGCTATTGCTTTGGTGGAGCGGGAAGGTCTGGCCAGTCTGTCCGAGACCTGGTCGGCGCGGACCGACGGCCCGTGGCAGGACGCCGTACTGCTGGAGGCGCAGCCCGATCGAGTCCGGCTGCGCTGGAAGGACCCGCTGGTGGAGCAGCCGCCGTCGGGCCGGTGGTACGAGCTGACCGACATCGACCTGTCGCGTCCAAGCCATCGATAATGCCGATGACATGATTCGTTGACAGCGACTCAGCCGAAGGCTTGGCTGAGCGGGTGAGCACCACGACCCGCATCGGTCTCGGCCAGTGGCACGCTGTGCCCGGAGACCAGAACGCCAACCTGGCAACGGCTCTCGAGGTCGTCGCCGGCCTCGCCGCGCAGGGCGCCGAGCTCGTCGTACTGCCGGAGCTGTGGGCCAGTGGGTACGACGTGGCGCGGCTCGGCGAGATCGTCGCAGCCACCGCAGAGCCGGTGCCGGGGCCCCGTAGCGAGGCCCTGGCACAGGCTGCGCGTGAGCACGGGCTCTGGCTGGTCGCCGGGTCCGTGCCCGAGTCCGCGGACGGCCGTATCTACAACACCACGCTCGTGTTCGACCCTGACGGCGGACTCGTCGGCGTACACCGCAAGGTGCATCTCTATCGCCCGACCGCCGAGGACGCCGTGTTCGCGCCCGGCGACACCGTCACCGTGCTGGACACCGACCGGTTCGGCGGCGTCGGGCTCGCCACCTGCTTCGACGGAGACCACCCCGGGTACGCCCGGGCGCTGCGCGATCGCGGGGCGCGACTGGTTGTCATGCCGGCGGCGTACGAGACGGCTGCCGAGAGCTGGTGGGACGTGCTGCACCCGGCCAACGCGCTCGCCAACGGCCAGTGGTGGATCACGGTCAACCAGTGCGGCGGTGAGATGTTCGGCCGCAGCCGGGTGATCGCCCCCGACGGAACCACGGTCGCCGAGGCCCCACGCGGTCCCCACTTACTCACGTGCGACGTCGACCTCGAAGCCGGCGTCCACGAGGCCGACACCCACAACTCAGCGCTCTGGAACGACGCCCAACCGGAGCTGTACGCCCCTCATCCCCTTCCGACGTAGGGCATTCCCGCCGCCATCACGGTGAGGGTGGGTACGGCGACCGACGTCGGCAGCTCCGCGATCCGGACCACGAAGTCCGCGACGATCTTCGGGTCGAACGTCGGCTCGACCGCGATCGACCCGTCCGGCTGCAGCACGCCCTGCTCCATCCGCGCGGTCATCGCGGTCGCCGCGTTTCCGATGTCGATCTGGCAGGCGGTGATCCCGTGCGCCCGCCCCTCCAGCTCGAGCCCCTTGGTCAGCCCGCTGATCGCGTGCTTGCTCGCGGTGTAGGCGATCCCCTGCGGCCGGGGCACATGCGCCGAGATCGACCCGTTGTTGATGATCCGCCCGCCCTTGGGCTGCTGCCGCAACATCAGGTCGTACGCCGCCTGCGCGCACAGGAACGACCCGGTCAGGTTGGTGTCCACCACCCGCCGCCAGTCCTCCTCCCGCACGTCCTCCACCGCGGCCGCCGGCGATCCGGTTCCCGCGTTGTTCACCAGTACGTCGATCCGCTCGAGCCCGCCGAAGAACGCCCGTACGGCGGCTCCGTCAGCGACATCGAGGACGGCGTACCGCGTCTGCTCTCCCCCAAGAGCAACCGTCTCCTGCAGCTTCTCCTCGGTGCGTCCCGTCACCCACACCTCGAAGCCTGCCGCAGTGAGCGCAAGCGCCATCTCCCGCCCGAGCCCGGACCCACCACCGGTCACCACCGCAATCCGCGTCACAAAAGGCACCCTTCCGGCGTCGAAAGTATGAAACAGATTCTCCTTCATTGCACAGAGTGACGACCCAACGACCGAGAGCAAATGAGTGGCGGCTCACTTGAACATCTTGGAAACTCATTTGCGTGTATCACGCAAGCATGTATATGCTTGCAGCATGCAAGTAAACGACGCGTACGCTCCACAGACCCCGATCGAGGGTGTGATGCACGCGTTCACCCGGATCGGGCGCCGGCTGAAGGCCAAGCAGCCCGGCGACACGATCGACCACAGCGCGCACGTCGTGCTGTTCGCCCTGCGGTGCAACGGCGCACTGCGGCTGTCCGACCTGGCCGCCCGGCTGGAGCTGGACGCCTCGACCGCGAGCCGGCACGTCCGGTCGCTGGAGCAGCTCGGCCTGGTCCGGCGCTCCCCCGACCCCGACGACGGCCGGGCCTTCCGGGTCGAGCTCACCGAGCAGGGCGTCGAGCAGTGGGAAGCCAGTGCCCGGCACCGGATGGAACTGCTGAGCGCCGCGATGGAGGGCTGGTCCGAGGAGGACGTGCAGACCTTCGAGCGGCTGATGACCCGCTTCGCGGACGGTGTCACCGCCCTGACCGAAGCACCCACCAGCGCCGCCTGGGCGGACAAGGGCTGGGCCGCGGTCGCGCCGCGACTGCACCGCCCCGCCCCGGCAGAGCGCCGTACCGAAGACTCCGCTGCCGGCGGCGACCCCGACGGCAGCGCGAACCACGACAACAACCTGGAGAGCACCAGATGAGCACCACAGAGCCCGCCACCGCCGGCGGCGCTGCACCTGAGAGCGGTCCGAGCTACCTGTCCCACAAGCAGATCCTGGTGATCCTCGGCGGCCTGATGGCCGGGATGTTCCTGGCCGCGCTGGACCAGAGCATCGTCGGTACGGCGCTGCCGCGGATCGTCAGCGAGTTCAACAGCCTGGACAAGCTGTCCTGGGTGGTCACGGCGTACCTGCTGACCTCGACCGCCTCGACCCCGTTGTGGGGCAAGATCTCCGACCTGTACGGCCGCCGCCCGCTGTTCATCGCGGCGATCGTCACGTTCCTGGCCGGGTCGGTGCTGTCCGCGCTGTCCGGCAACATCGAGCAGCTGATCGGCTTCCGGGCCGTCCAGGGTCTCGGCGCCGGTGGCCTGATGTCACTGGCCTTCGCCACCATCGGCGACGTGATCCCGCCGCGCGAGCGCGGTAAGTACATGGGGTACTTCGGTGCCGTCTTCGGCCTGTCCTCGGTGGCCGGACCGCTGCTCGGCGGCCTGCTCACCGACGGTCCGGGCTGGCGCTGGATCTTCTGGATCAACCTGCCGATCGGCCTGGTTGCCCTGGGCATCGTCGGCGCCGTGCTCAAGCTGCCGCACGTGAAGCGTTCGCACAAGATCGACTACCTGGGTGCCTCCACGATCGCCGCCGCGGTCACCTCGCTGCTGCTGGCCATCTCCTGGAGCGGCCCGACCAACGGCTGGGGCACCGGCACCACGATCGCGCTGCTGGCCGGCGCCGTCGTGCTCGCCGTCGCGTTCGTGATCATCGAGCTGCGGGTGGCCGAGCCGATCATCCCGATGGACCTGTTCAAGGGCCGGATCTTCTCCGGGTACGCCGGGTACGCCTTCCTGCTCGGGTTCGCGATGTTCGGCGCGCTGATCTTCCTGCCGCTGTACCTGCAGGCGGTCAAGGACCTGTCGCCGACCCGCTCCGGCCTGGCGCTGCTGCCGATGATCGTCGGCATCTTCTCCGCGTCGATCCCGAGCGGCCAGATGATGAGCAAGAGCGGCCGCTACAAGCACTTCCCGATCATCTCCGCGATCCTGGTCGGCGGCGCGATGGTGCTGCTGTCCACGCTGAGCCTGACCACGCCGTACTGGCAGCTGGCGATCTACATGTTCGTGATGGGCGCCGGCCTGGGCCTGTCGATGCAGATCACCGTCACCGCCGCGCAGAACAGCGTCCCCCGGCAGCACATGGGGTCCGCGACCTCGACGATGACGTTCTTCCGCTCGATGGGTGGCGCGATCGGTACCGCGGTCTACGGCGCCGTGCTGACCAGTCGGCTGAAGGTGCACCTGGGCGACATCATTCCGAACGCCACGCAGTCGATGGTCGACGGACTGGCCAAGGCGGCCAACAGCGTCCAGGCGCTGCACACGCTGAAGGAGCCGCTGAAGGGCTTCGCGCTGCACGGTCTGGTCGACGCGATGGACGACGTGTTCCTGGTCTCGCTGCCGTTCCTGGCGCTGGCCCTGATCCTCGCGGTGATCACGCCGGAGCAGCGGCTGGCCGGCCGCAACGACGGGCCGAAGGCCGACGGTGAGGAGTCGCTGGAGGCCTCCGCGGCCGCCGCGATGCACTGATCAGCACGCTGATCGCCGCACTGCCCTTCACCGAACCGATACCGAACGACGGTTGACCTACCCGACAGCCGCCCTGGAAAGCTTTCCGGGGCGGCTGTTCCGTTGTCGTAGCGGCCGCCTGACCCTCCCCGGGTCGTAGTTTCGACACGTACCGCGACGACAGGACAGCCGCACGGATGAAGACACTTGACCGGCCCCTCGACGACGACGACCGCGCGATGGCCGACTTCGCGGACGTCCGCGACTGGCGACGTCTGGGCGGCCCCCAGGCGGGTCAGACCGGGCCCGTCCCGGTCCGCCGGCTGATCCGCCGGGTGAAGTCGGCGACCAACTGGAAGCCGTGGCCGATCAACCGCCGTACGGTGATCGACGACCAGCTCGACGGCTGGGGCTTCCTCACCAAACGGAACACCGAGCTCGCCGTGTACGACGACCAGGTGCTGCCGCACAGCCCGTTCAGCGGCTGGGTGGCGTTCGCGATCGAGCCGTGGGACCTCGACGAGGTCGCGGCCGGGCTCGACGAGCACTGGCCGGAGAAATTCCAGCTCGCCTGCCGGCACTGGGGACAGCCCGCGTACGTCGGAGTGCAGACGAAGACCGGATTCGACGACGACTGGGCCCCGGGAGCCGGCCGCGACCGCCGCCACCTGGCGGTCTGGACACCACCCGGCGCCGAGATCCACCTGTACAGCAACCGCCCACGCCGCAAGCCGCTGTCGACCTCGGTCGGCATCAACTATGTGGTGTACCTCAACGAGGAGGGGTCATGAGGACCGCCAAGCAGGACTACAGGACGAACAGCCGGGACGCGGACGCGCACAGCGGCCACCCCACCGGGACCGGCGCGAACAGCGCCGTCTCTCCCGACAAACTGACCCAGGTCGCGTACGGCGCCACCGCGGCCGCCCAGGCCGCCGGCGAGTCCCCCACCCTGTCCTCCGACCTCGGCGCCGCCCTCCGCGCCGCCACCCCACCCCGCGGCCTTGTGGGCCCGACCCGCACCCCCGACAACCCCGGCACCCGCCCGGAAACCGGCGGCCGGACTGGTCCGGACCGCGGCACCGACCGAGGCACCGGCAGGCGCTAGACAGGTCCACCCGTCCCGACGTCGCCCCCTCGGGATCGGTGTCCGGAGCAGACCAATTCGCCCTCCGAACCAGTTATCCACAGCCACCTGAGAACCCGTTGTTGATGACCCTGACCCAGCCGTAGCGTTGCCGCCGACGGCTTGAGCACTGACGGAAGGAACAAGCCCGGAAATGAAAACCATGGACCGGCCGCTCGATCAGGACGAGGCGGCGTTCGCCGACTTCGCCGAGATCGCGGACTGGCGTGCCATCGCAGGGCCCAACAACGACGACAGCGGGCCCGAAGTGGTCCGGGCGATCGTCCAGCGGGTCACCGCCGTCACCGACTGGCAGCCCTGGCCGCTCCAGCCGGGCGAGCAGATCGACCCCGTGCTGGCGTCCTGGGGCTTCACCACCAAGCGCGGCACCACGATCGTCGTGTTCCCGGGCCTGGCGTATGCCGACGTACTGAACGCCGGCTGGTGTGCGTACGAGCTCGGTCCCGACGACACCCGGGCCGCCGAGGCCGGGCTCGACGAGCACTGGCCGGACCACCTGGCGCTGGCCCGCAAGTACTTCGGTGAGCCGGCGTACGTCGGCGACGACAGCAACCCGAACTTCCTCGACGAGTGGGGACCTGGTGCGGGCGCCGACAAGCGGCACCTGGCGACCTGGGCCCTCAACGGCGCGCACCTGCGTCTGTTCAGCACCAAACCCAGCCGTGACCCACTGACCCCCGCGGTCGGTGTCAGCTACGCGATCTACATCGACTAGGAGACGCAATGACGACACCATCGGAAGGTTCGGGCTGGGAGCAGGGCAGCTGGGGCCAGTCCATGGACTGGCTGAGCAACCTGTCGGCCGAGCAGCAGCAGAGCCTCCAGACCTTTGTCGGGATGACGCCGGAGCAGCGCCAGACCGCGATGGCCTTCGCGAACCTCGACGACCGCCAGCAGGGCAACCTGATGCGCGCGGCGAACCGGGACCCGCTGCGGACCCGCGTCGAGAACGCGACCCGCACCGCCGTCGCCCGGGTGCACATGACCTACGACAACACCCGCGGCCGGATCAGCGAGATGGCCACCTCGCTCGCTTCTCAGGCGCGTGACTACCGCGACGTCGCGGTCCAGGGCGTCCGGGATGCTCGCGACACCGCGGTGCAGACCGTGCGGGATGTGCGGGACACCGCGGTCCAGGGCGTGCGCGACGCTCGCGACACCGCGGTCGAGACTGCGCGCGGCGCCCGCGACACCGTCGTACAGGGCGCGAACAACCTCCGGGACCGGGCGGAGGAGCTCGGCCAGCAGGCCGTCGGCGCCTACGAAACCGGCCGGGATCGGGTTGTCGACATGGCCCAGCGCGGTCAGGTCCGGCTCGACCAGGCCTGGCAGACCGGCGCCGACCGGGTCGGCGCCGCGCGGGACACGGTCGTCCAGGGCGCCCGGACCGCGCGGGACAACGCCGTACAGGGTGCGCGTAACGCCCGCGACACCGCGGTCGGCGCCGGACGGACCGCCGTCACGGCCGGCCGGGACGCCGTCGGCCGCGCGGGCCGCTGGTTCGAGGGCAAGTTCAACAACGCGATGATCAAGGCCGAGAGCGCGGTGGCCAGCTACAACGCCGGCCGCCACAACCCGGACCTCGGCGCGAGCGGCCTGAGCGCGAAGGACCGGGTCGAGATGGCCCAGCGGTTCAGCGCGGCGCTCAACGCTCCGACCATGGAGGCGCGCAACGAGATCCTCCAGGGTCTCGCGCAGACGTCGCAGGCCCAGCTGGAAACGCAGAAGAGCACGATGGCCGCGCTCAGCGGCGTCGCGGCCCCGGGCAGCCAGTCGCCGCAGGCCCCGGCTGCGACCGGCCAGCAGACCGGCGAACACGGCGCCCAGCAACAGACCGGCACCAACGTCGTGAAGCCGAAGGGCAACGACGTCCAGCGCTGACCCGCACAGCAGTTCTACCGGCCGTCCTCGTGTTGCGGGGGCGGCCGGTTCAGCTGTTGGACCACTTATCCCTGAAGGCCGCGACGTTCTGGTCGCACTCTGGCCGGAGCTCCGGCTCCCTCGCCGGTGCGAGGTGCTGTGGCTTCAGGCTTTTCCGCACCTCGCCGGAGCCGAGCCGGGAGCGGGCTGAGGGCGAGCGCGGGAGCTGATCAGTCGGTTGTGGGGGTTGGTTGGGGGCGGCGTCTTCGTGGGGGTTCGAGGTCTGGGTCGTTGCCGGCCAGGTGGTTGACGATGGCGTTCAGGACGGCGGCGGTGGGGACGGCCACCAGGGCGCCGACGATGCCGGCGACGACGACGCCGGTGGCGATCGCGAGGATGACCGCGAGCGGGTGCACGCTGACCGCGCGGCCGAGCAGGAACGGCTGCAGGACGTGGGCCTCCAGCTGCTGTACGCCGATCACGATCGCGAGCATCACGATCGCGATGATGGGGCCCTTGGCAACCAGTGCGACGAGGACCGCGACGATGCCGCTGACCAGCGCGCCGACCACCGGGATGAACGCGCCGACGAACACCAGGATGCCGATCGCGCTGACCAGCGGCAGCCCGAGGATCGCGGCGCCGAGCGAGATCCCGATCGCGTCGACCGCGGCGACGATCACGGTCGCGCGGACGAACGCGGTCAGCGACACCCACGCCCGGCGGCCGGACGAGTCCGCCTTGTCGCGGGCGCGCCGCGGGAACAGCCGGACCAGCCACGCCCAGATCTGCTCGCCCTGGTACAGGAAGAAGAACAGGCAGAACAGCGAGATGAACAACCCGGCCACCACGTGCGTCGCCGTCGTACCGACCGCCGCCGCCTGCTGACCGAGGGCGCCGCCGGAGGTGATCTGCTTCTGGATCTGCTTGAACAGGTTGGTGATGTCGCTGTCGGTCAGGCCGAAGTTGATCCGGGCCAGGTCGCGGAGCTTCTGCACGCCTTCGCCGACCTGCCGGGACAGGTCCTCGAACTGCCCGGCGATCTGCGTTCCGACCAGTGTCAGCAGGCCCGCGACCACGATGATCGTGGCGATGACGGTGATACCGGCGGCCAGCCCGCGCGGGACCCGGAGCTTCTGCAGGCCCTTCGTCACCGGCACCAGCAGCGCGGTGAGCAGGACGCCGACGGTCACCGGTACGACGACCTCGGACAGGTACCGCACGGCGTACCCGATGACACCGACGGCCGCCACGACCACCAGGAACCGCCAGGCCCAGGCACTGGCGATCTCCATCCCCGGCGTCACCCCGGGATCGATCCTGCGCGGCGGCTCACTGGATCCCACCGCCCCGCCGCTCGCCTGCACGCCTTCCGCGGACTCCGCTGCCGCCTCCAGGCTTGCCGGTGCGGGCTCGTTGGCCTCGCTCGGCATGGTGTGCTCGTCCCGCCCCAAGTTGCTCATCCGACCTCCCTCGTGATGAGCCTAGTGCCCGACAAGTCCTGTTCCATGAATGTGGGCGGCCAGGCCCTCCGCCGCCTTCGGGGCGTCGTCGGCGAGCAGACCGACGGCCGCGAGTACGTAGTCCGCGTCGACGCACACCTCCGCGCGCTGCGGCACCAGCCAGCCCTCCTCCTGCGCGTTGGTCCCGATCGCGCCGAGGATCCGCGCCGCCACCTCCGGCGGGTTGTGCCGCAGTACGCCGCCGGACCCGACCAGCAGGTCGACCTCCCGCAGATCCTTGCCGGACCGCTCGATCACCCGCCCGCCAGGCCCGAACACGATCCGCTGCCGCCCCGCGTGCCGCCGCAGCGCGACCGTCGCGGCGACACTCGCCAGCGTCTCGTCGTACGCAGCCTCGTGCCGGTTGTCCGGCAGGTACGCCGGATCCGCGCGCCGCCGTTCCGCTGCCGCCCGGGTCCCGTCGACGTCCGCGATCAGCCCGGCCTCGGCGCCCGCCTCCACCACCGGTACGGCGCTCCAGCGCATGCCGAGGTCGCCTTCGACGGTCCGCGTGACCGGATGCGTCGCGACCACCTCGCGGCCGAGGTTCGCGTCCTCGGGGTCGAGCTCGATCACCGAGTGCACGTCGGTGGTGGCGCCGCCGATGTCCACCACCGCGACGTCGCCGTGCAGACCGGCCAGCACCTCGACGCCCCGCAGTACGACGTCCGGCGTCGCGGCCCGGACCATCCGCGCGAACGCCGGGTCCCGGGACAGGTTCTTCCCGCCGATCACGTGCGCGAGGAACATCTCCCGGATCGCGGCCCGCGCGCTGTCCGGCGCGAACACGCCGATCTCCGGTACGACGTTGTCCGCCAGTACGTGCGGTACGCCGCCCGCGGTCAGCGTGCCGGCGATCTCGTCCCGCGCGTCGACGTTGCCCGCGACAACGACCGGTTTCCGCCAGTTGTACTTCGCGAGGGTCTCGGCCGCCTTCAGGAGTACGGCCGAGTTGCCGCCGTCGGTCCCGCCGAGCAGCAGCACGACGTCCGGGCGGTCCTTGCGCAGCTCCTTCTGCGTGGTCGCGGTGAGGCCACCGCTGACGACCGCCACGACCCGCCCGCCGCTGGACAGCGCGACCCGCTTCCCTGCCTCCGCGGTCACCAGCTCTTCGTTGCCCACGACACCGATCCGCAACCCGCCACCCGCACTGGAACAGGCGAGCACCTCCGCGTTCCGCACCGCACGATCGGCGTTCTCGAGCACGGCACGGCACGCATGCCACCCGTCCATCACGTCACTGTCGATCGTCGTCCGGTGCTCCGCCCGCCCGACCAACTCCCCCGACCCGGCGTCCACCGCAACCGCCTTGGTGAACGTCGACCCGAAATCCACCGCCACCACAAGACTCACAAACCCTCACCCCACCCAGTACGTACTGCATCACCCGCCATCCGACTCCCAGCACCGCGCGGCCCGATCCCACCGGCATTTGAGGGGTTCACCTCCGGAATTGCCCCCTCACCGGCGGCATGCAGGCCGTGAACGGGCAGTTCGAGGGGTTCATCCCTCAAATGGTCTTGGGGCGTGGGGCGGCACGGTGGGCGGGAACGTCAGGAGAGGGCGTGGTCGAGGTCGGCGAGGAGGTCGTCGACGGTTTCGATGCCGACGCTCAGGCGGATCAGGTCGGCGGGGACCTCGAGGGGCGTGCCGGCGACCGAGGCGTGGGTCATCTTGCCGGGGTGCTCGATCAGGGACTCGACGCCGCCGAGGGACTCGCCGAGCGTGAAGACCTCCGCCTTGTTGCAGATGTCCAGCGCCTGCGCCTCGCCGCCGGTGACGCGGAAGCTGACGATCCCGCCGTACCGCTTCATCTGCTTCGCCGCCGTCTCGTGCCCGGGGTGGGCGTCGAGGCCCGGATACAGCACCTGGCTGACGGACTTGTGCCGCTGCAGAAACTCCACGATCTTCTGGGCGTTGTCGCTGTGCCGGTCCATCCGGACCCCGAGCGTCTTGATGCCGCGCAGCACCAGCCAGGAGTCGAACGGGCCTGCGACCGCGCCGATCGCGTTCTGGTGGAAGGCGATCTTGTCCGCCAGCTCGGCGTCCCGCACCACCAGCGCGCCGCCGACCACGTCGGAGTGGCCGCCCATGTACTTCGTGGTCGAGTGCACGACGACGTCCGCGCCGAGCTCCAGGGGCTGCTGCAGGTACGCCGAGGCGAACGTGTTGTCGACCACCAGCAGCGCGCCGGCGTCGTGCGCAATCTGCGCCACGATCGCGATGTCCGCGACGTTCAGCAGCGGGTTGGTCGGGGTCTCCAGCCAGACGACCTTGGTCCTGCCGGGCTGGATCGCGGCCCGGATCGCCTCCGGGTGCGTGACCGCGGCGGGAGTCATCTCCACGCCCCAGTTGCTCAGCACCCGCGAGAACAGCCGGAACGTACCGCCGTACGCGTCGTCCGGGAACACCACGTGGTCGCCGGGCGCGCACACCGACCGGATCAGCGTGTCCTCGGCGGCCAGGCCGCTGGCGAACGCGAAGCCGCGCTTGCCCGCCTCGATCGCGGCCAGGCACTCCTCCAGCGCCGTCCGGGTCGGGTTCGCCGACCGGCTGTACTCGTACCCGTTGCGCAGGCCGCCGACGCCGTCCTGCTTGTAGGTGCTGGTCGCGTAGATCGGCGGCACCACCGCTCCGGTCGTCGGGTCGGGCTCGTTCCCGGCGTGGATGGCAAGTGTCTCGAAGCCGTACTGGTGTTCGGTGTTCACCGGACCAGCGTACGGCCTGGTCTGCTGGAGCCCGGCAGCCCGTCCACAGCCGGGCGGATCGGCGGAACCGGGTTGTCCACAGGTACGTCGTACCGGCTGGCGGAATGACCCACCCGCCGCCTACGGTTGCTCGCAGAACACCCACGGTGGTACCGGGCAGGAAGGACGACGGCGCCGGATGAAGACGCAGGACAGGCCGCTCGACCAGGACGACCTGGCGATGGCGGACCTCGCCGAGGTACCGGACTGGACCGTGATCGCGGGCCCGGACGGCGACGAGGCCGGGCCGGAGGTCGTGCGCGCGCTGGTGCACCGGGTGATGGGCCAGACGTCCTGGCAGCCGTGGCCCTTGCAGGCCGGCGAGGTGATCGCCGCTGACATGGTCTCCTGGGGGTTCACCACGCGCCGCGGGACCACGATGATCGTGTTCGACGGGCTCGCGTTCCCGGACTGCCCGGACAGCGGCTGGTCGGCGTACGAGATCGGCCCGAGTGACATCGCCGCCGCCGAGGCGGGCCTGGACGCGCACTGGCCGGACCACCTGGCGCTCGCCACCCGGCACTGGGGGCAGCCCGACTACGTGGGCGACGAGAGCAGTCCGACGTTCGCGGACGAGTGGGAGCCCGGCGCCGGGACCGGCCGCCGGCACCTGGCCGTCTGGTTGCGTCCGGGGGCGCAGATCCACCTGTACAGCACCAAGCCGAGCAAGGACCCCCTGACGACGTCTGTCGGGGTCAACTACGCCGTGTACATCGACTAGGAGACCCCATGAGCCAGTCCTACCCGGAGAATCCGCGCGGCATCCGCCAGCGGTTCTCGCGGTGGAACACGACTCGTCGCGGTACCAAGACGCTGAAGGCGGCGTACGCGCAGGCGCGCCGGGACGTCAAGCGGATGGATCCTGCCGTCCGCGAGCAGATCGGCCGTGCGCACATGACGCGCGCCGACCTGCAGATGCTGGCCGGCACCCACGTCGACGCCCAGTTCCAACCGGACCGGTACGGCGCGGTCTCGCAGCAGCTCGGCGCGGCCGCGTCCGCCCGGACGAGCACGCCCGCCCCGACCCGGAACCCGCTGCGCCGGATCGCCAACCGGTACTCGCGGTGGCGCAACACGCGGCAGGGTACGAAGGCGCTGAAGGCGGCGTTCACGCAGGCGGCGCGGGACGTGAAGCGCACGGATCCGGCGGTGCGGTGGGCGATCGGCCGGACGACGATCAACCGGTCCGACCTGGCGGCGCTCGCGTCGAGCCGGATGGACGAGGTGTTCCGGCCGCAGGGCAGGTTCACGAACGTACCGGCGCAACAGCAGGCCGGGGCTGGGGTGCAGCAGCAGGCCGGTGCGCAGGTGCAGCAGCAGGTGCCGACTCCCGGTTCGCAGCAGGTGAGCCAGCAGCTGAACCAGCAGGTCCAGGCGTTGCAGCAGTCGATCATCGAGAACCAGGCGCGGATGATCGCGCTGATGGAGGAGACCAACCGTCTGCAGGCCCAGCTCCGCGAAGTCCTCGACACCCGCGTCCAGCAACTCGAACAGGAGAACGGCCAACAGAACCAGCCCGGCCAGGACCTGAACCAACAGCAGAGCCAGCAGCAGGGCCAGCAGGCCGAGGGTCCCCAGACCGAGCCTCGCGCGATCGGCGAGAACACCGGCGAACAGTCCCTCGACGAGAACGCCCCCTCCCCAACCACCACCGAGAACACCCCCACCCCCGCCGTCGGCGAAACCACCGGCGAGCCGGCAGTCGGCGAAAACACGGGCGAGCAAGCAGTCAGCGAGACCACCGGCGAGCAGGCGGTCGGTGAGGGCGGTGAGTCGCAGGCCGAGGGTGGTGAGTCGCAGGTCGAGGGCGGCGAGGTCGAGGCGCCGGCTGCAGTGGCCGAAGGTGAGCAGTCGCCGACGTCTCGCGAATGGTTCGCCTCGGCCGCCGGGGAACGGGAGTTCGACCCCGACGAGCAGACACCCAACCAACCAGCCCCCGAGTCGATCACAGCCGAGACCGGCGAAACCACCCCCGAGGCAACCACCGCCCCACAACAAACACCCACCAACCCCGAACAATCCGGCCCCACCCAACAGCCCCCGGCCGCCAACGCCGAACAATCCGGCCCCACCCAAGCTCCGGCCGCCAGCACCCACCAGTCCGGCCCGGACCAGCCGCGGCCGGTCGCCAACGCCCAGCAGTCCGGCCCGAACCAGCAGTCTCCGGTCGCCAGCACCCAGCAGTCCGGCCCCAGCCAGCAGTCCCCGGCCGCGAACGCCCAGCAGTCCGGTCCCAACCAGCAGCCGGTCGGTGCCAGCGCCGAGCAGGCCGGGGCCGACCCGACGCAGTCCGGCGCCAACCCGCAGCAGGCTGGTGCCGAGCAGACCGGGGACAACCCGCAGCAGACGGGTGCGGATGTGTCGCAGGGTGGGCCTGGTCAGCAGCAGGGAGGGGACAAGGATCGCTCTCCCGCGGCGCTCGACACGGAGATGGCGCAGCAGCACGCGCTCAGCGGTCAGCAACCGCTCACCAGCGTGTCCAACAAGCGCACCGCAGGTGC
>NZ_DASRVN010000031.1:0-3399 GCF_035655035.1 Kribbella sp. | reverse complement strand
GGGCTTCGAGGTCGCGCATGATCGGGTCGAGGATCTCGGGTGCGGGCGGCGGGCCGTCGGGCTGGTAGATGCTGAGCACGTACTGGTTCATGTCTCCTCCTTCTCGTCACCTACACGAACGGCCTCACCCTGGATCGACAGGAATTTCCGACCCGTTCAGAACAGGATGACGCCGACACCCGTCAGGGCCAGCTGGAACAGGGCTACCGGGACCAGGCCCTGCCACGCGAGCTTCTGCAGCTGGTCCGCGCGCATCCGCGGGAACGAGACCCGCACCCAGATCACCACGACGGACACGAGCGCGACCTTCAGCAGCGTCCAGATCCACCCGATCGACTCGGGCCCCGGACCGCTCCAGCCGCCGAGGAACAGCACGGTGGTGAGCGCCGCCAGTACGACGATGCCGGCGTACTCGGCGAGCAGGAACATCGCGAACCGGAGCCCGGTGTACTCCGTGTACGGCCCGAAGATCACCTCGGAGTCCGCGACCGGCATGTCGAACGGCGGCCGCTGCAACTCGGCGAGACCGGCGATGAAGAACACGATCATGCCGGGCAGTTGCCACAGCAACCACCACGGGTTCCACGCGTGCGCGATGCCGGACAGACTCAGCGATCCCGCCGCGACCGCGACGCTCGCGGCGGACAGCACGAACGGCAGCTCGTAGCTCATCAGCTGCGCCGCAACCCGGAGCCCGCCGAGCAGGCTGTACTTGTTCCCGCTCCCCCAGCCCGCCATCAGCGAACCCAGTACGCCGATGCTCATCACCGCGAGCACGAAGAACAGCCCGGAGTCGAGGTCCGCGCCGACGATGCCCGGCGCCAGCGGGATCGCGGCGAGCGCGGCGAGGTACGGCAGGATCGCGACCACCGGCGCCCACTCGAACACCCGCTTGTCCGCGGCGGCCGGGACCACGCTCTCCTTCTGGACGAACTTCACGCCGTCCGCGACCAGCTGCGCCCAGCCGTGGAACCCACCGGCATACATCGGGCCGAGCCGTGACTGCATGTGCGCCATCACCTTGTGCTCGGCCTGCCCGACCAGCAAAGGCGCCACCAGGAAGGCGACCAGCACGCCCACCACCCGCACCACGAACTCCAGCATGAACGCCAGCCTAGTGCGTCGAACTTGACCTCAACTAGCGTTGAGGTCCGAGGGTGGGGGTCATGAGAACAATCCTGGTCACCGGAGCCACCGGCCGTGTCGGGCGGCACGTCGTCGACGGACTGCTCGCCGCGGGCGTCTCCGTCCGGGCGCTCGTCCGTACGCCGGAACGCGCCGCGCTCCCGTCCGGCGTCGAGCTGATCCAGGGCGACATCACCGACCCGGCCGCCGTACGACGGGCCGCGGACGGGGCGGACGCGGCGTTCCTGCTCTGGCCGTCGTTCAGCGCCGACGGGGCCGCCGCGGTGATCCCGGAACTCCCGCGGCGCGTCGTCTACCTGTCCTCGCTGAACGCGTCGCCCGGCAACGTGTGGGGCGACGTCGAGCAACTGCTCCGCGACAAGGACCGGACCTACGTCCGTCCGAGCGGTTTCGCCGTCAACGCGCAGGGCTGGGCCGACGAGTTCCGTACCGGCGACGTGGTCCGGGTCGCGTCCCCCGAGGCGGGCCGCTCGATGATCCACGAGCGCGACATCGCCGCGGTCGCCGTACTCACCCTGCTCGGCGATCACCACATCGGCCGCACGTACGAGATCACCGGGCCCGAGGTCGTCACGCAGACCGAGCAGATCGCGACCATCGCCCGTACGATCGGCAAACCGATGCGCGTCGAGGCCCTGACCGACGCCGAGGCCCGCCAGGCGATGCTCGACCTGGGCGCCGACCCGATCCTCGCCGAAAGCTCGGTGAAGTACTGGGCGTCCCTCGTCGACCACCCCGAACCCGTCACCACCACAGTCCCCGACCTGACCGGCCACCCCGCCCGCACCTTCACCCAATGGGCCGAAGACCACGCCACCGACTTCCGCCCCGACTCCGCCTGACGTCGGATATCGTTGGATATCAGAGGAAGGGAGACAGCCGTGAGCGACGTACTCATTCGTGACGTGCCGGACGACGTGCTTGCCGTGATCGACCAGCGAGCAGCCGGCCAGGGTCTGTCCAGGAGCGAATACCTGCGCCGGCAGCTCAGCCAAGAGGCCGCGCGCTCAGGGGCTACCGTGACTTTTGCAGATCTCCGGCGGTTCTCGGAGCTGGCTCGCGACTTGGAGGACCCTGATGTCATGCGCCAGGCCTGGTCATGACGCCAACCCTCGACTCACGGCGCTGGCTGATCGACAAGTCGGCGCTGGTTCGCCTCAGTACCGCGCCCGACTGGGAAGATTGGTCGAACCGCATCAACCGCGGACTTGTGCACGTCACCACCATGACCTTGCTCGAGGTCGGATACTCGGCCCGATCCGCGGACGAGCACCGCGAACTCCTCCAGCAGCCCCCTGTCGCACCGATGCCGGTGGAGAACCTAACCCCCGCGGCCGAGCGTCGCGCCGTCGTCGTGCAGTCGCAGCTCGCCTCGGCGGGCCAGCATCGGGCGCCTTCGCTGGCGGACCTGCTGATTGCGGCAACCGCTGAACAGACCGGACTGGTCCTTCTGCATCTGGACAAGGACTTCGAGTTCATCGCCAACCTGACCGGCCAGCCGACGGAGCGACTCGCTCAGGCCTGACCGAGCAGCTCGGTCACAGCGGGAGTTGGAGCCAGCCGCCGATGTCGTGGCGGCCGGAGGCGAGGGCGGCGGTGCGGGCGCCGTGGTTGGCGGCGTGGATGGTGCCGATCAGGATGCGGGTGGGGTCGGGGAGGGACTGGGCGAGCAGCGCGCTCAGGTGCCGGCCGTAGCCCTGGCCGCGATATTCGGGGGCGAGGACCAGTTCGCGGACCACGTACGCGGGCAGGCCGAGGGCGTCGTCGGGCTTGATGATCGCGGCGGCGTACCCGGCCCAGTCGTCGTTCACCAGGACGTCGTACAGGAGGCCGTCGTCGGCGGACTCCTGCAGGTCGTCGAGGTCCTGGAGGGTCGCCTCCCGCACGTGGTGCGGGTGTTCGGCGTCGACGGCGGCGTACGCGCGGCGGGCGTCGTCGTAGTGGTCGACGCTCTTCGCCAGGCGGAGCGTGAGGCCGGGCGGTACGTCGTACGGCTGCAGCTCGCCGATCGGGGCGGCGAGGAACCGGCGGTCGGGGGCGGTGCCGTCGAGGCCGGCGTCGGCGGTCCAGAGTCGTACGTACAGCGGGTTGTGGATGCCGTAGTACTCGCGCGCGGCGTCGGCGATCGCGGGGAGGTCCAACGGTTGCGGGGAGCGCGTCATCGGGGTGGCGTCGACGAACGGCCTGGCCAGGTCCAGGTTCTCGAAGCGCATGCTGAACATCACCCGCAGGTCGTTGCCGACGGCAACCCAA
>NZ_DASRVN010000030.1:0-4466 GCF_035655035.1 Kribbella sp. | reverse complement strand
CCGGCCGGTGGAGCTGACGCTCGACGAGGTCGGGTACACCGACTGCGAGCTGCGCATCCAGGGCCTGCAGAAGACAATGCCGGATGCCCGGCTGCGGATCGTCTCCGGCGGGCACAACGCGTTCGCCTCCGGCCTGCGCGGCGCGGAGTACGTGCTGGACTCGCAGGACCGGCCGACCGCGATCGTCGGGCTGAGCGACGTACAGGCGCTCGGCGCCCTGGAGGCGATGAAGACCCGGGGCCTGGCCCCGGGTCGTGACCTGACGCTGGCCGGGTTCGACGACATCCCGGCCGCCGCGGCCGCCGGGCTGACGACGGTCCGGCAGCCGATCAAGGACAAGGGCCGCGCCGTCGGCCGGATCCTGCTGGACCCGGCCACCACCGAGCGGCAGCTACTGATGCCGACCCAGCTGATCGTCCGCTCCAGCAGCGGACCGGCACCCAAGCACTGACAACCACACAGACCTTCCCGGAACCACGAGGTTCCCGGGGCGATCAACCACGCTCTCAGGAGGGAGCAGCACCATGACGTACTTCATCGCAGGCAACACCGCGGTCGGCAACGCCCGCAGCCTGACCCAGTCCGCACTCCCGAACGCTCCCCAGCAGCCGTACGACGCGCCGCGCCCGACGCTCCGCACCCGCCTCGCCACCGCGCTGCGCGCCACCGCCGCCCGCGAGGTCCGCCTGGCCAACCGCATCGACCCCACCCCCACCTGCCAACCCACCACCGCCCACTGACCCCACCCAAGCCGCCCATCCGGCCACCCCAACGCGAGGGGATAACCCTCCGCGTTGGGGCTTCTCCGGCGGTATGGCAGCGGATAACCCACAACAGCACGGGTTATCCGCGCTTGTTTTGTCGGTGGGGTCTGGCACTCTGAAGGGCGATGACTGAGCCAGGGGTGTTACTGACCGCGCGGGCGCTGGTGCTGCACGACCTCGCCGCGCGCGGGTTCGACGACGCGGTGATGGTGTCCTTGCTGGAGGACGCCGTCGCCGGCCGGCAGTGGTGGCTGGACCAGTGGCCGGACGGCGCCGAGCACATCGCCGGACTGGTCGCGCAGGACGTCCAGGACCGCCTCGTCGACTCCGGCACCCGTTGGCCGCGCTGCACCGCCTGCGACGACCTGCACGACCACGAGCTCCGGATCGAGCCGGAGCTCGGCCCCGACCCGCACTGGGTCTGCGAACGCGCCGGCATCACGGTCGCGCCCCTGGGAGGCCTGACCTGACCCTCCGGGAGATACCTGATTGATCTACATGTAGCCAGACTACTATTGTCTGTCTACATGAAGGTTATCTACGCACTCCGGGCGACGGCCGGCCTGCATGCGGTCGCGATCTGCCTGCAGCCGGTGTTCGCGGGGGTCTACCTGAACGGGTCCCCGGCCGGGATGCGGATGCACGAGCCGACCGGGCACGCGCTGGTCTTCATCGGCCTCGCACAGTTGCTCGCGGCAACGTTCTGGTGGCGGACCGGCGGCCGCTGGACCGCACCCGCGGCCAGCCTGCTGATCACCGCCGGCGAGGTCGTGCAGGTGACGATGGGCTACAGCCGGCAGCTCGCGATCCACATCCCGCTCGGCGTCGCGCTGGTCGCGAGCACGGTGGCGTTCGCGATCTGGATCAACCGGCGGGCCGCATGATCACCCTCGAGCCGGAGACCACGGTACGCCGGCCGCGCGTCAGCCTGTACGCACTGCGCGGCATCCTTGTCCTGCACGCGATCCTGATCGTCGCGCAGCCGATCGCCGCGGGCTACTTCCTGTCCGGCAACGTCGACGCGATGACCAACTTCCATTCCACCATCGGAGGCTCCGTCTGGATGGTCGCGTTGCTGCAGAGCGTCGTCGCCGCCTGCTACACGATCGCCGGCCGCGGCAGGATCTGGCCGGCCGTCCTGTCGCCGGTCCTGGTCGTCGCGGAGTTCGTCCAACTCACCTTCGGCTACCTGCAGAACTTCGCCGTCCACATCCCGCTCGGTACGGCGATCGTCGGCACCGTGCTGTGGATGACGGTCTGGTCGTTCCGCTCCACCGCACGCGCGAATCGCCGGGAGGCCACACGATGAAGATGTCCCGCCGCGGGTTCATGGTCGCCGGGACCGGCGCCGCCCTCGCCCTCACCGGCTGCGGCCAGGAAGCGAGTCCCGCACAGGCCGGAGAACTCCTGCGCAGCAAGGCGAAACTCCCCGCGCCGTTCCAGGTCCCGCTGCCGATCCCGCCGGTCAAGAAGCCGCTCCGCTCGGACGCGAAGGCCGACTACTACCGGGTCGTCCAGCGCACCGCGAGCCTGGAGATCCTGCCCGGCCTGAAGACCGAGATCACGGGGTACGACGGCCTGCTGCCCGGGCCGACGTTCGACGTACGCAGCGGCCGTACCAGCGTCATCGAACAGGTCAACCAGCTCGACGTGCCCACCGTCGTCCACCTGCACGGCGGCCACACGCCCGCGCCGAGCGACGGCTGGCCGCTGGACCTGATCATGCCCACGCACGGCGATCACGGCGGCCACCACATGATGGGCGGCGGCGACATGACGACGGGCAAACGCACGTACACGTACCCGAACGAGCAGCGCGCCGCGGCCCTCTGGTACCACGACCACACGATGGACTACACGGCTCCGCGCGTGTATCACGGCCTGTTCGGGCTGCACATCATTCGCGACGCCGAGGAGGACAATCTCCCACTACCGAAGGGCGATCGGGAGATCCCGCTGGTGATCGCGGACCGGGCCTTCGACGCGGACGGCTCGTTCCTCTACCCGGCATTGAAGGACGGGCCCGGCGTCGAGTCGGCGTACATGGCGGGGGTCGTCGCGGACGTCACGCTGGTGAACGGCGCACCCTGGCCGGTGCACGAGGTCGACGCGGTCCGGTACCGCTTCCGCATCCTGAACGCCTCGAACGCGCGCCGATACGAGCTCGCCTTCGACAAAGGGCCCGCGAAGTTCGTGCAGATCGGCAGCGACGGCGGCCTGCTCGACAAGCCGGTCGAGCACACCACGCTGGTGATCGCGCCGGCCGAGCGGTTCGACGTGATCGTGGACTTCTCGCAGTACCAGCCCGGCGACGAGGTCACGGTCGTCAACAACCTCGATGGCAACGCCAACGTGATGCGGTTCAAGGTCGCCCGCAAGGCCGTCGACGACACCAGCATCCCGGCGACGCTCTCGTCGTACGCCGTGACGCCCCGGCCGAGTGGTGTCCTCCGCCGGGAGTGGCGGTTCCGGCGCGGCGACGCCGGCGGCCACCGCGGCTGGACGATCAACGGGAAGGCGTTCGACCCGCAGGTGATGCAGGCGCAGGTCAAGCTGGACCAGTACGAGATCTGGACGTTCGTGACCGACGTACACCATCCCGTGCACGTCCATCTCGCGCCGTTCCAGGTACTGACGCGAGGCGGGAAGAGCAAGCTGTCGGAGTACGACCACGGCTGGAAGGACACCGTGGACATCCGCCCGGCCGAGGTGGTCGAGGTACTGGTCCGCTTCAGCGCCCACAAGGGCAAATACCTGATCCACTGCCACAACCTCGAACACGAGGACATGGCCATGATGGCAGCCTTCGAAACGATCTAGCGCCGCCCTCCACCAGACCCGCAACCTGGTTGAAGCCCGCACTGGTCAGGACGAAGAACGCCAAGAACGAAGAGCGGACCGGCGACCAGACCGCAGCCAAGCAGAACGCGGCGCATCAACTGCTCCCGCCGGTGCCGCAGCAAAGCAGGCGCATCAGTTGGTGCCGGAGGCCAGGGCCTCGGCAGCTTGGGTGCGGAGGGCGACGCGGTTGACGCCGGCGGCTTCCAGCGTGCGGGCGACCCGGCCGCGTTCGGTGTCGAGGAGGCCGACCAGGATGCGCATCGGGCCGATCCGGGAGCCGAGCTTCGGCGGCGCCTCCATCGCGCGTCTGAGGACCAGCTTGCCGGACTCGCCGAACTGCGGCTGACGATCCCGGTCCGGCGTTGCCTGGGGCAACGAATCGATCCGGACCGCGATCCCGGCGACGGCCAGGCTCTGCTCCCACTCCCGGTTCAGTGCGGACCGGATCACGTCCTCGGTCAGTCCGGCCGCGGTCAGCATCCGGGTGGCTGCGTTGTCCTCCAGAAGGGCTATCGCGAGCAACAGGTGCTCCGCCTCGACGGTCCTGGAACCGTCGCGGCGGGCCTCGTGCCGCGCCGACCGCACCAGCGTCGAGCGAATATCCGTCGGCATCAGCGCCTCCTCAGGGCGACCCCGGCGGCCACCAGCCGCCGGACGTGCTTCTTGTGCACGGCCTGCCGGGTGACCCCCAGGACCTCGGCCACCTCGGCCCAGCTCCAGCCGGCCCGCATCGCGCGCTCCACCTGGCTGTCCTCCAGCCGGTCGGCGAGCCGGCGTAACGCGACCACGGCCGCCAGTCCGGCCGCCGGGTCCTCGGGATCCACCAACTCCGTCATATAAGCAACCTAGGTTGACAACCAA
>NZ_DASRVN010000029.1:0-13871 GCF_035655035.1 Kribbella sp. | reverse complement strand
TCCTCGGCGCTCCGCCGGATGAACCCGAGCGCAGCGCGAGCGATCGACCCGCCCAGGCTGATCCTCGTCACACCGGCAGCCTGGAGGTCGGTGACGTTCAAGGTCGACGAGCCGAGACCGATCACCACGTTCAGGGGGCCGTCGAGCTCCTGCACCAGAGTGCGGATCGTGTCGAGTGAGTTCACGCCGGGGACGTACAAGCAGTCGGCTCCGGCCTCCCGGAAACGGTTCGCGCGGTCGATCGAGTCCGCCAACGCAACCGGCGTACGCAGCAACTGACCGTCCGTCCGCGCCGTCAGTACGAACGACGGGCCGCCTGCCTCCCGGGCTGCCACGATGCGCTCCACGGCGAGCGAGGCGTCGTACAGCTCCCGCCCGTCGTAGTCCTCGATGTTTCCGCCCGCGAGCCCGGCCTCGCGGGCCAGCCGGACCGTCTCGGCGACGTCCGACGGCGTGGCGCCGTACCCGTCCTCGAGGTCGCCGTTCACCGGTACGTCGACCGCCGCCGTGATCTCGCGGACCCGCGCGAACATCTGGTCGCGCGACACCTCGGGCGCGCCGTCCGGCAGCGTGTGGTCGCCCTTCGCCAGCGAGAACGCGATGCCCGCGCTGGTCGTCGCGATCGCCGGGAACCCGGCTGCTGCGAGCAGCACCGCGCTCCCGGCGTCCCACGCGTTCGGCATCACGAACTGGCCGGTGTGCAACTCACGGAACGTCATGCTCCCGAGTCTGTCACCACCACAGTTCGGCGTTCACCGAACCTCGCTCACTGAACCTGCTGGGCCGCCGCCTCGTCCAGCAGCCACAGCGTCCGGTTCTGTCCCTTCGGCTGGGCCGCGGGAATGTCAGCCTCGGCGAGCGCCTTCGCGACCGCCTCGGCCTTGTCCTCGCCCGACACCACGAACCACACCTCGCGCGCATTGTTGAGCTGCGGCAACGTCAGCGACACCCGGATCGGCGGCGGCTTCGGCGAGTCGTGCACCGCGACCGCGGCCACGTCCGTCACCCCGAGCTGCGGGTACCCGGGGAACAGCGACGCGACATGCCCGTCAGGACCGACCCCGAGCAGCAGTACGTCGAACGTCGGCGACCCGGCCGTCTCCAGCTCAGCGGCGTACGCCGAGGCCGCTGCCTCCGCGCCCTGCCCGGTGTCGGCCGGCATCGGGTGTACCCGCGCCGGGTCGACGTCCAGCGCCGACAGGAACGCGTCCCGCGCCTGGGTCTCGTTCCGCTCGGGGTCGCCGGACGGCAGGAACCGCTCGTCGCCCCACCAGAACTCGACCCGCCGCCAGTCGACCTCGACCCGCGCAGGCGACTCCGCGACGGCCTGGTACACCTTCGCGGCCACCCGCCCGCCGGTGAGGACGACCTGTGCCACGCCACCCGTGCTCTGCGCGTCGACGATCGCCGTGATCAGCCGGGACGCGGCCGAGAACGCGAGGTCGTCGGCATCGGGATGAATCACCAGCTCCGGATCCACAGTCATCGCTTGCTCCCGGCAACCTTCTTGGCGGCGGCCTGCTTCGAAACCGCCTTCTTGGCAACGGCCTTCTTCGCAGAAGCCGACTTCGGAGCAGCAGCCGTCTTCTTGGCAGCAGCGGTCGTCTTCCTGGTGGCAGTCTTCGAAGCGACCACCTTCTTGCCCGCCGCGGTCACCTTCGCCGCCGTGGACTTTCGCGCGGTGTCCGAGACCTTCTTCTTCTCGGCCGGCATACCGTCTCGCTCCACCATGCACGCCAGCGTCTTCGCGTACACGTCGTCCGGGTCCAGCCGCCGCAACTCCTCGCTCAGCAGCTCGGACGTCGTACGCCGCTTCAACGCCACCGGCCGGTCCGGCTGCCCCGGAACGCTGAACGTCGCCACCGCACCGTCCGGCCGGGTCAGCGCGATCTGCCCCGACGGGGTGAACAGCCGTACGGCGGTCACGCCCGGACCGCGGGACGTCCGCTGCTCGACCGGGACCTTCAACCGCGACTGCAGCCATGCCGCCATCAGGTCCGCGCTCGGGTTGCCGCGGGCCGCCGACACCTCGGCGCCGGTCACACGCGTCGGGTACTGGTCCAGGGCGGCCGCCATCAACGCCCGCCACGGCGTCAGCCGCGTCCACGCGAAGTCGGTGTCGCCGGGCGCGTACCCCTCGGCCCGGGCGCTGTAGTCCACCGACGCCCGCCGGGTCGCCGCCGCGTCGGTCACCCGCCGCCGGCCCAGTCTGCCCAGCGGATCCTCGGCCGGGACCCGCGGACCGCCGCCCGGCCACCAGACGATGACGGGGGAGTCCGGCAGGAGTAGCGGCGTGATCACGGACTCCGGCACCTTCGCCAGCTCCCCGTGCAGCCGCAGCAGCACCGCCTCGCCCGGAATGCCTTCACCCACACGTACCTCGGCGTCCAGGCCGGGCGCGCCCTTGCCGGGCCGCAGGATCGCGACCAGCACCCGCGACGGGTGCTCGCGGCCGGCCTCGTTCGCGGCCTTCATCGCGTCGTGGTGGGACGCCTCGTCGACGACCACCACGATCGTGCCGACCATGCCCATCGCCGGCGACCCGGCGTTCCGCCGCGCCTTCAGCAGCGCGGACGCGATCTCGCTCGACGTGGTGTCGGTCAGGTCGATGATCATGGCCGCCTCCAGGAACGCCCGTCGCGGGCGAGCATCTCGTGCGCCGAGTCCGGGCCCCAGTCGCCGGACGCGTACTGCTCCGGCTTGCCGTGCTGGGCCCAGTAGTCGAGCACCGGGTCGAGGATCTTCCAGCCGAGCTCGACCTCGGTGTGCTGCGGGAACAGCGGCGGATCACCGAGCAGTACGTCGAGGATCAGCCGCTCGTACGCCTCCGGGGAGGACTCGGTGAACGAGCCGCCGTACGCGAAGTCCATGTTCACGTCGCGGATCTCCATCGAGGTCCCGGGAACCTTGGCGCCGAAGCGGACCGTGATGCCCTCGTCCGGCTGGATCCGCAGGACCAGGGCGTTCTGGCCGAGCTCTTCGGTCTCGGTCTTGGTGAACGGCAGGTGCGGCGCGCGCTTGAACATCACCGCGACCTCGGTCACCCGCCGGCCGAGCCGCTTACCGGTGCGCAGGTAGAACGGGACGCCCGCCCAGCGCCGGGTGTCGACGTCGACCCGGAGCGCCGCGAAGGTCTCGGTCGCCGAGTCCGTCGGGATGCCGTCCTCCTGGAGGTACCCCTTGACCTTCACACCACCGGCCCAGCCGGCCGCGTACTGCCCGCGGGCGGTGTGCAGGTCCAGCCGCTCCGGCAGCGTCACCGCGTTCAGGACCTTCTTCTTCTCCTGCCGCAGCGACCACGCGTCGAAACTCACCGGCTCCTCCATCGCGATCAGCGCGAGCAGCTGGAGCAGGTGGTTCTGGATCACGTCCCGGGCGGCGCCGATGCCGTCGTAGTACCCGGCGCGGCCGCCGATGCCGATGTCCTCGGCCATCGTGATCTGCACGTGGTCGACGTAGTTGCTGTTCCAGATCGGCTCGAACATCGCGTTCGCGAACCGCAGCGCGAGGATGTTCTGGACGGTCTCCTTGCCGAGGTAGTGGTCGATCCGGAACACCGCCTCGGGCGGGAACACCGACTCGACCACGTGGTTCAGCTCGCGGGCGCTCTTCAGGTCGTGACCGAACGGCTTCTCGATCACCACCCGCCGCCACGAGCCGGGCTTCTCGTCGGTCAGCCCGTGCTCGGACAGCTGCCGCACGACCTCCGGGAACAGCCCCGGCGGGATCGACAGGTAGAACGCGTGGTTCCCGCCCGTACCGCGGGTGACGTCGAGCTCGTCGACGGTCTCCCGCAGCCGCTCGAACGCCTCGTCGTCGGTCAGGTCACCCGGGACGAACCGGAAGCCCTCGGCGAGCTGCTGCCAGACCTCCTCGCGGAACGGCGTCCGCGCGTGCTCCTTCACCGAGTCGTGCACGATCTGGGCGAAGTCCTGGTTGGTGTAGTCCCGGCGGGCGAACCCGACCAGGGCGAAGCCCGGCGGCAGCAGCCCCCGGTTCGCCAGGTCGTAGACCGCCGGCATCAGCTTCTTCCGGGCCAGGTCGCCGGTGACCCCGAAGATCACCAGGCCGCACGGCCCGGCGATCCTCGGCAGCCGCCGGTCCTGCGGATCCCGTAAGGGGTTTACCGGGCTCGCCGGATCTTCCTCGAGCTCAGCGGTCATAGCCACTTTCCTCCCGTGTCAGGTGGCTTACTGGAACAGGGACAGCAGCTGCCGTACGCCGCTCGCGACGTCGGTCAGGTGCAGCCGCAGCACCGGACGCCCGCGCTCGGCCAGCACGTTCGCGTCACCGGCGGCCTGCGCCGAGATCAGCGTGCCGAAGGTGAACGGCCGGTCCGGGATCTCCACGTCGGTCGGGTGCGCACCGGTGATCTGCAGGTACACGCCCTCCGGGTGGCCGCCCTTGTGGTACTGGCCGGTCGAGTGCAGGAACCGCGGGCCCCAGCCGAAGGTCGTCGGCCGGCCGGTCTTGGTGGCCAGTGCCGGACGGATCGCGACCAGGTCGGCGTCCCGCTCGGAGTCCAGGTAGGCCATGACGGCCACGTAACCGACCGCGTCGAGCTTGCCGAGCAGCGCGTCGACCGCGCCCTGCAGCGAGTCGACACCGTCGAGCAGTCCCTCGGAACCGCGGACCTCGACGGCGCCCTCGGTGAAGGCGGCCGCCTCCGGCTTCGGCTGCGCGTCGAGCAGGCCACGCGCTGCCTTCTTCGCGCTCTCCACGTCCGGCTGGTCGAACGGGTTGATGCCGAGCAGGTAGCCCGCCACCGCCGTCGCGGTCTCCCAGAGCAGCATCTGACCGCCGAGCGAGCCCGAGGTCAGCGCGGTCGGGACCCCGCTGGTCGCCTTCTCCGCGAGCAGCGCGTTGGTCAGGTCGGCCGCCTCGCTGCGCAGCTCGGGCGCGCCGACCTCGACCGCGACCGGCAGTACGCCGGTGCCGTTCTTGCCGGTGCTCTCGGCAATCAACTGCTCGGCCCAGTCCGGGAAGCCGACGATGTCGGACCCGTCCGCCGTGATGATCGCCTTGTCCCGGCCGGCGCTCGCCGCGAGTACGGCGCCCAGCCACAGGGCCGGGTTGTCCGTCGAGTCGGCCTGCAGGGCCGGCGCGGCCTCGGCCGCCTGGTCGAGCAGCTCGGCGATGTCGGCGCCGGCCAGACCGGACGGCACCAGGCCGAACGCGGTCAGCGCGCTGTACCGGCCGCCGACGTTCGGGTCGGCGAGGAACGTCTTGCGGTAGCCCTCGTCCTTGGCCAGCTTCTCGAACGGCGAGCCCGGGTCCGTGACGACGACGATCCGCGAGGCCGCGTCGATGCCCGCGTCGGTGAACGCCTTCGCGAAGGTACGCCGGTGGCTGTCGGTCTCGACCGTACCGCCGGACTTGCTGGAGACCACGATCACGGTCTTCGACAGGTCACCGTCGAGCGCGCGCTTCACGACGCTCGGGTCGGTCGAGTCGAGGACGACGAGCTCGACGCCCGCCGTCCGGGTGATCACCTCGGGCGCCAGCGAGGAGCCGCCCATGCCGGACAGCACGATCCGGGTCAGTCCCTCGGACCGCAGGTCCGCGAGCAG
Organism: Kribbella sp.; assembly: GCF_035655035.1. Lineage (GTDB taxonomy): Bacteria > Actinomycetota > Actinomycetes > Propionibacteriales > Kribbellaceae > Kribbella. Next base: position 8,301 of record NZ_DASRVN010000029.1, on the reverse strand, counting down.
CGCCTCGACCTCGGCCAGCAGCGGCCGCGAGGTCTCGTGCAGGTCCACCCAGCCGAGCCGGATGGAGGCCTCGTGCTCGGCCTCGGGGCCCCAGATCGTCGCGTCCTTCGCGGCGATCCGGGACGCGATCTTCTCGTCGACGAGCTTGCCGACGACCTCGGTCCAGTCGCCGTTCTGCGTCTTCACAGCGGTCACTTGGCGGCACCCTTCAGCGCGGCGGTGACGGTGTCCTGCAGCTCCGACCAGGACGCGTCGAACTTCGCCACGCCCTCGTCCTCGAGGATCTGCACGACCTCGTCGTACGAGATGCCCAGCCGCTCCAGGTCGTCGATCACCTTGCGGTCGGCCGCGTAGTTGCCGCGGACGGTGTCACCGGAGAACTCGCTGTGCTCCTCGGCCGCCTTGATCGTTGCCTCCGGCATCGTGTTGACGACGCCGCGGGTGACCAGGTTGTCCACGTACAGGGTGGGGGAGTACGACGGGTCCTTGGTGCCGGTGGAGGCCCAGAGCGGGCGCTGCGGCTTGGCGCCGGCGGTCTCGATCTCGCGCCAGCGGTCGGTGTCGAAGATCTGCTCGTACGCCTGGAACGCGAGCCGGGCGTTGGCGATCGCGGCCTTGCCCTTCAGCGCCTTCGCCTCGGCGGTGCCGATCGCGTCCAGCCGCTTGTCCACCTCGGTGTCCACCCGGCTGACGAAGAACGAAGCCACGCTGGCCATCTTGGTCACGTCGTGGCCGTTCTCGATGGCCTGCTCGAGGCCGGACAAGAACGCGTCCGCGACCGCCTTGTAGCGCTCGAGGGAGAAGATCAGCGTCACGTTCACGCTGATCCCGGCGGCCAGCGTCTGCGTGATCGCGGGCAGGCCCGCCTTGGTGGCGGGGATCTTGATGAAGATGTTCTCCCGGCCGACGATGTCCCACAGCTGCTTGGCCTGCTCGACGGTCTTCGCGGTGTCGTGCGCGAGCGTCGGCTCGACCTCGATCGAGACCCGGCCGTCCTGGCCCTCGGTGTCGTCGTACACCGGCTTGAACACGTCGGCGGCGTCCCGGACGTCGTCGGTGGTGATCACCCGGATCGCCTCGTCGGTGGACACGCCCTGCGCGGCCAGCCGGCCGATGATGCCGGCGTACGCGTCGGCGTCCGAGATGGCCTTGGCGAAGATCGTCGGGTTCGTGGTCACGCCGACCACGTGCTTTTCCTCGATCAGCGCCTGCAGGCTGCCGCTGGTCAGCCGCTCGCGGGACAGGTCGTCGAGCCAGATGGAGACACCCGCGTCGGCGAGTGCTTTCAAGCGATCGTTCATGGTTCCGATGCCTTCTTCCGGAATGTTCTCGTGGGTGTCTTCAGTTGGCTGCGTCGGTATCGGCCGGTCCGACCGGCCCGGCGGCGGAACGACCGGGCGGGACACCCGGACCGCTGATCCGTGCGGCGGTGGCGATGCTGTCCTTGGCGGCCTGCACGACCGCGTCGGTGGTGATGCCGAACTCGTCGTACAGCGTCTGGTACGCCGCCGAGGCGCCGTAGTGCTCCAGGCTGACCGACCGGCCCGCGTCGCCGACGATGTCGTGCCAGCTGAGCGCGATCCCGGCCTCGACCGAGACCCGGGCCCGGACGTCCGCCGGGATGACGGTCTCGCGGTACGCGTCGTCCTGCTCGTCGAACCATTCGCGCGAGACCATCGAGACCACCCGGGCCTTGACGCCGTCCTCGGCGAGCTTGGCGCGCGCCTCGACCGCGATCTGCAGCTCGGAGCCGGTGCCGATCAGTACGACGTCCGGCGTGCCGTCGGTGTCGAGCAGCACGTAAGCACCCTTGTGGACGTTCTCCGTGGTCGCGAAGCCGTCCGTACCGCGGGGGAAGGTCGGCACGTTCTGCCGGGTCAGCACCAGGCCGGCCGGGCGGTCGGTGTGCTCGAGGATCGTCGCCCAGGCGGCGGCCGTCTCGTTCGCGTCACCGGGGCGGACGACGTCCAGGCCCGGGATCGCGCGCAGCGCCGACAGGTGCTCGATCGGCTGGTGCGTCGGGCCGTCCTCGCCGAGACCGATCGAGTCGTGCGTCCACACGTACGTGACCGGCAGTTTCATCAGCGCGGCCAGCCGGACCGACGGGCGCATGTAGTCGGAGAAGACCAGGAAGGTCCCGCCGTACGGCCGGGTCAGGCCGTGCAGGGCGATGCCGTTCAGCACCGCGCCCATCGCGTGCTCCCGGATGCCGAAGTGCAGGACCCGCCCGTACTCGTCGCCCTGGAATTCCTTGGTCGCGTACTCCGGCGGGATGAAGGAGGGCTGGCCCTTCGGGGTGGTGTTGTTCGAGCCGGCGAGGTCGGCCGAACCGCCCCACAGCTCGGGCAGCTCCGGCGCCAGCTTGGTCAGCACGTCACCGGAGGCCGCGCGGGTCGCGACACCCTTGGCGTCGGCGTCCCAGCTCGGCAGCGCGTCCCGCCAGCCGGCCGGCAGCTCGCGCTTCGACAGCCGCTCGAGCAGCGCGGCGCGCTCGCCGTCGGCCGCCTTCCAGGCCTCGAAGCCCTTGTTCCACTCGGCCTCGAGCGCCTTGCCGCGCTCGACCGCCTTGCGGGTGTGCGCGAGCACCTCGTCGGCGACCTGGAACGTCTGCTCCGGGTCCCAGCCGAGCACCTTCTTGGTGGCGGCGACCTCGTCGGCGCCGAGCGCCGAGCCGTGGATCTTGCCGGTGTTCTGCTTGCCCGGCGAGGGCCAGCCGATGATCGTGTGCAGCCGGATGAAGCTCGGCTTGTCGGTGACCGCCTTGGCCGCCTCGAGCGCGTCGTACAGCGCCTGGACGTTCTCCTCGTACCCGGTGCCGCCGTTGGTCCAGTCGACGTCCTGGACGTGCCAGCCGTACGCCGCGTAGCGGGCCGCGACGTCCTCGGACAGCGCGATGTCGGTGTTGTCCTCGATCGAGATCTTGTTCGCGTCGTAGATGACGGTCAGGTTGCCGAGCTTCTGGTGGCCGGCCAGCGAGGATGCCTCGGACGCGACGCCTTCCTCGATGTCGCCGTCGGACGCGATCACGTAGACGTTGTGGTCGAAGAGGCTCTCGCCCTTCGGCGTGCCCGGGTCCAGCAGGCCGCGCTCGCGGCGGGCCGCCATCGCCATCCCGACCGCGTTGCCGACGCCCTGGCCGAGCGGGCCGGTGGTGGTCTCGACGCCGGGGGTGTGCCGGTACTCCGGGTGCCCCGGGGTCCTGCTGCCCCAGGTCCGCAGCGCCTTCAGGTCGTCCAGCTCGAGGCCGAAGCCGGCCAGGTACAGCTGGATGTACAGGGTCAGGCTGGAGTGGCCCGCGGACAGCACGAAGCGGTCGCGGCCGGCCCAGTGCGGGTCCGCCGGGTTGTGCCGCATCACCTTCTGGAACAGCAGGTACGCCGCCGGGGCCAGGCTCATCGCCGTACCGGGATGCCCGTTCCCGACCTTCTCGACCGCGTCCATCGCGAGCACCCGCACGGTGTCGACCGCGCGCTGGTCGAGCTCGGTCCATTCAAGCTTGGTCTTCTCCGTCACGCCGGCGGCGCTCCTCTCGATGGAAATCCTTCAGGTGTCTGCTCAGGACGAGCCTACTGTGGCCGACCCGTTCCGCTGCGCACCGCTCGACTGTTTGTCAACCGTTCAGCTCGACACCCTGTTCCCGGACGTCTGCGAGGTCACACGCGCTCATCGGAGGGGGGTGGCAGAACCCTCCTACGGGGCGTCGTAGACTGCTGAATCGTCAGCGCCGGGCATCCGGCGTCAACCCAGATCTGTTCGAGGTGTTCGTGACGGCCGTCGACCCGCGTCCCGCCGCGACGACGTCGTACCCGACGCCGCTGCCGGACGCTGCTGCTGTATCAGTGACAACAGTGAGTCCGTCGGTGCGCGACGTGGTGAAGGCGTACGTCGGTCTGACCAAGCCGCGCATCATCGAGCTGCTGCTGGTGACCACCGTGCCGGTGATGTTCCTGGCCGCCGACGGTGTGCCCGGGCTGCGGATCGTGGTCGCCACGCTGATCGGCGGCATCCTCGCCTCCGGCAGCGCGAACACGATCAACTGCGTGTTCGACCGCGACATCGACGAGCAGATGCGCCGGACCCGGCGCCGTCCGCTGCCGCGGCACGCGGTCAGCCCGCGGTCGGCGACGATCTTCGGCGTCGTGCTCGGCGTGCTCGCCACGCTGGAGCTCGGCTTCTTCGTGAATTGGCTGTCCTCCGGTCTGGCGCTGGCGGCGAACCTGTTCTACGTCTTCGGCTACACGATGGTGCTGAAGCGCCGGACCGTGCAGAACATCGTCTGGGGCGGCATCGCCGGCTGCTTCCCGACCCTGATCGGCTGGACCGCGGTCACCGGCAAGCTGGCCTGGACGCCGGTCGTGCTGTTCCTGGTGGTGTTCTTCTGGACCCCGCCGCACACCTGGTCGCTGGCGATGCGGTACCGCGAGGACTACGCCTCGGTCGACGTACCGATGCTGCCGGTGGTCGCCACCCCGGTCGCCACCGCCCGGCAGATCATGGCGTACTCCGTGGTCATGGTCGCCACCTCGCTCGCGCTCTGGCCGATCGCCGGCACCGGCTTCGTGTACCCGCTGGCCGCGATCGTGCTCGGCTTCGTGTTCCTCCGCGAGGCCCGCCACCTCCTGCTCCGCGCCCACACCGGCGCCGACGGCGCCGCGCTCCGCCCGATGCGCCTGTTCCACTTCTCGAACATCTACCTCGCGCTGCTCTTCATCGCCGCCGCGATCGACCCCCTGCTGCGCTGAGCCTCCGCTGAGATTTCCGGCGCCCCGCGGTTGACCTCGCCGTGATCTTTTGCTGCGATGGTCCGGTCTGTGGAGGGGGATTCCACGCCTGGGGAGACGTAGCTTCAGGGGGAACACATGGGGGTACGAACACGCATTGCCGCGCTCGCGGCGGTCGCTCTGGCCGGTTCCGTGCTGGTCGCTGGGCAGGCCGATGCCGGTGACAGCCACCACGCGAGTCTGAAGCCGGTGGCCACGGGGCTGAACGGCCCGCGCGGAGTCTCGACGTACCGGGACAAGGTCATCTACAGCGTCAGTGACGGCTCCGTGTACGCCACGGACGGCCGCCGGACGTGGAAGCTCGGCACCGTGCCGGGCTCGGGCGGTTTGGCTCCGGCCGTCGACACGAACCGGTGGGGCACGACGTACGCACTGACCGGTGCCGGTGCCCAGGAGGGTGCACCTCCGGCGCCGGGCAGCCTCACGCTGTACCGGATGCGGCTGGGCAAGGCGCCGGTCGTGGTCGCCGACATCGGCGCGTACCAGAAGAAGGACCCGGATCCGTACGACCTGGAGAACAACCCGACCGACTCGAATCCGTTCGGCGTGGCCGCACTGCGTGACGGCACGGTGCTGGTCTCGGACGCGGCCGGCAACGACCTGCTGCGGGTCTGGCCGAACGGTCACATCGCGACGGTCGCGCGGTTGAAGCCGCGGACGGTCAAGGTCCCGGCCGGTCTCGGCAACCAGGCACCGCCGCCCGGTACGCCGATCCCGTCGGAGGCGGTCGCCACGTCCGTCACGGTGGGCTCGGACGGCTACTGGTACGTCGGTGAACTCCGCGGCTTCCCGGCGACACCGGGGACGTCGCAGATCTGGCGGATCAAGCCTGGCTCGGTGGGTGCGGTCTGTGACCCGGTCAATCCGTCGAAGGGCAACTGCAAGCGGTACGCCGACGGTTACACGTCGATCGTCGGCCTGGCCGGCGGGCCGCACGGCACCCTCGCGGTGGTCGAACTCGCCAAGGCGAGCTGGCTGGCCTTCGAGTCCGGTGGCTCGACAGTCGGTGGGTTGTTCCTGCAGTACCCGGGCAGGCACCACACGGCCGGGTACAAGCGCGAACTGGTTCCGGGCCAGCTGCACCTGCCAGGTGGCGCGACCTTCAACCGGTGGGGCCGGCTGTTCGTCGCCGGACCGGTCTTCGGCCCGGGCGCGGTCTACCAGGTGAGGTGAATCAGGCGTGGTACGCCCGTACTACGTTGCGGGCGTACCACGTTCGCCGTACACGGCGGTGACGAGCGCGATCAGCAGCCCGGCCAGGAACATGTGGACGAGGACGACGCCCCACGGCAGGCCGGTGAAGTACTGAGTGAAGCCGACCGCGCCCTGTAGCAGCTCGATCGCAAGCAGCCAGGCGGCCAGCTTCCGGAGCGTGCGCGAGGTGGCGGTCACCCGGGTCGCGATCACCAGCGCGATCGTGATGCCGAACAGGCCGAACACGAAATCCGCGTGCAACTGGCTGACCAGCATCGGATCGAACCCGTTCCGCCCGGTCTGCGGGTCGCCGGAGTGCGGCCCGGCGCCGGTGGTGACGGTGCCGAGGGCAACGGTGATCCAGACCGCGACCACCGCGGCGGTCGCGAGCGCCCGGACCACCGGGGGAGTGTGCGGGTACGGGCTGGTCCGGGAGCGGCGCATCATCGACACGGCCAGCGTGATGATCACCGGCGAGACCAGGAAGTGTGCCGACACGATCCACGGGTTCAGGCCGGTGAGCACGGTGATGCCGCCGATCACGCCCTGCATCGGGACGCCGAGCGCGGCCGCGGTCGCCAGCCGGCGGAGGTCCCGCCGGATCGGGCGGTAGCGCATCACGACCAGCCAGGTGATGATCGCCACGATCGCGACCACGAACCCGAGCATCCGGTTCGTGAACTCGATCGCCCCGTGGTAGCCGAGCGCGGCGTGCGGGACGTACGAGTCGTCGGTGCACGAGGGCCAGGTCGGGCAGCCGAGGCCGGAGCCGGTCAGCCGGACCAGCCCGCCGGTCACCACGATGCCGATGTTCACCGCCACCGAGGCCCAGCCCCAGCGCCGGACGACGTCCAGGCTCGGCTCGGGGATCAGGCGCCAGAACTTGCTCACCGGCTCGCTCTCCTGGGGCGGGGTATCCGTCGTCGTCACCGGCATACTCTAAAGCTCAGTCCCATCGGAACGTCCGCGAGACCAGGTATCCGAGCACCGCGGCCCACAGCGCCAGCGACAGTGCCGCGGCCCACGGGATGACGCCGTGGACGGTCGAGTTCGAGATCCCGCTGGCCAGCGCGGCGCTCGGCAGCAGCCGGACGACGGCCTGCATGCCGTGCGGGTACTCGTCGACGGGCGTCATGATCGCGCCGCCCACCAGCAGGAGCAGGTACAGCAGGTTGGCGGCCGCCAGCGTCGCCTCCGCCCGCAGTACGCCGGCCATCAGTAGGCCGAGCGAGGCGAAGGCCGCCGTACCGCACAGCACGGTGAGGATGACGCCGAAGACGGCGGTGAATCCGCCGACCGGTTTCCAGCCGAGGGCGAACCCGGTGCCGATCAGGACGGCGAGCTGGATCAGCTGGACGATCAGGACCGCGCCGATCTTGCCCGCCAGCAGGCCGGTGCGGGACAACGGGGAGGCGCCGAGGCGTTTGATCACGCCGTACCGGCGTTCGAAGCCGGTGGCGATCGCCAGCGAGGTGAAGGACGAGGACAGGACCGCGAGCGCGAGCACGCGGGGGACCGCCTCGTCGATCGGGCGGCCGCCGCCGAGCGGCAGGCGGTCGCCGAGGCCGGTCGCGCCGAGCAGCAGCAGGACGCCGACCGGGATGACCAGGGCCAGCAGCAACTGTTCGCCGTTCCGGACGAGCAGCTTGAACTCCATCCGGGTGTGCGAGACCACCTTCTGTGCCCAGGGCGCACTACCCGGCTGCGGTGCGTAGGTCGTCATTGGTCGTCCCGGGGTGACGTGAGTTCGAGGAAGACGTCCTCGAGGGACTGGGTGTGGTGTTCGGTGAGCGAGTCCGGCGTACCGGACGCGATCACCTTGCCGGCGGACACGACGTGCACCTGGTCGGACAGCTGCTCGGCCTCGTCCATCGCGTGTGTCGTCAGTACGACGGTGACACCATCGCCGCGGAGGTCCCGGATCAGCTGCCAGATCTCCCGCCGGCCGTGCGGGTCCAGGCCGGTGGTCGGCTCGTCGAGGAACACCAGCTCCGGGCGACCGACGATCGCCAGCGCGAACGACAGCCGCTGCTTCTGCCCGCCGGAGAGCCTCCGGTACGGCGTCCGCCCGCAACTGCCGAGGTCCAGCCGCTCCACCAGCGCGGGGACGTCGAGCGGATGCGTGTGCAGGGTCGCGACGTACCGGAGCATCTCGACCGCCCGGACGCCGGACCAGGCGCCGCCCTCCTGGAGCATCATGCCGATCTTCGGCATCAGCTCGTCGTGGTCGGCGAGCGGGTCCAGGCCGAGCACCCGGACGCGGCCCGAATCCGGGCGCCGGAAGCCCTCACAGGTCTCCACGGTCGTGGTCTTGCCGGCACCGTTC
>NZ_DASRVN010000028.1:0-4269 GCF_035655035.1 Kribbella sp. | reverse complement strand
GCCGCTCTGGCGGACAGCTGTCCAGCCGCGGTGGCTCGGGCTGCTTGCCCTTGCGCTGGTGATCGCGGGTGTGATGACCGCGATGGGGGTCTGGCAGCTCGGCGTCTACGAGTCGAAGACGGCCGCCGCTACGGCGCACCGAGCTGCTGCGGCTCCTGTTCCCTTGCAGTCGTTGTTCTCGGTCGACGAGGGTCTGCCGGCCAAGGCGGTCGGTCGGCAGGTGACGATCGACGGCACCTGGGGACCGACCGCGGACCAGGTCTTCGTCGCGGACCGGTTGCAGGGCGGGCGGCAGGGGTTCTGGGTGGTGACGCCGCTGAGGCTCTCGGAGTCGGACGCGGTGATGGTTGTCCGCGGCTGGGTCCCGTCGGTGACCGACGCCGCCGCCAAGGCTCCGATTGGGCCGGCGTCGTTGACCGGGGCCGTGGTCGCGTCGGAGGCCGAGGACTCGTCGGGCGACGCGGCGAAGGGGCGTGTGCTGTCGACGCTGCGGATCCCGACGATCGTGCACCTGGTGAAGTACCGGGTGTACGACGCGTTCGTCGTACAGACCTCGCCGGCCGGTACGTCGCCCGCGCCCGCTGCCGTCGTACCGCCGCCACCGCCCACCGATCACGCCGGCCTGCGGAACGTGGCGTACGCCTTCCAGTGGTGGATCTTCGCCGCCTTCACCCTGTGGATGTGGGCCCGCATGGTGCTGGACGCCCACCGCTCCCCTGACGGCGACACTGATGCAGATGCTGGTGAGGGTGCCGAGAACGCGGGGTCGGGTGCGGCCGAGGGTGACCGGGGCGGAAAGCGCGTGGAGCCAAGCGGTACCGTTTCAGCGTGACTTCCTCTGCCGACCCCGCCACCTCCGCGAAGCCGATCACCCCGGCCGTCCGTGGCGCGCTGACCCGGTACCGCGTGATCGCGTACGTGGTGGGCGTGATGCTGCTCCTGCTGGTGTTCCTCGCGATGCCGCTGAAGTACTTCGGCGACAACCCGGGCGCCATGAACGTCATCGGCCCGCTGCACGGCTTCCTGTACGTCGTGTACCTGCTGCTGACCTTCGACCTGTTCCGCCGGGTGCGCTGGTCGTTCCCGCGGCTCGTCCTGATGGCGCTGGCCGGCACGATCCCGTTCCTGTCGTTCTACGCCGAGCGCAAGACGTCGCACGAGCTCCTCGGCCGCTAATCCCGTTGTACTGCCGCGTCCCGCGGCCCTAGCCTCGGCCGCATGCTGCAGGACATCACGGAGTCGAACCGCGCCAGCTGGAACCAGATCCACCACGCCCGCCCCGGCGAGCCCGTGTCGTTCTTCACCGCCGGCGGCTCCACCCTCACGGCGGAGGAACTCGCCGCGGCGGGCGATGTCCGTGGCCGGCGGGTCCTGCACCTCGCCTGCTCGTGCGGCGACGAGGTCCTCTCCTGGGCACAGCTCGGCGCCTCGGTCACCGGCGTCGACATCTCCGAGGTCGCGCTCGCGATGGCGATCGAGAAGTCGGCGGCGACAGGGATTCCGGCCGACTTCGTCCGCGCCGACATGCTCGCGCTGCCCCCGTCACTGACCGGCTTCGATCTCATCTACCTGAGCTGGGGCGCCGTCTGCTGGCTCCCGGATCTCGACGTCTTCGCCGAGTCGGTCGCCGCCCGCCTCTCTCCCGGCGGTTCGGTCCTGATCGCCGAACATCATCCGGCCTGGGAGACCCTCGCGGTCCGTGGCCCGAACCAGCTCGAGGTCATCGCCGACTACTTCGGTCGCAGCACTCCGCTCGCCGCCGTCGACAACGCCAAGCGTCCGACCGGCGCCCGCGACAATCCGGACGCTCCTGCCTTCAAGGCCTTCATCTGGCCGCCGAGCGACGTCATCACCGCTCTCCTCAAGGCCGGCCTCACTCTGACCAGCTTCCAGGAAGCTCCGGACCCGGACAGCTATCCCGGCCTCGACCCGGCAGCTTCGGCGCTCCCCGCCACCTACCTGATCGTGGCGACCCGCAATGTTTCACATGAAACATTGCCCGAAAGTCCGTAGATGACTTTGTCGACAAATCACCTTAGCGAGATAGCCCTGTACTTCGAACTACGAACTACCTCGCTGAGCGCCATCCTAAGCCGCCGCGGGCGACTTACATCCTTGTGATTCCCGGCCCTCCGGCCGCAGAATCGAGGCTCTGTTCCGGCGTGTCGGACTTGTCAGGACTCGTTCTGCTTGTTCGGATCCATCAGCGTGACGATCCGCTCGAGATCGTCCAGCGACGCGAACTCGACGGTGATCTTGCCCTTGGTCTTCCCGAGGTCGACCTTCACCCGGGTCTCGAACCGATCCGACAGCCGGTCGGCGAGATCGACCAGTCGCGGTGCGACCGGCTTGTTGCGTCGACGGGGCGCGGTGGTGTCGTCGCCGTTCATGTCGCCGAGCGCGACGATCTCCTCGACGGTACGGACCGAGAGTCCCTCGGCGACGATCCGCTGCGCCAGCCGCTCGATCGCATCCCCGCTCGGAAGGCCGAGCAGCGCCCGCGCATGACCGGCCGACAGTACGCCGGCGGCAACGCGCCGCTGAACCGACGCCGGCAGCTTCAGCAGCCGCAGCGTGTTGGAGATCTGCGGTCGCGAGCGGCCGATCCGGGTCGCCAGGACTTCCTGCGTACAGCCGAAGTCGTCGAGCATCTGCTGGTACGCCGCCGCCTCTTCGAGCGGGTTCAGCTGGCTGCGGTGCAGGTTCTCCAGCAGGGCGTCGCGCAGCATCGCGTCGTCCGACGTGTCCCGGACGATCGCCGGGATCGTGGTCAGCCCGGCCGCCTGCGTCGCACGCCACCGCCGCTCACCCATGACCAGCTCGAACTTGTCGTCCTCGAGCCGCCGGACCACGATCGGCTGTAGCAGACCGATCTCCTTGACCGAGTGCACCAGCTCGTCCATCGCGTCCTCGTCGAACACGGACCGCGGCTGCTTCGGGTTCGGCGTGATCTTGTCGACCTCGATCTCGGCGAACGACGCGCCGGGGACCGCGGCGAGCTCCGGCCCTGACGAAGCCTGCGGCTCAGCTGGCGTCGGGACCGGGGGTGCGCCCGGGATCGAGTTCGACTTGCTGCCGAGGGTCGTGGTGCCAGGGGCCGGCGAGCTGGGGATCAGCGCACCAAGTCCGCGTCCGAGTCGGGTGTTCATCGCGCTCCCTCGAGTTCGACATCCTGCTGAGCTACTGCTGACCTATCACAACGCCAACCGGGTGCCATCACGCGTACTTCGACCCCCGTGTCCCGTTCCACGTGAAACGGTGCCACACGACGCAACCGTTTCACGTGGAACGGCCGCCTGTCACGACAGGTCGTCAGAGGGGTGTCTGACACCCTCTCACGCGTTGTTCCGCATGGCGATCTCGCGGGAGGCCTCCAGGTACGACAGCGCGCCGGCCGAGGCCGGGTCGTACGCGAGCACCGTCTGCCCGTGGCTCGGCGCCTCCGAGATACGCACCGAGCGCGGCACCGCGGTCCGCAGTACGGCGTCCTTGAAGTGTCCTCGTACCTCGGCCGCGACCTCGCCGGCCAGCTTCGTGCGGGCGTCGTACATGGTCAGCAGGATCGTCGAGACGTCGAGCCCGGGGTTCAGGTGCGACTTCACCATGTCGATGTGCCGGAGGAGCTGGGACAGCCCCTCGAGCGCGTAGTACTCGCTCTGGATCGGGACCAGGACCTCGCGGGCGGCGGTCAGCGCGTTCACCGTCAGGAGGCCGAGCGACGGCGGGCAGTCGATGAAGACGTAGTCGTACTTCTCCCCCGCGGCCTCGGTCTCGGCCAGGTAGGCCTCGAGGACGCTCTTCAACCGGCTCTCGCGGGCGACCAGGCTGACGAGCTCGATCTCGGCACCGGCCAGATCGATCGTCGCCGGGATCACCTGGATGCCGGGGTGCTCGGCACACGGCTGGATCAGCTTGCTGAGCGGCTCGCCCTCGATGACCGCCTCGTACACGCCCGGCGTACCTTCGGCGTGCTCGATGCCCAGGGCGGTCGACGCGTTGCCCTGCGGGTCCAGGTCGATGACGAGGATCTTCGCGCCGTACAGCGCGAGGCCGGCCGCGACGTTCACCGTCGTGGTGGTCTTGCCGACGCCACCCTTCTGGTTGGCGACGACGAACACTCGGGTCTGAGCGGGCAGCGGGAACTCGCGGCCCATTGTGCGTCCTTCATTCACCAGCAGGGTCCGTTCGGTCGCGGCGGCGATCGGAGTCTCGAGGAGTCGTCGCTGAAGCTCGTCCGTCGTGGCCCGCGCGGCGATCTGTGCGGCAGTC
>NZ_DASRVN010000027.1:0-42073 GCF_035655035.1 Kribbella sp. | reverse complement strand
GGGCGCCTCGGGGGGCGTACTGGGGTGTGGCGGGGCGGGACTGGTTGCTGCCGGCCCAGAACGGGGACTCCGTACCGCCCTTGGGGGCGTTTGCCCAGAAGGGGGACTCGTCGCTGGAGCGCGGTGCGTACCGCGGTGGTTCCGGTGGCGTGGGCGGTGTGGATTCCGCGGGCGGAGTAGGACGGTTGCCGGAACGCGACGAGCGGGCCGCTCGGGTCGCCTTCCGTCGTGGCTTGTACCGGCCGTTGCCGGACTCGGACATTATTTCGTTGTTCCCTTCGAAGTCGCGCACCCAAGACGTGCCTCATCAACAAGGCGAGCCTCACCAGCCGCCTCGCCGGAGCCCCCCAGGAACGTCCGGCACCATGACAAGGACGGATCTACCCGCCGCGACCGGCCGTCAAGCGGCCGGACATTGTGGCTTTGGGACAACGTTTCAGCCACATTCGGTGTGCTCGGGACAATGACAGTCATCAGCTTCGGCCGAAGTCCTGGACCCAGCTGCCCGGTCCGTAGTCGGATCGCACCTGGCCCGGGTCGTAGCCGACGCCGATCGAGGTGTACCGGCAGTTCAGGATGTTCTTGCGGTGCCCGTCGCTCTGCATCCAGGCGGCGACCACCTTCTGCGCGCTGTCGTACCCGGCGGCGATGTTCTCGCCCCAGGTGGACCCGCGGTACCCGGCGGCCTTCATCCGGTCACCCGGGTCCTGGCCGTCGGGGTTGGTGTGGTCCATGTAGTGCCGGCGGACCATGTCGGACGCGTGCTTCCCGGCGGCCTCGACGAGTGCGCTGTCCAGCTTCAGCGGGCCGCAGCCCTGCTGCTGGCGGATCTGGTTCGTGTAGTCGAGGACCTGTCGTTCCTGGGCGTTCGTCCCGCCGCCGCTGACCGGCGGCTGCGGGGTGTCGCTCGGGGTCGGGTCGGTCGTACGCGTCTTGGTCGGCGTACTCGACGGCCTGCCGGTCGGCGTCGTACGGACGCTCGGCTTCGGCCGTCCGGTCGCGCCGCTGGTACTGCGTGGCGCGGTCGGTGACACGGTCACGGTCGTGACCCCGACCGTAGGGGTGGCCGGCGTCGTCAAAGAAGTCAAAGAAGGAGAAGCAGACACACCGGACGAAGGCGTCCCGGACGAAGACGTACCGATCGAAGGCGAAGCGCTCGTAGGCGCCGAGCCGACGGCCGCCGGACCCACCACGGCGGTCGTCGTCGCGCCGTTCGGCAAGGTCTTGGTGATCGTGACCATCGGTTCGGTGCTCGTACCGTCGTCGGCGCGGCTGTTCTCGACGACGTTGACGACCCGCGCGGCGCCGTCGGTACGGGAGCTGCCGTGCGACATCAGCCAGACCACCGGCCCGATCGCGACCAGCACCGAGAGCGCGCTGACAGCAGGGCCGACCAGGCCGCGGCTCCGCCGGGGAGCTCTTCTACTGCCGCGGTGCCGCCGGGGGGTAGGCGAATCCGTCATGGGGTGGGCGAATCCTCTTCGTTTCTTCGTGATACCGAAACAGCGCGTCGTTCCCCGTGGTTTACAGCCAGGTCCCCCCTGGTCACCGAACAGCGACCTTAACCGACGCGCGAGGTCACCGTTACGTAGGTGTGAACCCTCTTAACGAATCCTGAAGAAAACGATTGACCGAAGCCGCCGTCGGCCTAGCGGGAACGGGCGATCACGATGTCCGCGATCACCTTCCAGCCGAGGCTCCGGTACAGCCGGAGGCCGTCGATGGAGGCGATCAGGATGCCGCGTTTGGCACCCTTCGCCGCGGCCGCCTCGACCAGTGACGCCATCACCGCGCTGCCGAGCCCGCGCCGCCGGTGGGCCGGGTCGGTCTCGATCCGGTCCGCGACCGCGTCCTCGCCGACCACGGCCATCCGGCCGCTGGACACCACGCCGCCGTGCAACGTGGCGCGGGTGATGATCAGGTCGTCCTCGAGCTCGGCGTGCAACGCGTACCGTTCGTGCAGTTTCAGCGCCGGCTGCTCGGAGAGCTGGATCGTCATCAGCCAGTCCTGGTCCTGCTGGACCTCGAGGCCGAGGTCCTCCAGCTGTTCGATCCGGGCCTCCTTGTCGTCGGTGGCCAGCGTGATCCACCCCGAGCCGCGCCCACCACCGTCGGCCAGCGCCAGCTGGGCGGCGCGTTCCACCCGTTCCGGTTTACCGTCGGCATCCAGTACGACGTACTCCGTCGGCCGGCTCTCCTCACCTGCCCGGACGATCAGAATGCCGTTGTTGTCGTCCTCAACCGTGGTCCAACCCCTCGAGACGGACCACCCGGCCTGCCAACGGCGGACGAGTTCCTCACGATCTATCACCCGTCGATTCAAGCAGCCCGGCCGGGCAACGGCGAGGGGAACCGGTGTCGGATGACACCAACCGGCCGTAAATCCCTGCCTGCGCTCGGTGACCAATACTCCTGCGGCCGAACCGGGTCAACCCCTCAACGGGTGTCCGGCGGCGAGGAACTCGTCGGAGAGCAGGTCGTAGGTGAGCATGTTGTCGTAGCTGCCGTCCCGGCGCGGGTCGGCGCGGCGCTCGTCGCCGACCTTGGTGAACCCGTTGGTCTCGGCAACGTGCGCGGACGCGGTGTTCACGTCGGCACACCTCACAATCAACCGGCGGCGGCCCAGCCCGCCGTCCTCGATCGGCCGGAACGCGTGTGCCATCACCAGTTGCACGGCGGTCGTCATCACCTTCCGGCCGCGCGCGTCCGGGTGCATCCAGTACCCGATCTCGCCGCGCGTCCTGTCCATCCGGCTGTTCAGCCCGAAAACGCTGACGTTCCCGAGCAGTACGTCGGTCTCGGCGTCCGCGATCGCCCACGCGACGGCCTCCCCGCTCGCCGCCGCGTCCGCACGGCTGGTGATGAACCCCTTGGCGTCGTCGAGCCCGTACGGCGAAGGCATGCCCGACAACCAGTGCTGTGTCCGCTCGTCGCCGCACGCCTCCATGACGCGTTGCGCATCCGTTTCCCGCAGTTCCCGCAAACGGATTCCGTCGCCTTCCAGAACGGGCACCGTCCACCAGTTGCCCTGCGGTTCGAGGTCGTCGTCGCGGCCGACGGTGGCCACCCATTCGTCCTTGCGGACCCCGCGCGAGCGCCCGCCGCCCGGGATCGTCACCAGTCCGCGAAACCCGACTTTCCAGGCAACCCGGCGGCTGGCGAAGTTCCCGACGTACGCGCGCCAGATCACTCGTTTCCAGTCCAGTAAGTCGAACGCGTACCGCACCACGAGGCGCAGCGCCCGCGTCATCACCCCGTTGCCGCGGGCCTCCGGCGACACCGCGAACCCGACCTCGCCGACCCCGCCCTCACCGTCACGCAGGTCGATCGTCCCGGCGTACTTCCCGTCGTACGAGATCGCCCACGCCCACGAGGTGTTCGCCCGCCAGCCGGCCGGGATCACCTCGGTGAGGTACGCGACGGCGTGCTCGTGCAGGTACGGGACCGGGATCGTGGTCCACTCCTGCATCACCGGGTCCTGGCACATCCGGTACGCCGGCTCCACGTCGGCGGCGAGGTGGGCACGCAGCGTCACCACGTCGTCGGTCAGTACCGGCACGTCTTCGGGAAATCGCATGCTTCAGCGTGACGCGCTGCCACCGGGCCGGGCAACAGATTTCCCTGACAGCGGGGCATTCCGCGATTAGGCTGTGCTCCGTGAACGCAGCCGGAGCAGAACCGCGCGGCCGCGGCGGCCAGCTGGCCGCCCAGCGGCAGGCCACGATCGTTGCCGAGGTCAACAGCCGGGGCGCGATCACGGTCGCCGAACTGGTCGACCGGTTCGGTGTCTCGGACATGACGATCCGCCGCGACCTGGACGCGCTGGACTCCAGCGGTCTGCTGCACAAGGTGCACGGCGGCGCCACGTCGGTCGGCCTGCGCAGCGCGCACGAGCCGGGCTTCGACGCCAAGCTGACCCAGGAGTCCGCGGCCAAGCAGGCGATCGCGGCCGAGGCCGCCACCCGGGTGCAGCCGGACAGCGCGATCGGCATCGGCGCCGGTACGACGACGTACGCGCTGGCCCGGCAGCTGCTGCGGGTGGAGAACCTGACGGTCGTCACGAACTCGGCGCGGATCGCGGACGTGTTCCACGGCAACGGCCGCTCGGACCGTACCGTCGTGCTGATCGGCGGGATCCGGACGCCGTCCGACGCCCTGGTCGGCCCGATCGCCACCGCGGCGCTGGCGTCGCTGCACCTGGACCTGCTGTTCCTCGGCGCGCACGGCGTGGACGCCGAGCACGGCCTCAGTACGCCGAACCTGATGGAGGCCGAGACCAATCGGTCGTTCATCGCCGCGAGCCGTGAGGTGGTCGTGGTCGCGGACCACACCAAGTGGGGGACCGTCGGCCTGAGCACGTTCGCGAACTGGTCCGACCTGGACGTGATCGTCACCGACGACGGCCTGTCGGCCGCAGCCCGTAAAGCGATGCGCGACACCGGATGTGATCTCGTCATCGCTTCATGAAGGCCGACCCACTCGGCAGGCCTTACTGGATCATCTTCGCCGCGGGCGCCGTCTCCTTCACCGGTGATGGCATCATGCTCGGTGCGCTCCCGCTGCTGGCGGCATCGATCACCCGCGACCCCCGGATCGTCTCGCTGAGCGAAGCGGTGACGGGGGTGGGCTGGCTGCTGCTCGGTCTGCTGTCCGGCGTGCTGATCGACCGTTGGCGCCGTACGACGACCATGTGGATCGTCGACGCCGTCCGGGCCGTCGCCGCCGGCGTCTTCGCCGCTGCCGTCCTCACCGGGCACGCGAGTATTCCGCTGCTCCTGGTCGTCGGCTTCTTCCTCGGTCTGCTCGCGCCCTTCTACGACAACGCCTCGTCGGTGATCGTTCCGGAGATCGTCCCGGCGGCGGGTCTCGAACGTGCCAACGCCTACCACCAGGCGTCGCTCGTGCTGCTCGCCAACTTTCTCGGCCCACCGGCCGGCGCTGCGCTCTTCGTCCTGCACCACGGCGTACCGATCCTGGTCGACGCGCTCTCGTTCGCCGTCGCCGCGCTCCTCGTCTTTCTGGTACGGCGATCCGCGCCGCCCCGGGCGCCCGCACCGGACCGCCACCTCGGCCGCGAGCTGAAAGCGGGACTGGGCTACCTCTACCGGCACAAGCTGTTGCGAGCGCTGTGCCTGATGCTGGTGGTGACGAACGCGATCGGCTCCGGCATCCTGGCGATCCTGGTCCTCTACGTTCTCGAGGTACTGCACCTGCCGCAGGCCGGTTTCGGCTGGCTGGTGGCGATCTATGCCGTCGGCGGCGTGGCCGGTGCCTTGCTCGCACCGCGGTTCTCGCAGCGGTTGCCGACCGCTGCGAGCCTGATCGTCGCGATGCTGCTGATGGGCGTCGCGACCGTGGGCTTCGGCCTGGCCACGAACCTCGCGGTGGTGATCCCCGGCGCGGTGCTGCTGGGTCTGGGCGGTACCTGGTGGAACGTCGTCACGATCACCCTGCGGCAGCGCATCGTCCCGCCGGAGCTGCTCGGCCGGGTGACGGCCGTCTACCGGATGGTGGCGATCTGCGCCGCCCCGCTCGGTGCCGTCGGCGCCGGGTTCCTTGCCCACCACACCGGCCTGCGCACGCCGTACCTCGTGATGGGCCTGCTCCAACTGGCCGCGACCGTCGCCTTCGCCCCGCTGCTGCGACGCCGCCTCAGCTCACCCGGGACGCGCCCGCCGACGGCGTCGCCGCCAGTGAGCTCGGGGCCGTGAAACCGTGTTCCGCAAAGGCTTTCTCGATCGCGGACAGTACGGCGTCCGCCGCGGACGCCTCGACCAGCGCGATGATGCAGCCGCCGAATCCGCCACCGGTCATCCGGGCGCCGAGCGCGCCGGCCGCCAGCGCGGTGTCGACCGCGACGTCCAGCTCCGGAACCGTGATCTCGAAGTCGTCCCGCAGCGACGCGTGCGACGCGGTGAACAGCGGCCCGACCTCGCGCAGCTTCCCGGCGTGCATCAGCGCGACCGCGTCCTCGACCCGCCGGATCTCCGTCACCACGTGCCGCACCCGGCGCCGTACGACGTCGTCCGACAACCGTGCCAGTGCAGCGTCCAGGTCCTCGAACGCGATCGACCGCAGCGCCGGTACGCCGAGCTCGGCGGCGGCCTGCTCGCAGCTCTTCCGGCGCGCGGCGTACTCGCCGTCGACGTGCCGGTGCGGCGCCTTCACGTCGACGACCAGCAACGCCAGGTCGTCGGCCGGCGGGTCGAACGGGATCTGCGAGGTGGACATCGCGCGGATGTCGAAGTACAGCGCGTGCCCCGCGGTGCAGCACATCGACGCCATCTGGTCCATCAGTCCGACCGGCGCGCCGACGTACGAGTTCTCGGCCTTCTGGGCGAGCCGCGCGACCTCCGCGGGGTCGACCTCCAGGTCGTGCAGGCCGAGCAGCGCGGCCAGCGTCGCGCAGAGCAGGGCCGCCGACGAGGACAGGCCGGCGCCGGACGGCAGGTCGGACTCGAACCGCAGGTTCGCGCCGCCGATCGGGTAGCCGGACTCGCGCAGGATCCAGGCCGCGCCGGCCGGGTACGCCGCCCAGTCGCCGACCGATCCGGGCGCCAGCTCGCCGATCGCGAACTCGGTGACGCCCCGGTGCCCGGCCGAGGCGACCGCGATCCGGCCGTCGGTCCGCTTCGACGCGGTCACCACGATCTGGTTCGGCAGCGCGATCGGGAGGACGAGCCCGTCGTTGTAGTCGGTGTGCTCGCCGATCAGGTTGACCCGTCCGGGCGCCCGCCAGCTGCCGTCCGGCGCCGTACCGAAAACATCCGTGAAGCTCACGAGCCAACCTTCCGCAGGGTCTCGGCCACGTCTTCCGGCCGGGTGTCGCTGATGAACGCGCCCATGCCGGACTCGGAGCCGGCCAGGTACTTGATCTTGTCCTTGGCACGCCGGATCGACAACACCTCCAGGTGCAGGTAGCCGAGCTCGCGGTCGACCCGGACCGGGGCCTGGTGCCAGGCGGCGATGTACGGCAGCGGCTCGCCGTACAGGCCGTCGAGACGCTGCAGGACGTCCAGGTACAGCTCGGCGAAGTCGTCGCGCTCGCCGACGGACAGCTCGTCGATGCCGCCGACCTGGCGATGCGGGTACAGGTGCACCTCGACCGGCCAGCGGGCGGCCTCGGGGACGAATGCGGTCCAGTTGCCGTTCTCCCCGATCACGCGGGTGCCTTCCTTGCGCTCCGCGGCCAGTACGTCGGCGAACAGGTTGCTGCCGGCAACCTCCTGGTGCTTGCGGGCCTGCCGCAGGAGGGTCTGCATCCGCGGCGGCACGAACGGGTACGCGTACAGCTGGCCGTGCGGGTGGCTCAGCGTGACACCGATTTCGCGGCCGCGGTTCTCGAACGGGAACACCAGTTCGACGTCGTCGCGGGCGCTCAGCTCGGCGGTCCTGTCGGCCCAGGTGTCGACGACCAGCCGCGCCTGGCCCTGCGACAGGCCGGTGAACGAGCCGTTGTGGTCGCTGGTGAAGCACACGACCTCGGTCCGCCCGGGGCCGGCGAAGGACGGGAACCGGTTCTCGAACACGGCGACGTTGTAGTCGTGGTCCGGGATCTCGGTCGGGTTGCCGGGTTTGCTCGGGCACAGCGGGCACTGGTCGGCCGGCGGCAGGTAGGTCCGGGTGTTCCGGTGCGTGGCGTAGGTGATCACGTCCCCGGTCAGCGGGTCCGTCCGCAGCTCCACCTGTGGCTGCGGGGCGGGCAGGCCGCGGGTGTCCGCGAGCGGAACCCGGGCCGGCGCGTCGGCCGGGTCGTAGTAGATCAGCTCACGGCCGTCCGACAGAGTGGTGTCGGTACGGCGGACACCGCGCGGTGTGTTCATCGTGTGACCTTCCCGGCCGTACGACGCGTCCGGCCAGGAATCATCGTAAACCAACAAACTCGAACATGCATCGTGATACCCGCCGCCGGTAGAGTAGATAAATGGACGACTACGCCCAACGCCCGCCCTCTCGTGGTCTGACGAGAGGGCGCTAGGACACCCGACCCATGAACGACTCCCTGCTGCTGAACATCGTTCTGATCCTGGTCTTCGTGCTGATCGGTGGCGTCTTCGCCGCCGCCGAGATGGCCCTCGTGTCACTGCGGGAGAGCCAGCTGAAGGCCCTGTCCCATCGCGGCAAGCGCGGCGAGACCGTCGCCCGGGTGGCCGCCAACCCGAACCGGTTCCTGTCCGCCGTGCAGATCGGCGTGACCCTGATGGGGTTCCTGTCCGCCGCCTTCGGTGGCGCGACCCTGGCCGACAGCCTGGCCCCGCACCTGCGCAACCTCGGCCTCCCGCAGTCGCTGGCGAACACCCTCGCGCTGATATTGATCACGATCTGCATCTCCTACGTCTCGATCGTGATCGGCGAGCTGGCCGCGAAACGCCTGGCGCTGCAGCGTGCGGAGGGCTTCGCGCTCGCCCTCGGCCCGATGGTGGACCGGATCGCCTCCGGCGCCCGGCCGGTGATCTGGCTGCTCTCGAGGTCCACCGACCTGGTGGTCCGCGCGCTCGGCGGCGACCCGAACGCGAACCGCGAGGTGATGAGCGAGGAGGAGCTCCGCGACCTGGTCACCGCGAGCGAGTCGCTCGGCGAGGAGGAGCGGAAGATCGTCGACGACGTCTTCGAGGCCGGCAGCCGGCAGCTCCGCGAGCTGATGCTGCCGCGGACCGAGGTGGACTTCCTGGACGCCGAGATGCCGGCGTACAAGGCGGTCAAGTTCGCCGCCGAGCGGCCGCACTCGCGGTATCCGGTGATGAACGGCTCGGCCGACGACATCGTCGGCTTCGTGCACGTCCGGGACCTGTTCGACCCGGCCGTCGCGACCCGCTCGGTGCGGGTCGGCGACCTGGCCCGGGACGTGCTGATGCTGCCGGACACCGCCAAGTTGCTGCCTACGCTGACCGAGATGCGCCGCCGCAGTACGCACCTGGCGATCGTGCTCGACGAGTACGGCGGTACCGCGGGCATCGTGACGCTCGAGGACCTGGTCGAGGAACTCATCGGCGACATCAAGGACGAGTACGACGAGGAGCCCGCCGAGACCACCCGGCTGGGGAGTGGCGACCTGGAGATGGACGGCCTGCTGAATCTGGACGACTTCGCCGACGCGACCACGATCGAGCTGCCCGACGGCCCGTACGAGACCGTCGGCGGGTTCCTCGCCGCCCGCCTCGGGAAGGTCCCGTCGACCGGCGACGAGGTTCGCCTGGACGCCTACACGCTGACCGTCACCGAGATGGACGGCCGTCGCGTCGCCCGGGTCCGCCTGCACCTGGTCACACCGGCTGAGGAACAACCCGGAGCTCCAGCGCCCGCCGCCGACTGAGCACGACCGCGCCGCCCACGACGTACCCGAGGCCCTGGAAGACCAGCACCGGGATGATGCCGACGGTGTCGCCGAGGAAGCCGGCGCCGGCGATACCGATCAGCACCGCGACGCTCTCGGCGGCGCCGACCGCGCCGTAGATCCGGCCGCGGGTGCCGTCCACGGTCAGGTTCTGGAACACGGTCATCATCCCGGCCAGCGTGAGCGCGCCGGGCAGGCCGACGACGATCATGCAGACGAACGCCGGGATCACGCTGGCCGACACCAGCGGGGACAGGAACATCGCGGTGTCGATCAGTCCGAACGCGAGTGCACCGATTCCCCAGAGCGTCGCGGCCGGCCGCCGGGAACCGATCGCGGCCGCGACCAGTCCGCCGACGATTCCGCCGATCGCCTGGGAGGACACGATCAGCCCGTACACCTTCCCGTCGCCGCCGAGCTCGGCGCTCACGAACGGCGCGAACAGCGTGCTCATCACCCCTTCGCCGACCCCGGTGACCAGGCAGAACACGAAGAACAACCGCATCGCCGACCCCGCGACGCACAGCCGCAACCCCTCAGTCCACTCCTCCTTCAACCGCCGGATCGCGCCGCCCGCCGACTCCTCGTCCTTGGCCGGCCGATCCCGCCGGTGCCGTATCCCGGCGACCAGGACCACCGCGATCAGGAACGTGGCGGCGTCCCCGAGCGCGAGCAGGGTGAGGCCGCCGGCGGCCGCGAGTACGCCGCCGAGCGCCGCGCCGATCAGCCGCGCGAGGTCGCGGATCTGGCTGTTCAGCGCGTTCGCGGTGACCAGTTGGTCGGGGTTCACCAGCAGCGGTACGAGTGACTGCTCCGCGGGTGTGAAGAACTGTTGCAGGCAGCTCTGCGCGAGCACCACGGCGTACACGATCCAGATCAGGTTCGCGCTGTGTACGGCGATCAGCGGGAGCAGGACGACGGCGTTCAGCACGTTCGTCACGATCATCGTCGTCCGCTGGCTCCACCGGTCGACGAAGACGCCGGCCAACGAGCCGAGCAGTACGGCGGGCAGGAACGATGCCAGCAGCAGCCCACCGGAGGCGAGCGTCGACCCGGTCAGCACGTACACCTGGAACGCGAGACCGGTCCGCAGCAACCAGTCACCGACCAGCGAGATCAGCCCGGCACTGAGCAGCAGGCGGTAGTCACGCTGCCGGGCAAGGACGCCCCACAAGTCCTTCATGTCCTACTCCTCCGGGGTGATCGTGACGATCTGGGTGAACGAGACGTACCGGCTGCCCGGTGGACGGGTGGACTTGTCGTCGATCGGCCGTTCGTCGACCCAGCGCTGCAGCAGATCGTTGATCTGGCCAACGACCTCGGCGAGCTCCGCGCCGGTCAGGTAGATCCCGGTCTGGCTGATGCCGGAGTTGTCCCGCCAGACCGGGTCGGCGACCGGGCGGTGCTGCTGCCACTTCGCCAGCGCGTCCAGCGCGCGCTCGGCCATCAACTGCTCGAGTACTTCGGCGGCCGCGGCGCCGTCCGGCGTCTTCATCGCGTCCCCCCAGGTCTGCGACGTCGACACCTGCCGCCACGGCCGCTCCCGGTTGTCCTTGCCCGGCGCCGGCTCCACGAAGTCGTACTTCGCGAGCTGCCGCAGGTGGTGCGACGCCAGCGCCTGACTGATCCCCAACTGCCGCGCCGCGTCCGCCGCGGTCATCGGCCCCTCCCGCCCGAGCAGCGACAACAGATCCAGCCGCACCGGATGCGCCATCGCCCGGATCGCCAACGGATCGTCCAGCAACCGGGCCCTGCGCGGATCCTTCTCCAAAGACATGCTTGGAATATGCGCCGCCCTGAATCCAATGTCAAGCCATTGCTTGGAATGTCCGGCTCGTACGATGCCTCATGACCGTCGAGAAGTCGTCCGCGTGGGCGCCGCTCCGCCGGGGCGTCTTCCGGGCGCTGTGGCTGGCGCAGCTCGGGTCGAACGTCGGCAGCTGGATGCAGTCCGTCGGCGCCCAGTGGACCGTCGTCCACCAGCCGAACGCCGCCGCACTGGCGTCGATCGTCCAGGCCGCGAGCCTGCTCCCGGTGCTGTTCGTCTCTCTGCCCGCGGGCGTACTCGCCGATGTCCTCGACCGGCGGCGGTTGATCGCCCTGGCGACGCTGGCGATGGCGATCGTCGCGGGCGGCCTCGCGGCGCTGAGCGCCGGCGGTCTGCTGACACCGACCGCGCTGATCGCGATCACGTTCGTGCTCGGCGCCTGCCAGGCGCTGACCAGCCCCGCCTGGCAGGCGATCCAGCCGGAACTCGTCCCGCGCTCGGAGCTCCCCGAGGCAGCGGCGCTGAACAGCCTGAACGTGAACCTCGCACGGGCGATCGGACCGGCTCTGGCGGGCTTCCTGCTCGGTCTCAGCAGCCCGGCGGTGGTGTTCGCGGTGAACGCCGTCTCGTACCTGGCGATCCTGGTCGCGCTGCTGCGCTGGCGCCGTCCGGCCGCCGTCGCAGCTGCCGGCGAACCGATGCTGCCCGCCCTCCGCGCGGGTCTGCGGTACGTCGCGTACGCGCCCGGCGTACGGCGGATCCTGCTGCGCGCGATGGTGTTCGTACTCCCGGCCTCCGCGCTGTGGGGCCTGCTCCCGGTGGCGGCCGTGAACCGGCTCGGCCTCGGTTCGACCGGGTACGGCGTACTCCTCGCGGCGCTAGGGCTGGGTGCGGTCGGGGGAGCCGTACTGCTCAAGCCGATCCGTGCGCGGCTCGGGCGGAACACGCTGCTGGGCTGCGCGACCGTCGCCTACGCGATCGGCGTCCTGGCCGTCGCATTGTTGCACAATGCAACGATCGTGGCGGTGCTGCTGGTGGTCGCGGGCGCCGGGTGGCTCGGCGGGCTGTCGACGTTGAACACGACGCTGCAATTGGCGTTGCCGGCCTGGGTCCGGGCGCGGGCGCTCGCCGTCTACCTGATGGTCTTCCTCGGCGGCCAGGGCGTCGGCGCGTTGATCTGGGGTCTGCTCGCGGCGGCACTCGGCGCATCGGCGACGCTGCTGATGTCAGGGATCGTGCTGCTGATCGGCGCCGCCTCGCTGGCGGTGCTGCCGCTGCACCCGCGGACCGGCGAGCTGGACCGGGCCGTCGCGCAGCCGTGGCCGGAGCCGGAGATCGGCATCCTGGCCGACGGCGAGGAGGACCTCGACCCGCGGGCCGGGCCGGTGCTGGTCGAGGTCTCGTACCACGTCCCGCCGGAGAACGCCGAGCAGTTCCGGGCGGCCCTCGCGAAGGTCGGCGTCTCGCGGCAGCGCACCGGCGCCCGCCGCTGGTCGACGTACCGGGATGTGAGCACTCCGGACCTGTACGTCGAGCTGTTCGAGGTCGCCAGCTGGTCGGAGCATCTGCGCCAGCACAACGAGCGCATCACCGGAGCGGACGCCGAGCTGTACCAGGCTGCCGCCGACCTCGCCCTCGAGCCACCCCGGGCTCGGCACCTGCTGGCCAACTGATCAGTGGTCGTGCAGCCAGGTGAGGGCTTGTTCGGACTGGTTGAGGATGGTGATGTGGCTGAGGTCCTCGTGGAGGTCGAGGGTGGCGGACGGGATGTGGGCCGCCAGCCATTCGGCGTGGGAGCTGGGGATGATGCGGTCGGCCGTGCCGTGGACGAGGCGGGTGGGGGCGGTGATGGCGGCCGGGTCGGCGCCCCACGGGAGGACGTAGGCGCAGTCGTCGTCGACGGCGCCGTCCGGGCCGTTCGGCATCGCCTTGTCGCCGACGATCGAGCCGAGCCAGCCCCACGGGCCGCCGAACATCGCGAGGTCGGTCTCGGTGAACTCCGGGTCGTACTCGACCTCCTCGTTCCGCAGCCGCGCGTCCCGGCCGGCCGCCGCGGACCGGAGTGACGCGACACCCGACGGGATCATCCCGTCGTACCAGTCGAGGCCGGAAACGTCGTACGGCGCGATCGCGGCGAGGGTGGCGACCGCGGTGACCCGGTCGCCGAGCAGGGCGGTGGCGCCGAGCGCGTACGTGCCGCCGCCGGAATACCCGAGCTGGGCGACCGATCCGAGGCCGAGCGTGTCCAGGACCGTGGTCAGGTCGGCCGCGACGTCGGCGACCGTCCGGCCCGGCGCGGCCGTGGATCCGCCGTACCCGGGCCGGTCGAACGAGATCCACCGGATCCCGAGCCGCTCGCTCGCCGCGGCCAGCGGTGCGGGCGGCGTACCGAGGTTCGGCGTCCCGTGGTGCCAGACCACGGCGAGCCGGTCGGCGGCGCCCGGCGCGCTGTCGTACCCGTGCAGAACCCGGCCGTCCGCGAGCCGGAAGTCGATCTCGTCCATGGGGGTCAGCCTAAGTTGCCGAAATGTCGAGAACCGGCGGGCGCTTCCGACCTCTGCTGCGAAGATCCAGTCACCTGTTCCGAAAGGACATCCGGACATGAAGTACCTGCTGATGATCCACAGCAACCCGATCACCTGGGGCCACCCGTCGTTCCTGCACACCGAGGAGGGCAGGGCGCTTCCGAAGAAGGCCCGGGAGGCGTTGACGGCGCAGCTCGACAAGCTGCTCGACGAGTTGGAGGCGAGCGGCGAGCTGATCACCGCCGTACCGCTCGATCCGCCGGCGAAGACCCGGGTGGTCCGGGTCCGCGAAGGCGTCCGCGCCACCACCGACGGCCCGTACTCCGAGGCGAAGGAGCAACTCGCCGGCGTCTTCCTGATCGACGTCGCCGGCCAGGACCGCGCCGAGGAGGTAGCCGCCACCATCCCCGAGGCCGAGTTCTACGCCGTCGAGGTCCGCCCGGTCTCGGCCTGACCGCCGAGTCGTGGCGTAAGGCGGCGGAGGGGTCAGACGAGGCGGGCGTGGGTTTGGGGGGTGGCCAGGGCGGGGTTCAGGGCGGCAAGTGCCAGCCAGGTGGCGCCGCCTACGCCGTCCTGGGCGGTGCGGACGTCGCCGGCGAAGTGTTCGCGGATGAGCTGGCCGACCGGTGAGGACTCGCCCGCGACGCTGCCGGCCAGCACCATCGGGCCGATGTCCGACGTGGTCTTGAGGCGCGCGGCCGTCTCCGTGAGCAGTTCGGCTGCGCGTTTCACCAGCATCTGCGCAGTCTCGTCGTGCTGGGCGTACGCCGAGATGACCGTCGGCGCCAACTCCGCGAGCATGACCGGTGGCCGGCTGTTCACGGTCATCACCAGGAGGTCACGCAGCGCGTCGTATCCTTCACGTGGTGCAGCAGCATTCTCGTCCCGACCGGGCAGGATCGCCTGTACGACGGCCTGTCCGAGCAGCCCCAGCGGCTCCCGGAGATCCAGCAGCTCCAGCACACTGCGGACCGCCTCCCGGCCGAGCCAGAAGCCGGACCCGTCGTCGCCGAGCAGCCACCCGTGCCCGCCGGCGGTCCGTTGCAGCTGGTGGTTGCGGACCAGCCCGACGTTGCTCCCGGTCCCCGCGATGAGCACGGTCCCGTCCGGTTCCGGCGTACCGGAGGCGAAGGCGACCTCGAGATCCCCGATGTACTGCGGCGCCGACCTCAGCCCGGCGCCGGTCCACGCGGCCTCGAACTGGGCGGCGACTTCCGGCCGCTGCAGGGCAACCCCGCCGGCCATCCCGACGACCGCCGACCTGACCGCGCCGGCGTCCAGTCCGGCGAGCGCGCTGTGAAGCGCCTGGCCGAAGTTGGCCGCCGCGCTTGCCGGATGGCTGGTCGGGTTTCCGCCCGCGGCGGCGCCGCGGCCGACTACGTTGCCTTCGGAGTCCGCGATCACGATCCGGGTGGAGGTGCCGCCGAGGTCCCCGCCCAGGACCAGTTCGTCCGACATACGCCATGCTCCAAACTGCTTACGCAACGGTCCCGATTGGGGAGATCACACGGATGAGCCTTGACTTTAGCTGCGAGTTGAGAAAAGTTCTGTCCAGCAAACCGCAAACTTGCGCATTTGTCGGCACCAGGAGTGTCGGGTGCGAGCAGATCACTCGAGGGGTGGGCCGCTGATGGCCAGCAGTAACACGGGGGACACGGCCGGCGTGAGCGCGCAGGCGTATGTGCAGACCCTGACGCCGATCCTGGCCGCGGTGACCGAGCAGATCGACGGCCCGATCCAGGCCGGTGCCGACCTGATGACCGCGTCGCTGCGCGCGAACGGGGTGATCCAGGCGTTCGGCTCCGGGCACTCCGAGGCGCTCGCGATGGAGATCGCCGGCCGCGCTGGTGGCCTGATCGCCACCAACCGGATCGCGCTGCGCGACCTGGTGCTGCTGGGTGGCGAGCCGCCGGAGCTGCTGCGCAGCGCCGAGCTCGAGCGGGACCCGCAGTACTCCCGGAAGCTGTACGAGCTGTCCGCGGCCCGCGAGGGCGACATGTTCATCATCGCGTCGAACTCGGGCGTCAACGGCTCGATCGTCGAGCTGGCCAGCGTGGCCAAGGAGCACGGGCACCCGCTGATCGCGATCACCTCGCTGCAGCACACCGGCGGGATGGAGTCCCGGCACCCGTCCGGCAAGAAGCTGATCGACTTCGCGGACGTGGTGCTCGACAACCACGCGCCGTACGGCGACTCCGTCCTGGACCTGCCCGGTGGTGCCGGCAAGGTCTGCGCGGTGTCGTCGATCACCGCCGCGCTGATCGCCCAGCTGCTGGTCGCCGAGGTACTGCGCCGGATGACCGACGCCGGTGAGACGCCTCCGGTGTACCTGTCCGCGAACATCCCGGGCGGTGACGAGCACAACCACGCACTGGAGGCGCGGTACGCCGGCCGGATCCGGCGTACCGCCTGACGCCACCTCGACGTACTAGCCTGCCTGCGTGCTTAGACGCAGGACCTTACTGCAGGGGGCGCTGGCCGGTGCGCTGCTGAGCGGGTGCTCCAAGGCCCCGGTCGCACCGGCCGTGTCGCCGGAGAATCCGTTCACCGTGAACGGGAGCGCTCCGGTCGACGTGGTCGTCACCGAGGAGTACGGCGGGTTCGCCGCGGCGGCGTACCGGAAGAAGTACGCGGCCGCGACGATCACGCCGAAGCTGACGACGCAGCTGGCGGACGAGCTGATGCCGCGGTTCGCGACCGGGACGCCGCCGGACGTCGTCCTGTCCACCGGCGACCAGAAGCTGGAGCTCGGCCGGCTGATCAAGGACGGCCAGCTCGCCGACCTCGCGCAGTTGCTGGACGCGCCGTCGTGGGACAACCAGTCGGCGAAGGTGAAGGACCAGTTGCTGCCCGACATGCTGGACGCGGGCAGCTTCGACGGGACGCAGCGCACGATCAACTACATCTCGACCGTGTACGGGATCTGGTACTCGGCCGGCCTGTTCCAGCGCAACGGCTGGCAGGTACCGCAGACCTGGCCGGACCTGCTGGCGCTGGGCGCCGACATGAAGGCGGCCGGGCTCGGGCCGTTCATCTACGCGGGCACGCACCCGTACTACCTGCTCGAGCTGGTACTGACGCTGGCCGCCAAGACCGGTGGACCGGACGTGACCAAGCGGATCGACAACCTCGAGGACGGCGCCTGGAAGGACGAGAACGTGACCCGGGCGATCGCCGCGGTCGGTGAACTCGCCAAGCGCGGCCTGCTCGCGACGGGCACCGCGCAGTACGACCACATCGGGTCGCAGAAGCGCTTCCTCGCCGCCAAGGCCGGGATGCTGCCGTGCGGGAACTGGCTCGAGAGCGAGATGAAGGGCCTGATCCCGGACGGCTTCGCGCTGACCGTGTTCGCCGTACCGCCGCTGGACTCGTCGCCCGCGCTCGCGAGCGGGCTGCACGTCGCGGCGACCGCGCCGTTCCTGGTGCCGGACAAGGCGAAGAACAAGGCCGGCGGGCTCGAGTACCTGCGGGCACTGCTGTCCGCGGACGTCGCGGCCCAGGTCAGCTCGGAGTCCAAGCAGCTCACGATCGTCCGCGGCTCGGCCGACGGTCTGGAGCTGACCACCGCGCTCAGCTCGGCCCGGGACCTGCTCACCGCGGCCGGCGACCAGGTGATCAGGTGGTACTTCGACACCTGGTACCCGGCGTTCGCGACCGCCGCGGCCGAGGCCACCGGGCAGTTCATGGCCGGCGGGCTGCAGCAGTCCGAGTGGACCGCCCGCATCCAGGCGGCCGCGGACAAGGTCAAGCAGGACGGCGGCATCACGAAGTACCGCCGCGACTAGTTCTCGCCGTACGCTCTCTAGTGGGGAGTGAGGGCGATGGCGTGGCTCGTGTCGTTGGTTGTCTTCTTGGTGCTCTGTGCCCTGCTCGGGGTGTTGCTGCCGGACCCGGCGCCGGCGCGTTGGCGGCGTAGCGTGCAGCGCGCGGCCACCCGGTTGAAGGCGCGGTTGCGGCCGGACGCGCCGCCGGAGCCGGACCCGTTCGACACGCTCCGGTTGCAGACCCGGCTCGGGACGGTCTCCACGAAGATCCGCAGCATCGAGTCGACGCCGCACGTGTACGCCCGCGCCCACCGGCTGATGGCGCTCGAGGCGGCGTACGACGACCTGCTCGACGAGGCCTGCCGATTGGCCGGCTGCCCGGGTCATCCGGACATGAAGCGCTGCGAGGCGAAACGCTGGGAAGAGGAGCAGGCCCTCGCCGCCCGCGGCTGGACCTGGTGACTCATAGTCCTTGGGATATGACCGATACACCTCCCGGGTGTAAGGCGGGCTGGCGTCGCTGGCAGAATCACCCCTATGTCCCATGCTGCGTCTGACCCCTCCGCAGCCGGTTCCCAGCGGCGCCCCCGCGTGCTCTCCGGGATCCAGCCGACGGCGGACTCCTTCCACTTCGGCAACTACCTCGGCGCGTTGCGGCAATGGGTGGCCCTGCAGGACGACCACGAGGCGTTCTACTGCGTGGTCGACCTGCACGCGATCACCGTCGAGTACGACCCGAAGGCCCTCCGTGAACGCACCCGCCGGTCCGCGGCGCAGCTGCTCGCGGCCGGGATCGACCCGGAGCGGTCGACGCTGTTCGTCCAGTCGCAGGTGCCCGAGCACGCGCAGCTCGCCTGGGTGATGTCCTGCATCACCGGGATGGGCGAGGCCAGCCGGATGACGCAGTTCAAGGACAAGACCGCGAAGGGCGGCGCCGACCGGGCCACGGTCGGCCTGTTCACGTACCCGATCCTGCAGGCCGCCGACATCCTCGTGTACCAGGCCGACCGGGTCCCGGTCGGCGAGGACCAGCGCCAGCACGTGGAGCTGACCCGGGACCTGGCGCAGCGCTTCAACCACCGGTTCGGCAAGACCTTCCGGGTGCCCGAGGCGTACATCGTCAAGGAGACCGCGAAGATCTTCGACCTGCAGGACCCGTCGTCGAAGATGAGCAAGTCCGGCTCGTCGCCGGCCGGCATCATCGACCTGCTCGACGACCCGAAGGCGAGCGCGAAGAAGATCCGCTCGGCGGTCACCGACTCCGGCCGGGACGTGGTCTTCGACGAGGAGAACAAGCCCGGCGTCGCGAACCTGCTGACCATCTACTCGGCGCTCACCGGCAAGAAGATCAGCGAGCTCGAGGACGAGTACGCCGGCCGTGGGTACGGCGACTTCAAGAAGGACCTGGCCGACGTGGTGGTCGAGTTCGTCACCCCGTTCCGGGAGAAGACGCTGACCTACCTGGACGACAAGGCGCAACTGGACGCGATCCTGTCGGCCGGCGCCGAGCGCGCCCGGGCGGTCACCGAGCCGACGCTGGCCAAGGTGTACGACCGGCTTGGTTTCGTGCGCGCATGACGACGATCGGTGTCGCGATCCCGATCGCGGAGCCGTACGGCACGGAGCTGCAGAAGTACCGGGCCGACTTCGGCGACCCGATGGCCGGGTCGATCCCGACCCACGTGACGCTGCTGCCGCCGACCGACATCGCGGCCGGGGACCTGGAGGCGATCGACGAGCACCTGCTCGCGGTCGCCGCCCGGTTCCCGCGGTTCCGGATCCGGCTGCGCGGTACGGCGACCTTCCGGCCGATCTCGCCGGTGGTATTCGTGCCGCTCGCGGAGGGCATCTCGTCCTGCGAGGTGCTGCAGTCGCAGGTCCGGTCCGGACCGCTGCGGGTCGACCTGAAGTTCCCGTACCACCCGCACGTCACGGTGGCGCACGACCTGGACAAGGACGCCCTCGACCGCGCGTACGACGCGTTGTCGGAGTACGACTGCGACTTCGACGTCGAGTACTTCAGCCGTTACGAACACGGCGCCGACGGCGTGTGGCGTCCGCAGCGGTCGTTCCCGCTGGCAGGCTGAGCCTCCTGACCTCGGGGTACAGGAGACGCATGAAGAAGCTCAAGGCGGTCTGGCGGTGGTTCAGCCGGACGCAGCTCTGGCGCGCCTGGCAGCGGTACGGCGACCGGCGCGGGAACCGGCTGGCCGGCGCCACCAGTTTCTTCGGGTTCCTGTCGCTGTTCCCGCTGATCGTGCTGGCCGCGGCGATCACCGGGCCGCTGCTCGGCGACACGGCGATCAAGGCGCTGAAGGACGCGCTCCAGCAGAACCTGCCCGGCATCGGGAACCGGATCGACATCGACGGCCTGGTCGCGCACGCGGGCACCATCGGGTTGATCTCGGGCGTGTCGCTGCTGCTCACCGGGCTCGGCTGGATCGACTCGCTGCGCGCCTCGATCCGATCGATGCACGAGCTGGACGATGAACCGGGCAACGCGATCAAGCTGAAGGCCGTCGACCTCGGCGCGCTGATCGGCCTGGGACTGATCGGCATGATCGCGACCGGTGCCTCCTCGATCCTGACCGGCCTGTCCCGGCGCATCGTCAACGCCACCCACCTGGACGGGACCTGGCTGGCGAACTGGGGGATCGACCTGATCAGCCTCGTCGTCGGCGTCGCGGCCGGTGCGGTCCTGTTCCTGTACATGCAGACCGCGCTGCCGAGGATCATCCTGCCGCGCAAGGTCGCGCTGATCGCGGCGCTGGCCGGCGGCATCGTGTTCTACCTCGCGCAGAAGCTCGGCAACGTCTACGTGAGCCACGTGATCGGTGCGAACGCGGCGTACGGCGCTCTGGCCCTGCCGCTCGCCCTCCTGGTGTGGATCTACCTGATGACCCGGGTGATCATGCTGATCGCGGCGTGGACCAAGGAAGCGACGCTCGACCGCCAGGCCCGGACCGAGCCGGAGGAGCCCGCCGCCGAACCGGACCCGCCCGCGACGCGGTACAAGGTGGTGCCGATCCCGGAGCGGAAGGCCGACACGGTCGCAGTCGCCGCGGGCGCCGTACTCGGAGTCACGCTGACCACGCTCGCCGTACAGGCCGTTCGTGCGGTTCGCGCCGTACGACGTCAGTGACGACGGCGGCGTAGCGCCCGCGGGCGGCGGAGGAACAGGCCGAGCAGGAGCACGGGCGGGGCGGCGTACGCCAGGGCGGGGATGCGGAACGCGAGGGACGTGACGGCCTGGCCGGGGGCGAGGGCCGCGCGGGCGGGTGGTTCGCCGGGCTTGCGGGCGGTCGGCTTGTCCTGGCCCTTACCCTCGGCCTGCGTCTTCGGCGGCGGTGCGGCAGCCGGCTTCACCAGCGTGCCGACCGGCTTCAGCTTGCCGTAGTTCGTGAACGTCCAGGTCAGCAGGTTGCTCGCGTCCTGGGTGATGCCGTGCGGCGCGTTCATCATCGTCACGACCAGCGTGTGCCCGTTGCGGCGGGCGGCGCCGACGAAGGTGTTGTGGGCGAGCGTCGTGTACCCGGTCTTCACGCCCAGCGCGCCGTCGTACCCGAACAGCAGTTTGTTCTGGTTCGCGACCTGGTAGGTGCCCTTGTTCCCGGCGTTCGGGAAGTTCGTGTACTTCGTGGACGCGTACGTCGCGAAGTCCGGCCGGGCCAGCCCCGCCTGCGCGAACAGCGCCAGGTCGTACGCGCTGGAGTACTGCCCGTCGGCGTCCAGCCCGGTCGGGTCCGTGACGGTCGTGTCGAGCGCGCCGAGCTCCTTGGCCTTCTGGTTCATCCGCTGGACCGTGGCCGGGATCCCGCCCTGGTCGTGCGAGCAGAGTGCGTGCACGGCGTCGTTGCCGGAGGCCAGGAACATGCCCTGGAACAGCAGGTCGACGGTGTAGTGCAGGCCGGGGTACACCCCGACCTTGCTGCCGATGATGCCGGCGTCGGCGGTGGTGCCGATGACCGGATCGGTCTTCTTCAGCCGCGGCAGCAGGACCAGCGCGGTCAGCGTCTTGAGCGTGCTCGCCGGGCGCAACCGCGCGTGCGGGGCCTTGGCCGCCAGCACCTGACCGGTGTCCAGATCGGCCACCACGTACGCCGACGCGTGCACGGCCGGCGGCGCCGCCCCGTCGGCGACGACCGTCGGCTTCGCGGTCAGCAGCTCACCGCCGACCGGCCCTTGCGGGCCCTGGCCGGCGGCAGTCGCTGTCACAGGTCCGGCAACCACCAAGGCGGTGGTAGCGCAGGCCGTCAGAAGCAAACGCATCGGCCGCACTCTAGTTGCCAACCGGTCCAGATGTCACAGTCGGGTCTCATGCACGGTAAGCAGTCCACATGTTGCTCATCCGGGTTGACTGGCCCGGGGTGAACTGGTTATAGCAGGAGTCGTACGAGTAATCCATGTAGTTGTGGATCGGGTCCAGTCCCGGCAGCGAGCACGAGTCCCGCCCGGTCGGGCACCCGCTGGACGCGCTGCTCTGCGCGGGCGTGTCGGCCACCGAGTCGTTCGTACTCGTGCAACCGCCCTGGAACGTGTGATACAGCCCGAACCAGTGCCCGGCCTCGTGGGACGCGGTCTTGCCTTCGTTGTAGTTCGTCGCCGAACCACCCGGCAATGAGCTGTACTGCACCCGGATGCCGTCGATCGACGGGTTCTTCGCGTAGTCCCACGGGAAGGTCGCGATCCCGAGGTACGAGAAGTCGACGAGCCAGATGTTCAGGGCGTTCTTCCCGCCCTTGCGCGTCTGCGACCGGTACTGCGTGGACTGCTTGTCGTTGTGCCACTGGTCGTTCTTGATCCGGTCGGTCCCCGCCAGGTAGAAGCTGAACCCGGTGTTCGCGGCCTGCGACGACTCCTGCCCGGCGTAGTCCTGGTTCAACTCGGCGATCTGCTGCGAGATCTGGTTGTCGGTGACATCACCGGCACCCGACGTACTCAGCATCACGTGCACATACACCGGCACACTCGCGGCCGCGAGCCGCTTCGCGTCGTGCGCCTTGCTCTTCAGGATCTGCGCCGTACGGGCGTCGATCGCCTGCTGCTCCTTGACCGACAACTCCCGGGTGTCGGCACCGAAGCCACCACGAGCGGCGGCCCCTTCCTCGGGCGTGAAACACGCCGGATTCCCGGTCCGCGCAGCAGGCAACTGAGCCGTCGCCTGCCCTCCGACCGGACTGAACGCCAGCGCCGTACCGGCCAGCAGAACAGCCAGGGCGCGGGGACGGGTGATGAAAGATCGCATAGCGGTCCTCCAGGATTCGGGCCGCGTGGGCGGTGCGGCCGAGTCCGCAGATTTTCCCCGGACCCCCCACATCAGCCAACCCCTCCCTTGTCCCCCCAGTGCCACGGCACCACCACGCCGGGTGGGACCGCCGGTGCCCCCCACCGACGGCCCCACCCTGTATTGGTGCTACTTCGGCGCCCTCGGCAGTTTGTGAACCGCGAACACCGGATCAGCTACCTTCGCGACCTTCATGCCCTTCGCCGCCTTGGCCGCGGGCGCAGCACTCGCCGTGACAACCCGAACCTGGAAGTCCTGGGTATGCGTGACGAACGCCCAGTTGGCGACACCGTTCGCGGTGTAGACGAACGGCGACGGATCCGGGGTGTACTGCTCACTCACCGACGGCATCGTGTCCTTGAACGCACCCCACGTGCCGGACCCCTGGGCGATCTCCTGGGCGAAGTAGTTCTTGCCGTCCGCTCCGCGAATGAGAACCTCGATCAGACCGGTTGCCGGCGACATGATCGCGGCCGGTGAACCGGGCCAGGTCTGGTCCGCAGCGATCGTCTCCCAGGTGCCCGGGAAGGCCGTACCGGCCGCGGTCTGCTTCTGGGTCACCAGGTGACCGTTCGCGTCCTTGGCGAACACCCGGAGCAGATCGCCCGGGTACCGGACGATCGACACCTTGCCGACGAACCCAGTGCCTCCGAGGCTGCTGAACGCCGAGAGCTCCGTACCGTTCCAGTTCGCCGCCCAGTACGTGCCGGCAGTGTCGCGCGCGATGACCGTGGTGGTGTTGTTGGGTCCTGGCCCGACGGCAGGCACCCCGGACAAGACCGGGCTTGCGAACTTCTGCCACGCGAGGAGTCCCCCGGCGCCCTCCGCCTTCCCCCACAGCGCGCCGGCTCCGTCGACAGCGAACATCACGATCTTGCTGGTTGACGCGTTCATCACCGAGACAGCACTGGACGCCATGAAACCGCCTCGGTCGATCGCCGCCCCGACTTGAGTGGACGCCGGGGCAGTCTGCACCCGGCCGGCGAACTTGCTGTTGATGTTGTGCAAGGTGATGTCGACCTTGTTGTCAGCGCCTGCCACCAGACCGGGTGTGCCGGTGAACGCATCCGAACCGTTGATCGGCGTCCAGGCGGTACCGCCGAAGTCCGCGGGGTCAGGCTGATGGCCCCACTGGGCCTGGCCGATGTTGTCGCTGTAGCTGTACTCGATCTGCCCACCGGTGGTCTGCAGTACGGCGATCGCCGAGTTCTGCTCGGTCGGCACCTGCGGCGCAGCGGGAACGAACGACGCCGTCAGCGTGCAGGCGTTCGAACTTCCGACGACCGCGACGAAGTTCCATCCGCCGCCGATCGTGTTGTTCATCAGCACCCAGGTCCCGTCCGGAACCGGGCGATAGCGGTACTGCGCGAGCCGGCCGGTCCCGTCGATCGCCAGCACGATGTCACCGCCGACGGAGAACACCTTGCCGAAGTTGTTCCAGCCGCCGCCGAACTCCGAACGTTGGACCAGGCGGTCGCTGGTCTTCTCGAACTGGTAGCGATGCAGGTATCCCGTCGTCGTCCGGGCGTAGATGACGCCGTCACCGGCGGCGGTGATCAGGTTGTAGCCTCCCCAGCCGCTCGCGATCGGCCGGCTGCTCAAAGTGTTCGTGGTCGCGTCGTACTCGTAGCGGCGCAGTGTGCCGTCGTCGAGAATCGCCCAGAAGTCGCCCCGTGAGTCGATGGTGAGCTTGTTCTGCCGGGACGGGTCCGCGTAGGACCGGAAGCCGGTACCGAGAGACTTCGCCGACACATCCCACTTCGTGCCGTCCCAGTGGTAGGCCCAAGTGCCCGCCGTGCTGGTCGCATACAGCCAGCCGTCCGGTCCGGCCAGAACCTTCTGGAAGTTGGTCCACCCACCGCCGATGGTGGCTGGAGCTGCGGCCTGGACCGGCGACGCGACCGTGCTCAGATCGTTGAACTGATAGCGGATCAGACTGCCGTCGTCAGCGACCGCGAACACGTCTTGGGCCGGCTTACAGGTGATGTTTGCGTCCTCGGCATTCGCCGGCGCGGCCGCACCGCTGACCAGAACGCTGCCGGCCAGGCCCGCAGACAACGCGGCGATGGTGAGCTTGCGGCGCAAACCGGAAACGGTTGCGCCGCTGGGAACTGTGCTGAACATGGAACCCCCAGGTCGAGGCTGTGCATGCGCGATACCCCGCCCCGAGCCGCATGCCCGACAGATCAGGTGAGTCCGCCCGTCCTGAGCGGATCCGAATCGGCACGGAGACTACCTCGAAGAACGCCTCCCGACACAGGAAAATGCAACAACCTGCAATTGCCGGCTGACGGGCTGCGATCAAGGTCGCAGAGTGTTAGGTTCCGTGTCGTTGTCGTGACTCGGGGGACGAGTAGCGCAACTTTCACCTGGGGGTACTCCGCATGGCCGGATCGCTGTCGCGCGCCCGAAAGCAGACGATCTTTCCGAGGTGGTTGATCAAGGGGACGGCCCTGGCCGCGGTCGCCGCGATGCCGCTGAGCGCAGTGAACTTCGGTGCCGCCGCGCCGGCCGTCGCGCAAGGAAGCGCGCGGACCGGTCACCGGCCGGGGCCGGCACCGCAACAGCGTGAAGGAACGGCTGCGAATCAGCCCCATGTCGTCGGTGACGAGGTCAACAAGACCGTACCGGCGAGTCTCAAGTCCCGTTATCCGGCACGGCAGCTGGCTCCTAAGATCCCGAAAGGCTCCAATGCCGTTCAGGTCGTCTCGGGGCAGGCGAGGACGGTCACGGGTTTCGACAGCCGGACCAGCCGAGAGATCCCGGGCAAGCGGTCGCGCTACGAGAACACCTACGCGAACGCGGACGGCACGGAAACCACCGTGGTGTCCACGACGCCCGCGAACTACCTGAAGCCCGACGGTACCTGGTCACCGGCGAAGGTCGTCCTCGGGCGCCGGCAGGCGATCGAGGGCGACGGATGGAGTACCACCGGGGACACCGTCCAATCGCGGATGGCGGCAGCGGTCGCTCCGGGCCAGGCCGTTGCCGAGGTGGCGCTGGCCGGTGGGGAGAGGATCGGCTGGGGCGTCCAGGAGGGCACGCGGGCTCTCGGTGTCGCCACCGGAACGGACACAGTTCGGTACGCCGCCTTCGGGCCGGGCGCCGACCTCGAGCTGACCGCGCAGCCGGGCGGGATCAAAGAGACCGTAGTCCTGCGATCGAAGTCATCGGCTCGCTCGTACGTCTTCCCGTTGTTCCTCCAGGGTGTCACCGCCCGGCAGGACGACCGCGGCATTGCCCTTGTTGATGCCAAGGGCAACCAAAAGGCGACGATCCCGGCCGGGTTCATGGTGGACGGGGCCTCGGCGACCTCGAGTGGAGTGAGCTACCGGTTGGTGGACGTTGCCGGCCGCCAGGCACTCGAGATGAAGCTGGACGAACAGTGGCTCGACGATCCTGCGCGGGTCTATCCGGTGCGGGTTGACCCGACGGTGACCGAAGCGCGATCGAGTCAGGGTGTCACCGTCCGGGATTCCGGAAGCTATCTGAGCGACAGCGACTTCATGATCGGCCGACGGGCGGGTAACCGATCGGCCGCGTATCTCAAGTTCGATCTCCCGGACGAGTTGCGCTACCACACGATCTACGGTGCACAACTCCAGGTGAGCAGCTTCAACGCGCCGTCGTGCGCGTCGCGACCGGTCACGGTGTATGCGGTGACCGGGGCGTGGACACCGAGTACAAGCCTGACGTATCCAGGTCCGGCGGTGGGCGCAGCGTTGGCAACACGGTCGTTCGCCCAGGGATACATCCCGAACGGATCGACGACCACGGCCTGTAAGCCTGTCCCGATCACCTTCAACCTCGGGGCATCCGGCGCCGCGCTGGTACAGCGCTGGGTGGACGACGCGAGCACCAACCAAGGCCTGTCCCTCCGTGCGCCCGTGGACGACGACACTTCGTGGAAGGAGTTCGCGGGAACCGGCATCGGCATCGCGAACCCGCCGAAGCTCTTCATCACCCACACTGCCTACAACGCCAAGTACACGATCAACAGCTCGCCGAACCCGCCGGTACTGCAGAACCAGGACGGCAAGATCAAGATCACCGTCAAGAACCTGGGCGCCGAGGACTGGGCTCCGTCGAAGTACTACCTGAAGACGGTCGTCCTCGATGCCAACGACAAGCAGCTGTACCAGTACCGCGGCGCGGACCTCCCGACCACCTTGTCCCGCGGCGCGAGTGTCACCCTCGACGCCACGATCAAGGCGATGAGTGCCGGCACGGGTGCCCGGCAGTATCAGGTCTACTTCACCATGGTTCACGTCGGCGGTCCGGATTTCAGCCTGGAGAACGTCTCGCCGGCGAAGATCAGGATCGAGGTCCGCAACCTTCCGCCGGTCGTGGACCAGCTGTCGCCGGACAACGGGTATCACCCACAGACGTTGACGCCGCAGCTCTGGGGCCGTGCTTACGACATCGACGCCCCGACAAGCGGCATCACCTACAGCTTCGAGGTCTGTGAGAAGACCAGCTCAGGGACCTACACCGGCTGCTTCACTTCGCCGTACCAGTCGGCGAGCAACTGGGACATCCCGGCCGGGAAGCTGTCCTGGAACAAGGAGTACGCCTGGCGGTTGATGGCGAAGGACACCACCGGCGCCGTGACGGTGTCGCCCCCGGCTCCGGACCGGATGGCGTTGTTGACCGATGTGCCGCAGCCGGCGATCACCTCACATCTCGCGAATGCGCCGTACGGCACCGGTGACCAGCCGTTCGACCCGAACATCGGCAACTTTCTGACGTCGGACGTGGATGCCTCGGTGCCGGTCGCCGGGCCTGAGCTCGATGTCGTGCGCACCTACAACAGCCTGGATCCGCGCCGGTCCGGCGTCTTCGGTGCCGGCTGGTCGAGCAAGTACGACTTCGCTCTGACCGTCGAGACGGACGGCAACGTGCTGGCCAGCTACGCCGACGGGCAACAGGTTCGGTTCGGCAAGAATCCCGATGGGACGTATGTCGCCCCGCTGAGCCGGAAGGCGGGACTGACTTTCGACAGCGCGACGAACACGTGGCTGCTGAAGGACGGCGGAGGGAACACCTACACGTTCTCGGTGTCCGGGAAGCTGACCCAGATCAAGGGACGCTGGGGCAAGCCGATGCTGTTCCAGTACGGCGGCGACGGCAAACTGAGCAAGGTCGTGAGCCAGCAGGGCAACAACCAGGCGCTCACCTTCACCTGGAACGGCTCCCACATCGCGACGGTCAGCACAGCGGCGGTCGATGGCGCGCCACTTGTCTGGTCTTACACGTACACGGGCGACCTCCTCACTTCCGTGTGCGCGCCGGACGGCAAGTGCACGAGGTACGGCTCTGCCCAGGGTTCGCATTACAGGTCTGCCGTCGTCGACTCGCAGCCGGACTCGTACTACCGGCTCGACGACGAGTCGGGACCGGCAGGCAGCGAGGTGACCCAGAACCTCGGGAAAGACAACGGTACGTACAAGAGCGTCATGAACGGCGTCGCGGGCGGTATCGCGGGATCCGGCGACACCGCGGCCACGTTCAACGGCGCGAACGGGCCGTCCTACGTCAAGCTGCCGGACGGAATGGTTCGGCGCAACCGCAACCAGTCGATCGAACTCTGGTTCCGGATCCTGACCAAGGGCGTGGTAAACCCGCTGATCGGCTATCAGAACGCCGCGATCGAGGGCAGCCCCACGACCGGGATGCCGATCCTGTACGTCGGCGCGGACGGCCTGCTCCGCGGCCAGTTCTGGCACGGTTCGGCTGCACCGATGAGCACGGTGTCGCCTGTCGACGAGGGCCGCTGGCACCATGTCGTGATCTCGTCGTCCGGTTCGACCCAGACCCTGTACGTCGACGGTGCGGTGGCCGGATCCATCACGGGTAAGAACGTCGACCACCTGAACATGGTGAGCAACCAACTCGGAGCCGCTTTCACGCCGGCCCCGGGAGCCTGGCCGAGCTGGGGTACGGCGACTCGCAACTATCTCAAGGGATCGATCGACGAGGTCGCGATCTACTCCCACCCGCTGCCCGCGGATGTCGTCGCGGCGCATTACCAATTGGGCAAGAACGCGGCGGATCAGCTCACCACAGTGACGCTCCCGAGCGGCAAGGTCGTCTCGGCGGCGGCATACGACACCGCCACCGAACGGATCAAGGAGTTCACCGACGACAACGGCGGCCTGTGGAAGATCAGCGCGCCCAGCGTTACCGGCGGTGCGAGCGATCTTCGCCGTACGGTCGAGGTCCGCGATCCCGCGGATCGTCGGTACCTCTACGAGTACGACGGAATCGGCGGCTGGATGCTCCGTTCCGGCGTACCGAACGGCCTGGGGACCCGCGAGGAGGATCTACCCGCTTCGCCGACGCCGACTCCCACACCGACAACCTGCAATACGCCGGACCCGGGCGACCCCGAGTTCTGTGTGGTCACACCAGGATCCGGTTCCCAGGACCCGATCTTCGACTGGCACGCGCTCGACGGGATCGCGGTCCGCAGCTTCGAGTACGACAAGTCGGGTCAGCTGACCAAGACGACCGACGAAGTCGGCGACACGGTGAGCCTCGGATACGACAGCAAGGGAAACAACACGTCGCAGACCGCCTGCCGTTCCGGCACAGCCGACTGCCACACCAGCTACACGACCTTTCCGACCACCGGCTTCACCGACCCGCTCGACGCGCGGTGGAACCTGCCCTCCGAATCTCGTGACGGGCGATCGTCAGGACCCGCGGACGACTCCTTCAAGACCAGCTACACCTACGTCACCCAAGGCGACATCGCCACTCAGACCAGCGTCGACTCCGGATCGGTGAAGAACACCTACACGAACGGCAGCGAGGTCGGGCCGACCGGAATCATGCCGTCGGGTCTGATACGTACCACCACCGACCCGCGCGGCGCGGTGACGACGTACACGTACCATGCGACTGGTCAGCTCGCGAAGGTCACCACCCCGAGTGGGATGTCGACGTCGTACACCTATGACGCGGTCGGTCGGAAGATCAGTCAGACCCAGACCTCTGACGCACAGCCGGACGGTGTGACGACGACCTTCACCTACGACCGTGCGTCCCGGTTGAGCACCACGACGGGTCCAGTGACGACCGACAAGGTCACCGGAACCCAGCATCAGCAGAAGGCGACACTGAGCTACGACGACGACGGCAATGTCGTCGCGCAGGAGACGGTGGACCTTCTCGGCGGCGGCGATCCCCGGCGTACGACGTACACCTTCGACGATCGCAACCGGCTGGAACGGCAGACCGATGGCGCGGGCAACGAGGTCAGCTACGAGTACGACGCGTTCGGCAACCAGACCGCGATGACCGATGCCAACGGCAACCGGTACGAGTACGCGTACACCGCGCGCAACAAGCTGGCCGAGGTCCGGCTGAGGGACGCGGACAA
Organism: Kribbella sp.; assembly: GCF_035655035.1. Taxonomy (GTDB): domain Bacteria; phylum Actinomycetota; class Actinomycetes; order Propionibacteriales; family Kribbellaceae; genus Kribbella. The sequence goes on along the minus strand of NZ_DASRVN010000027.1, from coordinate 12,014 downwards.
CACGGGAGACACCGGCTACAAGGTGCTTCGATCGTTCGGGTACGACCAGACAGGCCGAGTAGTGCGCGAGACCGACACCATGGGACGAACGGTCCAGTACGTCTACTACGACGACGGTTTGCTCAAGTCGAAGATACTGAAGGACTTCCACGATCCGGACGGAACCACCCGCGACTTCGTTCTCGAGTCGGACACCTACGACGGTGCCGGCAACCTGCTGACCCAGGTGACGGACAACGGGAAGACGAGAACGTCGTACACCCGCGACGGCGCCGGCCGGGTCAAGACCAGCACGGTGGACCCGGGCGGTCTGGACCGGACGACTGCGATGACGTACGACCTCGGCGGCAACGTGTTGTCGACGGTCGAGACCGGGGACTTCTCGAACACGCACCAGCAGGTCAGCGGATTGCAGCGCAAGACGACGTTCGGGTACGACCCGGCCGGCCGGCGCACGTCACAGACGGCATGGCTGGACAGTACGACCGGGCTCACGACGACCTGGACCTACGACCAGCGCAACCTGCAGACGACCATGACCTCGCCTCGCGGCAACGCGCCTGGTGCGGTCGCGGCCGACTTCACCACGACGTACGGCTACGACGCTCTGGGGCGGCAGGACGTCGTCACGCTGCCGAAGGTCCAGGTAGAGGAGAACGGTCAGGCACCGGCGCACGAGTCGCCGGTGACAGTCGTGGGATACGACGCCTACGGATCGGTCGTCTCCACGAAGGATGCCCTTGGCAACATCGGGCACGCTGTCTACGACAAGCTCGGACTGCCGATCGAGTCGACGTCGCCGTCCTACACACCGCCCGGTGGTACGGCGATCACGCCCACGGTGAAGACGGCGTACGACCCGAACGGGAATGCCGTCAAGGTCACGGATGCACGTGGGGCGGACACTCTCCTCAGCTATGACCGGCAGAACCGGCTGATCAAACGCGACCAGCCCTCCGCGACCAACGACGACCGGGCGATCTGGTCGTACGAGTACACCGGCAACGGAGATCCGAAGGCTGTGGTCGATCCGCTCGGTGGACGCGTGGAGTCGACGTACGACGACCTCGATCGCGTCGTGACGCAGACGCAGGTCGAACGTAAGCCCGTGACCGACAACTTCGTCACCCGGTTCGCCTACGACGACGCGGATCACGTGACCTCGACCACGTCGCCGACGGGTGCCACGAGCACGACGACGTACGACACGCTCGGTCAGCCGATCAAGGTCACCGACCCGTCCGGTGTCGTGACGCAGTTCGGCTACGACTTCCTCGGCCGGCAGGTGGAACAGGTCGACGGATTGGGGCGCACGAACGTCTCGACCTACGACCTGGCCGATCGTCTGCTCGAAACGAGCGACCTGGATGCGGCACAGACACAACTGCGGAAGACCAGTTTCACGGTCGATGCAGACGGCAACGTCCTGACTGCCAAGCCCCCGGTGGGCGGTCAGACCTCCTACACCTATGACGCGCTGTCCCGGTTGACCCAGCAGCAGGAGACGGTGTCGTCGAGCAAGACCATCACCACGACCTTCGGATACGACGCAGCCGGCAACCAGACGCGCTACACCGACGGTCGCGGCAACTCGACGTACACCACTCTGAACAGCCTGGGCCTGACGGAGTCGGTCGTCGAGCCGTCGACGGTCGCGCATCCGGCCGCCGCGGATCGAACCTGGACGACGGCCTATGACGCGGCGGGTAACCCGGTTGGTCTGACCGAGCCGGGTGGAGTCAGCCGGACGCGCACCTTCGATGCTGCCGGTCGGCTCACCGACGAGTCGGGGAGCGGAGCCGGAGTCCAGGCCGCCGACCGTCACATCAAGTACGACGCACTCGGCCGAGTGACCACCGTCAGCGGTGTCGGTGGAGACAACGCCTACACCTACAACGACCGGGGACAGTTGCTTACGGCCTCTGGAACCTCCGGTGCGGCAAGCTTCTCGTTCGACGCGGACGGCGCGCTCGTCCAGCGGACCGATGCCTCCGGTACTGCCGACTTCGGATACACGAAGGGGCGGTTGTCCTCCGTCACCGACTCGGTCACCCGGACCACGGAGACGCTCGGATACGACAACGCCGGAATGCCGAAGTCGATCGGGTACGGCCTCGGCCGCGTCCGGACCTTCGAGTACGACGACCTCGGTCGGCTGAAGTCCGACGCGCTGAAGAACAGCGCGGGTGCCGTCGTCAGCTCTGTCGGCTACGGCTTCGACCTTGACGATCGGCTCACCGGGAAGACGACCACCGGCGTCGCAGGGGCGGGGGCGAACTCGTACACCTACGACGACGCGGGCCGGTTGAAGACGTGGACGGCCGGCGGCAAGACGACGGCGTACGACTGGGACGACTCCGGCAACCGCACCCAGGTGGATGCGACGACCGCACGGTACGACGAACGCAACCGCCTGATCACCGACGGAACGGCGGACTACAGCTACTCGGCCCGCGGGACACTGCTGTCGAAGACAACCGGGTCGGTGACCGAATCGACGAAGTCCGACGCCTTCGACCGGATCGTCGAACAAGGCGGCCGGGTGTACCAGTACGACGGCAACGACCGCGCGGTGACAGCGGGCGGTACGAACCTGCAGTACGCCGGGTTCAGCGACCAGGTTGTTGCCGACGGCACTCAGACGTACGGCCGTGGTGCCGGAGGCGATGTGTTGTCGCTGGCGCAAGGACAGACGCAGCGATTGCTGTTGTCCGACGGCCACACGGATATCACCGGTGGTTTCGATCCCGCGGACGCGACGCTGAGCGCGCTGCCGGACTCACGATCCTACGGTCCCTTCGGTAAAGAGCTGGCCACAGCGGGGCTTAAGTACGGCGTGGGTTACCAGAGCGACTGGAGCGATCCGTCGACGGGCAACCTCAACATGGGCGCCCGCTGGTACGACCCGGACTCGGGCTCGTTCATTTCCCGCGACACGGTGAACTATTCCGGTGGCCCATCCGCAGGCGCCAACAAGTACCTGTACGGGAACGCCAACCCTCTGACCAACTACGACCCCACCGGCAACTACGCCACCGACCCGTACGGGCCGGTCAAGCAGGTGTGCAAGGACAAGCCGGGTAGCAATGACGGCGGGTCGACGACCGGCGGCGACTATCCGCACAACGCCGGCCCGGCGATCGCCGCGTTCGCCGCGATGACCTCCTACTCCGCCAGCAGCCTGCAGTGCTCCTGGACGGGCGGCGATATCCCGAAGGACACCTGCGAGGGGGGCCGGAAATGCCCTCGGCCCGTGGTCAAGCCGAAATGTCCCGATCCGCGCCTGTCCTGTCCGGTCGACCCGCCGGACGAACCGGACGACACGGACAAGCCGAACAGGCCGCATGACCCGACGCCGGCCAAGCCCAAGGCGAAGCCGAAGCCGCCGGATCCCGCGATCGCTGCCCGGCAGGACCTCGAGGAACAGGTCAAGAACAACCCGCAGCCCAACGCACCTGGCGTCACCAAGCCGATCATCACCCGGGGCAACCCCAGCGGCGGCGGCACGTCCCAGGACCTCGTCGACGACACGCGTGGCCAGACCGATCAGATCTACCAGGACGCGGTCAACCAGACCGGTGACGTCGTCAACAATGCGCCGACGCAGTACAGCATCGACGGTCCCGGCAAGGGCAACATCAAGCAGAACTGGAAGGACTTCCTCGACACCGTCAAACACCACAAGGCCGACATCGGCCACGGGATCCTGGACGGCATCGGCCTCATCCCGGTCGTCGGCGAGCTCGCGGACCTCGCGAATGCCGGCTGGTACGCCGCCGAAGGCGACTACGTCAACGCCGCCCTCAGCGCCGCCTCTGCCATCCCCGTCGCCGGCTACGCCGCCACCGCCGCCAAGGCGGGCAAGTACGTCAACAAGGGCCTGAAGGCGGGCAAGGAAGCCAGAGGCGTCAGAGGCGCCGGAAAGACCCTGTACCGCGGAGATACGCGAGGACCTGATGAGATCTTCGGATCTGGCTTTGTCGCGAGAGGGGGCGATGCGAGCTACGAGGACTTTGTCTTGCGCAACAAATCAAGTAAGTGGATCTCGACCTCAGAGTCGAGAAGCCAGGCTCGCTCGTTCTCAGCTCAGGACGAGCGGACCCGCCGCGGCTGGGTCTACGAGATCGCCGATCCCGGCGGTGGCATCGTTGCGCGCAAGGTCCTTAAACTTCCATGGTTGTATCGGAGGGAACGGGAGATCTCCTTTGAAGGACAGATCCTGCCTCAATATATAAAGTCTGCGCGGCCTACTCTCTTCGGAGGGTGGAGTGGACCGTCAGTGATGAATCCGGGGTTCATCGAGTGAGTGAGCAGAGTGAGTACCAGGTTGTACAGAACATCATGGTCGCGGTTGATGGAATCGAGGAGGTCTGGTCTCTGGAACGACGCGTGGAACGCAACTCGCGGTGGACGCTGGTCCTGACGGCACCTGCCGGTGGGACGTGGACCGGGGTCGGGCAGGGCCTTTGGTCGGCATTTCTAGACCTTCGGCGCCAGACTGATCCGCTTGGCTACAGGCTGTGTTGTGCGGGTGCACGAGTCGAAGCCAACATGCGTAGCGGCAGGTGGGCCAACTCAGACGTCGTTGATGTCCTGAGCCGCCGAACGCTCCTTGGGATTCAGCACAAGGAATCGATGCTGGCGTACGCGCCGGCGAACCAGATCGGCACAGTCGACGAGCAGCAGGCAAACTACGATCGTTGGCTCAATACTCCATGGTGGAAGGCGTTCTGGCCCGGCAAAATCAGTCCGGGGTCGCGCAATCGAGGTTGAGCGCGGCGGGTAGGCCTAGTCCTGAGCGTCCGACGTAGTACCTGCTCGATCGCAAGGCAGGCCTTCGACTCGGTCGGGCGGCCGATCGAAAGTTTCGCGCTCCAGGAGTCTGCAAATCGGCTGGAAGTACGTCCCTGTCGACGGGGGATGACCCACATCCGCCGTGCAACTCATCGACGGGCCGCCGACGACTCATGAGGTCCCGCTACCAGGTGACCGGCAAGCTGTCGCTGCAGAAGGTGACCCGTCTCTTCGGTCAACACGCCGAAGAGACGGATGATCGTCACCCTTGCCGACCGCGACAAGGTAGCGGGCACCACCGAACACCCCTTCTACACCCCGACCGCAGCTGTGTGGAGTCCGGCGACCTCCGACCAGGCGACAAACCCCTCCAACGCGACGGCAGCACCGCCACCATCCGCACCATCACCCACCAGACCGTTGCCACCACCGTCTACAACTTCGCAGTAGAAACCACCACAACTACTACGTCGGCGCCTCCAGCCTCCTCGTCCACAACTGCCCGGTAGATCCTCCTCAGGGATCTCGAGGCTCAACCGGTCGCGCGACGCCGGGCGGTAAGAACGAACAACGTGCTATGGATGTGACCAGGGAGAAACCCGAATATGGCACCGAGTTGCACTTGGAGATGAAGGATTGCACTCGCCAGGGCGTTGGGGGAGTCGCATTCCGAAGCCGTTCCTGCGCCTGGCGCGGACGTGGGCGCCTGCATGGAGAGCATCCTGGCTCGGGCCGATCGGCGATTCAGCACAGAATGCATGGACAGCTGAGGCTCCCGGGATGAGCCTGGCCTGGAGGCAGGGGCTCTGGCGTTGACAAGGGCTGCCTGGAGTTGAGTCAATGGGCTGGAAACAGACCAATAGGGTTTGGGAGTGGTCGGGTTGGGCGTGGAGGAGTTGCGGCGGCTGGTTGAGGCCGGGGTGGTTGACACGGTGCTGGTGGGGATCACGGACATGCAGGGGCGGTTGCAGGGGAAGCGGTGTGGGGCTCGGTACTTTCTGGAGGAGGTGCTGAAGCACGGGACCGAGGGGTGTAACTACCTGCTGGCGGTCGACGTGGACATGAATACCGTCGACGGCTACGCGATGTCCTCCTGGGAGCGTGGGTACGGCGACATGGTGATGGCGCCGGACCTGGACACGCTGCGGCTGGTGCCGTGGCTGGAGGGGACCGCGCTGGTGCTGTGCGACGTCCAGTGGCTGGACGGTACGCCGGTGGTCGCCTCGCCGCGGCAGGTGCTGCGCAAGCAGCTCGACCGGCTGGCCGAGAGGGGCCTGAAGGCGTACGTCGGGACCGAGCTCGAGTTCATCGTGTTCGACGACACCTACGAGGCCGCCTGGAACAAGCGGTACCGCGACCTGGTCCCCGCGAACCAGTACAACGTCGACTACTCGCTCGTCGGCACCTCCCGGATCGAGCCGCTGCTGCGTGACATCCGCAACGGGATGGAAGGCGCCGGCATGTACGTCGAGTCCGCGAAGGGCGAGTGCAACCTCGGCCAGCACGAGATCGCGTTCCGGTACGCCGAGGCGCTGGCGACCTGCGACAACCACTCGATCTACAAGACCGGCGCGAAGGAGATCGCGGCGAAGCACGGCAAGAGCCTCACGTTCATGGCGAAGTACGACGAACGCGAGGGCAACTCGTGCCACATCCACCTGAGCTTCCGCGCCGAGGACGGCGACCCGGTGCTCGCCGGTGACCGTGATCATGGGTTCTCCCAACTGATGGAGTACTTCATCGCCGGGCAGCTCGCCTGCCTGCCGGAGTTCACCTACCTGCTCGCGCCGAACATCAACTCCTACAAGCGATTCGCGAAGGGCAGCTTCGCGCCGACCGCGGTCGCGTGGGGGCTCGACAACCGCACGTGTTCGCTGCGCGTGGTCGGTCACGGCGACTCGCTCCGGGTCGAGAACCGCCTGCCCGGCGGGGACGTGAACCCGTACCTCGCGGTCGCCGCGATCATCGCCTCCGGCCTGCACGGCATCGAGCAGGAACTGGAACTCGAACCGCTGCTGGAGGGCAACGCCTACGAGTCCGACAAGGAGCACGTACCGTCCACGCTGCGCGAGGCGTCCGCGCTGTTCGCCGGCTCGAAGCTCGCCCGGACGGCGTTCGGCGACGAGATGGTCGACCACTACAGCAACGCCGCCCGCGTGGAACTCGACGCGTACGACGCGGCCGTCACCGACTGGGAGCGGGTCCGTGGCTTCGAACGGCTCTGAACGGCCGCGGATCGGCATCACGACGTACCTGGAACCGGCGACCTGGGGCATCTGGAACCGCGAGGCAGCACTGGTGCCGCGCGTCTACCTGGACGCGGTCGCCGCCGCTGGCGGAACGCCGCTCCTCCTGCCGCCGGTCGCCACCGATCCCTCGGTACTGGACCTGCTGGACGGTCTCGTGATCGCGGGCGGATGCGATGTCGACCCCGGACAGTACGGCGCTGTGCCGCATCCCGAGACCGTTGACACCCGGCCGGGGCGGGACCTCCACGAAGCCGTCCTGATCCGAGAGGCCTTGGACCGTGAGCTGCCTTTGCTGGCGGTGTGCCGGGGGTTGCAGGTGCTGAACGTGGCACTGGGCGGCACGTTGCATCAGCATCTGCCGGAGGTGGTCGCACATAACGGGCATCGGCCGGGGCCCGCGGTGTTCGGGCGGGTCGACGTGAAGGTCGAGCCCGGGACGCTCACCGCGCGGATCCTCGGCGAGCAGGCGACCGGCAGTTGCTACCACCACCAGGCGCTCGACGTGGTCGCGCCCAGCCTGACGGTCACCGCGCGCGCGGACGACGGAACGGTCGAGGCCGCCGAGGTGGAAGGCAAGGAGTTCGCGCTGGGCGTGCAGTGGCATCCGGAGGAGAACCCCGAGGACCTACGGCTGTTCACCGCTTTGATCAGGAGCACCCGATGACGTACGACGTACTGAACCCGGCCACCGAGCAGGTGGTCCGGACGATCGAGCTGGCCGACGAGGCGGCCGCGGACGCGGCGATCGACCGAGCCCGGAAAGCGTTTGATTCCTGGCGAAACGTGGCGCCGGCGGATCGCGGGCGGCTGCTCCGGCGGTTCGCGGACGCGGTCGACGCGGACCTGGAGAACCTCGCCGCGCTCGAGGTGGAGAACGCCGGCCATACGATCGGCAACGCCCGCTGGGAGGCCGGCAACGTCCGCGACGTGTTGACGTACTACTCGGCCGCTCCGGAACGCCTTTTCGGACAGCAGATTCCGGTTGCCGGCGGGATCGACGTGACGTTCCAGGAACCGCTCGGCGTGGTCGGCGTGATCGTCCCGTGGAACTTCCCGATGCCGATCGCCGGCTGGGGTTTCGCCCCCGCGATCGCCGCCGGAAACACCGTTGTCCTGAAGCCCGCCGAGCTGACCCCCCTCACCGCGATCCGCCTCGGCGAACTCGCGCTCGAAGCCGGCCTGCCCGAGGGTGTACTCGAAATCGTCCCCGGTCGCGGGACTGTGGTGGGTCAGCGTTTCGTGAGCCATCCGGCCGTCCGCAAGATCGTCTTCACCGGATCCACAACGGTCGGCAAGCAGATCATGGCCGGCTGCGCGGACCAGGTGAAACGGGTGACGCTCGAGCTGGGCGGGAAGTCGGCGAACGTCGTGTTCGCGGACGCGGACCTGGAGAAGGCGGCAGCGCAGGCGCCGTACGGCGTGTTCGACAACGCGGGGCAGGACTGCTGCGCGCGGTCACGGATCCTCGTGGAGCGGTCGGCGTACGACCGGTTCCTGGAACTGCTCGAACCGGCTGTGAAGAACTTCAAGGTTGGTGATCCCAATGATCCGGCGACCGAGATGGGGCCGTTGATCTCGAAGGCGCAGCTGGAGCGGGTCGCTTCGTACGTCCAGAACCCTGCATTTCAAGGCAGTGCGCCCACCGGCGCCGGGTTCTGGTTCCCGCCGACCGTGCTGGCGCCGGCGGACGAGCGGGCTCAGCGCGAGGAGATCTTCGGGCCGGTGGTCGCGGTGATTCCGTTCGAGGACGAGGCGGATGCGCTGCGGATCGCGAACGACAGTGAGTACGGGCTGTCCGGATCGATCTGGACCCGCGACGTCGGTAGGGCGATCCGGGTCGGGCGGGGGATCGAGGCGGGCAACCTCTCGATCAACTCCAACTCGTCGGTCCGGTACTCGACGCCGTTCGGCGGCTACAAGCAGTCCGGTCTCGGCCGGGAGCTCGGCCCGGACGCACTCGATGCGTTCACCGAGACCAAGAACATCTTCATCTCCACGGAGGACTGATATGACTGTTGACATGGGTGGTGGCAAAGCACACCGTTTGGAGGGCCGCGTCGCGGTGGTCACCGGAGGCGCGAGCGGGATCGGCCTGGCCACGGTACGGCGGCTGGCCGCCGAGGGCGCGCGCGTCGTGATCGGCGACCTCGACCCGGCGGCCGGCAAGAACGCGGCGGACGAGGCCGGCGGGCTGTTCGTGGCGACCGACGTCACCGATCCGGCCGCGGTGGACAACCTGTTCCAGCAGGCCTTCGACACGTACGGCGCGGTCGACATCGCGTTCAACAACGCGGGGATCTCGCCGCCCGACGACGCCTCGATCCTGGACACCGGCCTGGAGGCGTGGCGGAAGGTCCAGGAGGTCAACCTGACCTCGGTGTACCTGTGCTGCAAGGCCGCGATCCCGTACATGCAGCGCCAGGGCAAGGGCTCGATCATCAACACCGCGTCGTTCGTCGCGGTGATGGGGGCGGCGACGTCGCAGATCTCGTACTCCGCGTCCAAGGGCGGCGTACTGGCGATGAGCCGCGAGCTCGGGGTGGAATTCGCGCGGCAGGGGATCCGGGTGAACGCGCTCTGCCCGGGCCCGGTGAACACGCCGCTGCTGACCGAGCTGTTCGCGAAGGACCCGGAGCGCGCCCAGCGCCGGCTGGTGCACGTCCCGATGGGCCGCTTCGGCGAACCGGAGGAGATCGCCGCCGCGGTCGCCTTCCTGGCCAGCGACGACTCCTCCTTCATCACCGCCAACACGTTCCTCGTCGACGGCGGAATCTCCGGAGCGTACGTCACCCCGCTCTAGGGTGGGGTCATGGTCGTTCAGGCGGATGATGCGGTGTTCCGGCCGGTGCGGGCCGGGAACCCGTTCGAGGAGACGGTCGAGCGGTTGCTGCAGGCAATCAAGCTCGGCGTCGTCGTGCCCGGCGACCGGTTGCCGCCGGAGCGCGAGCTGGCGGTCCGGCTGAACGTCAGCCGGGTCACGCTCCGGGAGGCGATCCACGCGCTCACCGAGGCCGGGTACGTCGAGTCGCGCCGCGGCCGGTACGGCGGTACGTTCGTCAACGAGGAACTCCCGAAACCGCGCCGTACGCCGGCCAAACGCCTCGCCCGCGAGCTGGCCGCCGGCCTCGACGACGCCCTCACGCTCCGGGTCGTACTGGAGACCGGCGCCGCCGAAGCCGCCGCCGACCGCGACCTCGGCCCGGCCGAACGCGACCACCTGCAACGCTGCCTGGCCGAAACCGACGCCGCGAGCCTGACCGACTACCGCCGCCTGGACTCCCGCCTGCACCTGGCGATCGCCGAGGTCACCGGCTCACCGTCCCTGATCTCCGCCACCGCCGACGTCCGGATGCGCCTCAACGAGCTACTGGACGCGATTCCGCTGCTGGAGCGCAACATCGAGCACTCCAACCAGCAACACAAGGTCATCGTCGACGCGGTTCTCGCCGGAGACCCGGAGGCGGCACGGCAGGCCATGCAGGAACACCTGTCGGGCACCGCCGCGCTGTTGAGGGCGTTTCTCGACTGACTCCTTGACACGCCGGTCACCGGCTGCCTCAATGAGCTAAAGGTCTGGGGGGAGACCATTGAGGCGCCAGTGTCCAGGAGGCCAGCAGTGAGTGACGAACACACCGACTCCGCCCCGATGACCGACGACGAGCAACGCCTGCACCAGTTGGGTTACGCCCAGGAGCTGAACCGGACGATGTCCGGGTTCTCGAACTTCGCGGTGTCCTTCACGATCATCTCGATCCTGTCCGGCTGCCTGACCCTGTACGGGTTCGGGATGAACACCGGCGGCCCGGTGCTGATCGTCTGGGGCTGGCCGGTCGTCGGGCTGATGACGTTGTTCGTCGGCCTCGCGATGGCCGAGGTCTGCTCCAGCTACCCGACCGCGGGCGGCCTCTACTACTGGGCCGCGAAACTCGCGCCGTCGAACGGCGCCGCCTGGTCGTGGTTCACCGGGTGGTTCAACTTCCTCGGCCAGGTCGCGGTGACCGCCGGGATCGACTTCGGCGCGGCGTTCTTCCTGAACGCGTTCCTCGACCTGCAGTTCGGCTTCGGCGCCACACCCGGCCACACGATCCTGCTGTTCGGGATCATCCTGCTGGTGCACGGGTTGCTGAACTCGTTCGGCGTCAAGCTCGTCGCGCGGCTCAACGACATCAGCGTCTGGTGGCACATCGTCGGCGTACTGGCGATCGTCGTCGTGCTGATCGTCGTACCGAGCAAGCACCAGTCCGCGTCGTTCGTGTTCGGGCACTTCGTGAACAACACCGGCTGGGGCTCGACCCTCTACGTCGCACTGCTCGGCCTGCTGCTGGCGCAGTACACCTTCACCGGGTACGACGCCTCCGCGCACATGACCGAGGAGACGCAGAACGCCGCGATCTCCGGGCCGCGCGGGATCGTGATGTCGATCCTGGTCTCGCTGGCCGCCGGGTGGGTGCTGCTGATCGGGCTGACGTTCGCGATCCAGAACTACGACGGCGCGCTGAAGAGCTCGACCGGCGTACCGCCCGCGCAGATCTTCATCGACGCGGCCGGCGCGGTCACCGGGAAGATCCTGCTGCTGGTGGTGATCGGCGCGCAACTGTTCTGCGGGATGTCGTCGGTGACCGCGAACTCGCGGATGATCTACGCGTTCTCCCGGGACGGCGCGCTGCCCGGGTCGGGCCTCTGGCACAAGATCAACGCGAAGACCCGGACACCCACGAACGCGATCTGGCTGGCCGCCGGCGGCGCCTTCGTCCTCGGCCTGCCGTACCTGTGGAACGCGACGGCGTACGCCGCGGTGACGTCGATCGCGGTGATCGGCCTGTACATCGCCTACGTCCTGCCCACGCTGCTCCGGTTGCTGCAGGGCGACCGCTTCCAGCCCGGCCCGTGGAACCTCGGCCGCTGGAGCCGGCCGATCGGCATCGTCGCGATCGTCTGGGTCGTCTTCATCACGATCCTGTTCATGCTGCC
>NZ_DASRVN010000026.1:0-9298 GCF_035655035.1 Kribbella sp. | reverse complement strand
GACGCATATGTCGTACTCGCGGATCCCCAGGCCATCACCATCGCCCGAGCGCGGACGCGCTGAGCGTGCGCCGCAGGGAAACGGAGGATTGTGATGGCCCTGGGATCCGGTGCCCGGACGGTCGTGGTCACCGGCGGTGCTGCCGGCATCGGCCGAGGCGCCGTCGAACGGTTCTTGGCAGCCGGCGACCAAGTGATCGTGCTCGACCGGAACCTCTCTTCTCTTGATGACCGGGTAACCGGCATCCAGGTAGATGTCTCGGATCGGGCTGCGCTGGCGGCGGTTGCTGAGGAGCTTGGCGCGGTGGACGCGCTGGTGTGTGCGGCTGGCATCCAGCGGTACGGAACTGTTGTCGACACGCCGGCGACCGTGTACGACGAAGTGATCGCGGTGAACGTCGGTGGGGTGTTCTTCGCCTGCCAGGCGTTCGTCCCGAAGTTGCCGCGGGGCGGGAGTGTCGTTGTGGTCTCCTCCGTGCAGGCGTACGCCGCGCAGACCGGCGTCGCGGCGTACTCGATGGGTAAAGGCGCCCTGCTCAGCCTGGTCCGCGCGATGGCGGTCGACCACGCCCCGGACGGGATCCGGGTGAACGCCGTCTGCCCGGGATCGGTCGACACCCCGATGCTGCGTACCTCGGCCGCCCAGTTCGCCGGCGACCGGGCCACCGACGAGGTGGTCGCCGAATGGGGCCGCTCGCACCCGCTCGGCCGGGTCTCGAACCCGGAAGAAGTTGCCGAGGTCATCTACTTCCTGTCCTCGCCGGCCGCGTCGTTCGTGACCGGGGCGGACGTGAAGGTCGACGGCGGCCTGACCGCCGGACTGCCCGTCGTACTGCCGGAGGACCAGAAGTGAAGATCGTCGACGTACGCGCGACCACGGTGACGATGCCGTTGGAGGCGCCGCTGCGACACAGCAACGGAGCGCACTGGGGACGTTTCGTACGGACTGTCGTGGAGGTCGAGGCCGACAACGGGCTGATCGGGCTGGGCGAGATGGGCGGCGGCGGGCAGAGTGCCGAGGCCGCGGTCGCCGGGCTGAAGGAGTACCTGGTCGGCCACGACCCGGCGCGCACCGAGGCGCTGCGCTGGATGCTCGCGAACCCGACCGCGAGCCTGTACAACAACCGCACGCAACTCTTGGCGGCCATCGAATTCGCCTGCCTGGACCTGCAGGGCCGCGAGCTCGGCGTACCCGTGCACGCGTTGCTCGGCGGCAAAGTCCGGGACCGCGTGCCGTTCGCCAGCTACCTGTTCTTCCGGCACGCCAACGACGACGGCACCGGTGAGATTCGCATCGCCGACCAGCTGGTCGCGCATGCGCGGGAACTGGTCGACGAGCACGGGTTCAGCGTGCACAAGCTGAAGGGCGGCGTGTTCCCGCCGGACTACGAGCGCGAGTGTTTCCGCGCGCTGGCCGAGGCGTTCCCGGGGCATCGGGTCCGGTTCGACCCGAACGGCGCGTTCAGCGTCGAGGAGGCGATCCGGTTCGCGCGCGGCATCGAGGACCTCGACAACGACTATCTCGAGGACCCGACCTGGGGCCTGAACGGGATGCGCCGGGTCCGCGAGAACACACCGATCCCGCTGGCCACCAACACGGTCGTGGTGAACTTCGAGCAGCTCGCCGCGAACGTCCGCGACCCCGCCGTCGACGTGATCCTGCTGGACACGACGTTCTGGGGCGGCATCCGCCCGTGCATCAAGGCGGCCGGCGTCTGCGAGACGTTCCAGCTCGGCGTCGCCGTGCACTCGTCGGGCGAGCTCGGCATCCAGCTCGCGACCATGCTGCACCTCGGTGCCGTCGTACCGAACCTGTCGTTCTCCGCGGACGCGCACTATCACCACCTGCGCGACGACATCATTGCCGGCGGCAAGCTTCCGTACGTCGACGGTGCGATCGCGGTACCGGACGCGCCGGGTCTCGGCGTCGAGCTGGACCGCGACAAGCTGGCCGAGTACGCCGAACTGTTCCGCGAGCTCGGCCCCTACCCGTACGACCGCGATCCGGCCCGCCCGGACTGGTACCCCCTGCTACCGAACACCGATTGGGCAGACCCGTCATGACGATTCCGCGTTCCGCCGACCTGGCGAGCGACGTCCTCACCCACACGTACGACGACATGTTCAACCCGCCCGGGCTGACGAACTTCCTCGGCACCGCGCAGGTCGACCATGACGTCGTCGCGATCCGGAGCGTGAACTTCCCGCCGTACTCGCACGGCGACACGATCACCGGCCAGCTGTACGTCGACGGCCGCCTGGCCCGCTCGTACGGCGGCACGGTCGAGGTCGTGTGGCGCCCGGACTGCGTCGTCCGCTCCACCACGGTGGACGGCCTCGAGGTACGCACGACAACCGCCTGCGCCCCGGGCAGACCGGCCGTCGTCGTACAACTGGACATCTCCGGCACACCGGGGCGCCGCGTCCAGCTGGGGCTGTCGATGGCCAGTACCGCGACCCGCTCACCTGGTGCCTGGAGCAACTACCAGCCCCCGTCCGAGCCCAACACCCTGAAGATTGTCGGCAATCGGGTTGTCGGCACCGGCGAGTCCGGATCCGCCGTGAGCCTCCAGGGTCTCGACGTTCCCAGCACCGTGGACCGGGACATGCTCGAGGCGAGCGTCGTACTGGATGCGGACGGGCGCGCGCGGCTGTCGTACGTCCACGTGATCGCCGGCTCGCTGGACGAGGCGACGGAGCACTTCGACGTGTGCGTGGCCGACGTACCGGCCGTGATCTCGGTCGCGGAGAGCATGTGGGACGTTGCGATCGCGGACGCGTTCGACCCGTCCAGCGAAGGCTTCAGCGGGTCCCTGCCGGTGCTGGAGACGTCGAACGAGGCCCTGCAGAAGCTGTACTGGTGGGGCGTGCTCGGCGTGATCTGGTTCCGCCGCGACAATCCGGCGAGCGTGCTCGGACGGACGTACGACACGTTGATGCCGCGGTACTGGCAGACCACGACGTTCATCTGGGACTACAGCCTGTCCTCGTTGACGCACGCCCTGCTCGACCCGGAGCCGATGCGCAAGCACATCGAGCACTGGATCGACCTGGACATCCACGAGCACTTCGGCACCGAGTGGCTGACCGGCGGACCGGTAGGGCAGTGGTACTCCGTCAACGACTTCGCCATGACCCGTCTGGTGCGCGACTACGTGCGCTTCACCGGCGACTCGGCGTTTCTGGATGTTTCCGTTGGTACGAAGCCGGTCGGAGAGCATGTCCACGACTGGGCGACCGCCTGGCGCGGGCTGCGTGGTAAGCACGCGCTGGCCGACTACGGCGGCATCGACAACCTGCTGGAGTGCGTGAGCAGCTACGTGCACGAGGTGGCCAGCTTCAACGCAGCCAACGTCTGGTGCATGCGGGTGGCGGCCGAGATCGCGGACCGCTCAGGCGACGCCGACCGTGCCGCACTGCTCCGTAAGGACGCCTCAGCGCAGGCAGGCCACGTCAACGAGCTGTACGTCGAGGGCAAGGGCTTCTGGCACGCCCGCCAGCCGGACGGCACGCTGGTACCGGTGCGGCACTGCTACGACTTCAACCTCATCGGTACGACGATCCCGGATGACCTGTCCGAGTCCCAGTGCGCGGAGATGGTGTCATTCTTCCAGAAGGAACTGCAGACACCCACCTGGATGCGTGCACTGTCGCCGTACGACGCCGACGCCGCGTTCAGCGTCCGTCCGGACCACCAGTGGAACGGTGCGTACCCGGCGTGGCCGGCCGACGCGGGGCGTGCGCTGTTCGCGCTCGGGCGTGGCGACGTACTGCTGGACTGGCTGCCGGGTCTCGCGAAGACCGCGAACCAGGGGCCGTGCGGTCAGGCGCACTTCGTCGAGGAGGCGCAGCCAGCGATGGCCGGCGGCGCCCGGAAGTCGCCGCCGCAGTTCCCGTACCTGATCGACTGGTCCTGCTCGTCCTCCGGCGCCTGGGTCAGCCTGGTCCTTGAGGGCGTCTTCGGCATCGAGGTAGCCCTCGACGGCACGGTCACCGCCAACCCCCAGGTCGCGGACCTCGACCCCGACGCCCGCCTGACCGGCCTCCGCGTCGGTTCGCGCACCTACGCCGTAACCGCAGCCGGCCTGACCGAATCCACCGGCTGAGAGGACCACGGCGGAGGAATCAGCCCGGCGGCATCGCGATGGCTTCGAGGAGGGACTCCTCGGCGCCGGCGAGGTGCCGCCGGAGCTCGTCGACGCACTCGTCGAGCTCACCGCGCTCCAGCAGCCGGACCAGCTTGCGGTGCGACGCGACCTGCTGGCGCGCGTCCTGGCGGAGCGCATCCACCCGGGCCAGCGCCAGGCGGGCCTCACCGGTGACCGAGTCCGCCGTAGCGATCAGCCGCTCACTCCCGGTGAGCGCCACCAGGCTCCGGTGGATCGCCAGGTGCGTCTCGGTCAGCGCCTCCGGATCGGCACCGTCCTTCGCGGTCGCCGCGAACACCCGCATCGCCTCCCGGACCCGCTCCCGGGCCGCCTCGTCGGCGTCGAACCACGCCCGGATCCCGGCCGACTCCAGCACGAACCGGGCCCGGCAGATGTCCGCCACCGCCGCCGGATGCAGGATCGCGACGCTGACCCCCTTGTTCGGCTCGCGCACCGCGAGCCCCTCGGTGACCAGCATCGTCATCGCTTCCCGGATCGTGCTCCGGGCCACCCCCAGCGCCTCCGCCAACGGCTGCTCACGCAGCGGCGTGCCAGGCTCCAGGTCACCGGCGAACAGCGCCGCCCGCAGCGCGTCGACCACCCGGTCCACCGTGGTCGAGCGGTCCACCCGCAGCCGTTCGTACATGGGAGGATTCTCGTCCAGACGCGCTCCGTTGTCGCGCCCGCCCCACCCCGGCCACCCACCCTGTGGATAACTCCCGACACGATGACCCGGTTTTCAGGCACCATTTTCCACTAGTGGCCGCCCCTTCCGCGGACCGGCGCGGAAGTCCACTCGAGCCAGCGAGGAGCAGATCGTGGGAGACAGCAAAGCGCTGCCGATCCTCGGCGGAATCGCCCTCGTGCTCATCCTGCCGCTGGTGATCGTGGTGATCATGCTGCTCAGCGCCCTGGGCGGGCTGGACAGTGCCGAGGCTCAGTGCGCGCAATCCTCCGACCAGCAGAGCCTGTTCGGTTATCCCACGGCGTCGCAGAAGATCGACGTGGACTGGACGTCCCCGGCTCCGGGCCTCCCCGGTCACCAGGGCTACGACTTCGCCGTCAAGGCCGGCACCGCGGTGCTCTCGTCGATGGACGGCAAGGTCGTCCAGGCCTCCGGCAACGAGGTCCGGATCCGCCGCGAGGACGTCGAGACGCGGTACCTCGACATGGGGAGCATCACCGTCTCGGTGGGTCAGGATGTCGCGCGCGGCCACCAGATCGGGACCTCCGGCTCGGGTAACGAACCGCCGCCGGGCATCAGCGGCGACCACCTGCACTGGGAGCTGTGGGTCGACAAGGACGGCAACGGGAAGTGGCAGACCCAGAAGCCGGACAAGAACCCGTTCGAGATCGACCCCTCGGACAGCGCGGGCGCTTGCAGCTGCCAGACCGGCAACCTCTCGGGGTCGAACAACGAGCAGAAGGCGTTCAACTACTTCGTCCAGAACGGTTACACCAAGGAGCAGGCCGCGGGGATCGTCGGGAACATGTCCGCCGAGTCCGGCGTCGAGCCGAGCCGGAAGCAGTACACCGACCCCGGCGTGATCACGCCGCCCGCGGAGATGGCCGGCTCGCCTCTCGGGTGGGGCATCGTGCAATGGACCCCGGCCGACAAGATGATCCTTCCGTCCCGGAAGGAAGGTGCCGACGATGCCAAGATCGCCTCGCTCGAGTACCAGCTGGACTTCCTCCGCAAACAGCTGATCGGTGAGGGACCGGTCCCGGAGAAGGGTCCGGGAGACGCACTCAAGGCGTCCACCACCGCCGAGGAGGCGTCGCACGTCTTCGCCGACCAGTTCGAGCGCTTCGGCGGACACGAGAACCCCAACGCCGAGACCTACGGCGAGCGCGCGAAGGCCGCCGAGCGGATTCTCAGACTGTTCGGGGGTGTGGCACCGGCCTCCGATCCGAAGAACCCGGCGGCCGACCCGTGCGGTGCCGGCAGCGGCAACATCGCGACGGTCGCGAAGAACCTCGCCTGGCCGGACAGCGGCAAGAACCACTGGGGCACCGACGCGAGCCTGGCGAAGCCGGAGTACGTGGCCGCGATGGCGAAGTACAACGACGGTCCGAACGGTCAGGACCCGTACACCGACTGCGGGCGGTTCGTCGCCACGGTGATGCACATGAGCGGCGCCGATCCGAAGTTCCCGAACGTGTTCACCCCGACCCAGAGGGACTACATGCTCAACTCTGGCAAGTACGACCACTGGGAGTCGATACCACCAGGCGGGATGAAACCGGGAGACATTCTGAACGGTCCCGGCCACACCTACTTGTACGTTGGCCCGTGGGGCGAGAAAGGCGGCGGGTTCGACTCGGCAGCCGGGTCCCTCGGCCAGCACGTCCCGGCCGCGGACCATCTGTACAACGTCAGTCCGGGCGGATTCTGGGTCTTCCGGCTGAAGAGCGGCGCGACGCCGACGACGACGCCGGCGAACTGAGTAGGGACGGGAGCAGCGATGCTTGAGGAGAACCGGCGGCCGCTGATGATCGGCGGCGTCGTGGCGTTGGTCTTGATCGTGCTGATCGGCAGCATCGTGCTGTTCCGCGGCGGCGCCCCGGAGACCAAGCTCTCCGTGCAGTCGATCCCGAACGACCTCACCCTGACCCTGGACGGGCACCAGATCCCGGCCAACGGCGAGATCAAGGTCAAGTCCGGCAAGCACACCATCGCGGGAACGCGGCGCGGTTTCGAGAGCTACAGCGAGGACATCACGGTGACCGGCGACAATGCCGCGTTCAAGATGTACCTCTACGCGAACGGTGCCGAGGGCCGGCAATGGGTCCAGAACCACCCCGAGCAGGAGGTCGAGCTCGAGCGCGAGGCCAGTGCGAACTTCGACGAGATGCAGGCTCGGCTGATCGCGAAGTACCCGATCCTGGGCGCGCTCCCGTATGTCGGACAGGGCTTCGAAGCGACCCGCGCCGTGTCCAAGAGCGATCCCAAGAACCCACTGGCCATCTCCGTGCATATCGACGTGTTCGGATCCAAAGGCCGGGACTACGCCCTGAAGTGGATCACCGGCAACGGCTGGGATCCGAACACCCTCGACATCATCTGGACCAACAGCTAGCGGCACGTCAGGCGGGGAGGAACAGCTCCCCGCCTGGGGTACTGATCGGGGTGAGCGGGAAGTCCAGGGGGTTGGTGAGGCAGCGGGCGGAGCCGCCGCCCTTGTGGAATTCGGTGAGGTCGAGGACGACCACCCGGAGGCCGAGGGCGGTGAGGACGTCGCGGAGGCGCGGGGAGCAGGCGGGCATGATGATCGTCTCGCCGACCACGATCGAGTTCGCGGAGAACGCGAACGCCTCCTCGTCGCTGAGGACAATCGGGTCCGGGACGATCCCGGACAGCTCGGCCTGGCTCGCGGGGTCGAAGGCCGGCGGGTAGATCATCGCGTGCGTGCTGTCCACCGGGCAGAACGGCAGGTCGAGGTGGTACATGCCCTCGTGCGCGATCCGCAGGCCGCGGACCCGGATGTCCCACTCGGTCGCCAGGTGCTTGAGCGCCTCGGCGTCGGTCCGCGGGCCGTAGCCGACGACCAGGCTGTCGCCGAACACGAACGCGTCACCGGACTCGAAGTGCGGCCCGACGCCCTCGGCGCCGATCCGGTCCAGCCGGAAGCCGTGCCCGGTGAACCAGTCCGCCGCGCTCAGCGACTCCGCCCGGCGCGGCTCGAACCGCATGTGCGAGAGCATCGCCCGGCCGTCCGCGGCGGCCAGCCCGAGGTTCATCGCGTACACCATGTCGGGTGCGTCGGCGCGCTGCTCGAGGACCTCGACCTCGCCGCCGGCGTCCAGGATCGCCTGCCGCAGCGCGTCCCACTGCTTCAGCGTGAGCGCCGGGTCCGGCTGGTCCTGCGTCGACATGTACGGGTTGATCACGTAGTCGATCCGGAAGTGGTCCGGCCGGACCATCAGATAGCGACGACCCCACTCCAGCGGCTGTCCCATGAGTACCCTCCCTGACCGGTGAGATCCGATTGCCAGATCCCCTGATTGTCCGACAATCAGTCAGTTTGAGGCTCGACGTACCGGGAGTCAAACGGTGCTTTCGGGGAGGGTGGTTCGGGGCTGCGGTAAGGACTAACCTGCGGGCATGACCCCTGACAATGAGGTTCGCTTTCGCGCCTGTCTGGACGATGTGCCGGCTTACCTGCCGGGCCGTCCGCCGGAGCGCTCGGACGGCCGGCCGACGTACAAGTTGTCCAGCAACGAGAACCCGTACCCGCCGCTCCCGGGCGTTCTCGCCGCCGCCACCGAGGCCGCGGCGCAGATGAACCGGTACCCGGACATGGGCGCGGTCGACCTGCTCGAGGCGTTGTCGGACCGGTTCGGCGTACCGGTCAGTGACCTCGCGGTCGGTACCGGGTCGGTCGCGCTGCTGTACCACCTGCTGCAGGCGACGGTCGCGGACGGTGACGAGGTGGTGTACGCCTGGCGCTCGTTCGAGGCGTACCCGATCGCGGTGCAGCTGACCGGCGCGACGTCGGTACGGGTGCCGCTGACCGCGGACGCCCGGCACGACTTCAAGGCGATGGAGGCGGCGATCACCGACCGGACGAAGGTCGTGCTGGTCTGTACGCCGAACAACCCGACCGGCCCGGTAGTACGCCGCGACGAGCTGGTCGCGTTCCTCGACGCCATACCGTCGAACGTGCTGGTCGTGCTGGACGAGGCGTACCGCGAGTTCGTCCGGGAGACCGATGTCGTGGACGGGGTCGAGCTGTACCGCGACCGGCCGAACGTGCTGGTACTGCGGACCTTCTCGAAGGCGTACGGGCTGGCCGGCTTCCGCGTCGGGTACGCGATCGGGCACCCGTCGGTGGTCGCCGCGATCCGCAAGTGCGCGCTGCCGTTCGGGGTCAGCTACGTCGCGCAGGCAGCCGCGATCGCGTCACTCGCCCTCGAGGACGAACTCCTCGAACGCGTCGACGCCCTGGTCGCCGAGCGTCGCCGGGTGATCGCCGAACTCCAGGCCGCGGGCTGGGACGTCCCCGAGTCCGAGACGAACTTCGTCTGGCTCGAGCTGGGCGACGACACGGTGAAGTTCGCCGAAGCCGTCCAGGCCGAGGGCGTCTCCGTCCGCCCGTTCCCCGGCGACGGCGTCCGCGTCACGATCGGCGAACCCGAGGCCAACGACCT
>NZ_DASRVN010000025.1:0-9539 GCF_035655035.1 Kribbella sp. | reverse complement strand
CTCGCGCAGTTTCTCGACGTCGTCGAGCAGCGGCTGGCCGGCGTACTCGACGAGCACCTTGCCGAGGATCTCGCCGAGCAGGCGGACGTCGGCCCTGAGTTCCTCAGGCACCTCGAACCGCGCGCGGGTACGGGTCTCACTTCCGGTCTCGCTCACGTTCGCCCACCCTATCGGCGGACGCCCGTACCGCGCTCCCGAGTCCGCCTACTGGAAGCCGATCGTGACCGCGCGTGCAGCTACTTCACAGTATGTGAATCAAACGTTTCCGAAACCGCCCGCCACCACCTGGGAAACGGTGCCGGCGAGCTCGGCCGGGGTGCGGTCGGTGGCGTCGTTGACCAGCATCCGGGCGCAGGCCTCGGTCATCGCCGCGAGCAGTTCGGCGAGCACCGGGAGGTTCGCGTCCGGGTCGGTGACGTCCGGGAGCGACTTCAGCAGGGTCAGCCGCAGGCTCTCGACCAGGAACGCGCGGGCGGCGCGGACCCGCTCGGCGACGACGGGCGCGGCGCCGTACTGCGCTCCGAACACGATCCGCCAGGACTGCGGCTGCTTCGCGACCGCGGCGAGGAACGCGGTCAGGCCGTCGCGGACGTGCTCTTCCGGCGTACCGATGCTGGGATCCGCGGGGAGGGCGCCGACGATCGTGATCACCAGGTGCTGCTCCTCGCGGGCGAGCAGGGCCAGCAGCAGCTCGTCGCGGTTCGCGAAGCAGTCGTAGACGACGGGTTTGGTGACACCCGCGGCGTCCGCGACGGACTGCATCGTCGTACCGGAATAGCCCTTGGCCGCGAACACCTCCAGCGCGGCGTCCAGGATCAGCGGCCGCCGGCGCTCCGGGCCCAGGTGCGGCGCCCGCCGGCGTTTCTCAGCCTCCCCGACCACTTGACAAAGCTACAACAGCGTAGGAAATTCCTACAGTCTGGTAGGGAAGCTCGCCGGAACCCCTTCGGCGGTCCTCCCCGATGAACTGCCGCGGGGGTGGTCGGTGACCGAACGAGGCAGTGCCGGCTGGCTCGAGTCCGAGGGTGTGACCGCCCTGGACGCGAGCGAGCTCGCTCGACTGGTCGACCGGACGTCGGAGCGGGAGCTCCGGCATCGACTCATCGGGGGAGTACGAGAGATCGCGTTGCGCGAGATCTTTCGCCGGATGCCGGAGTACCTCCGACCCGCCCGGGCCGCCGGGTTCGACGCTGTGATCAGCTGGCAGATCACCGGCGCGGGCGGGGCCGGTCGTCCCGAGGCCGTCGACGAGTACTGGCTCCGGGTCCACGACGGCCGCTGCACAGCTGTGCCCCCACAGCCCACTCCCCCCGACATCGCGATCCGCACCGACCCCACCACCCTGCTGCGCATCGTCACCGGCAACGAGGACCCCGTCCTCGCCGTGCTCAAACAGCGTCTCACCGTCCGCGGCGACATGGCCCGAGCCGCCCGCCTCCCCAAACTCTTCACCACCGGCCCCGCCTGACCTCGTCAGCGCTCCCGGGCTTGGCTCGGGTTGGGCTGGGGTGTTCTGACCGGTGCGCCGGTGCCCAGCTCCAGCCGTTGCCCCGGCCGCAGCGACGACACCCCGTCGACGGTGTCCGCCTCGACCAGACCGATCACCCGGCGTACCAGCTTGTCGACGTCCGCGTCAGCCACGCCGGAAACCTATCCCCGGATGGGTCCAGTACGACGGCTGCGGCGGAGGTCACAGGCGGTACGCCGTACTGGCGCGTAGGCTGCCCGTTCATGGGAGAGACCGTGAACATCCACACCACCGCCGGGAAGATCGCGGACCTCGAGCACCGGCTCGACGAGGCCGTGCACGCCGGGTCGGAGCGGGCCGTGGAGAAGCAGCACGCGCGCGGGAAGAAGACCGCCCGCGAGCGGATCGAGCTGCTGCTGGACGAGGGCTCCTTCTCCGAGCTGGACGAGTTCGCGCGGCACCGGTCGACGAGCTTCGGGCTGGCCGCGAACCGCCCGTACGGCGACGGCGTGGTGACCGGGTTCGGCACCATCGACGGCCGCCAGGTGTGCGTGTTCGCGCAGGACTTCACGGTCTTCGGCGGCAGCCTGGGCGAGGTCTTCGGCGAGAAGATCGTCAAGGTGATGGACCTCGCGATGAAGATCGGCTGCCCGCTGATCGGCATCAACGACTCCGGCGGCGCCCGGATCCAGGAAGGCGTCGTGAGCCTCGGCCTGTACGGCGAGATCTTCCGCCGCAACGTCCGGGCGTCCGGGGTGATCCCGCAGATCTCGCTGATCATGGGCCCGTGCGCGGGCGGTGCCGTGTACTCCCCCGCGGTCACCGACTTCACCGTGATGGTCGACGAGTCGTCGTACATGTTCATCACCGGCCCGGACGTGATTAAGACCGTCACCGGCGAGGACGTCACCCAGGAGGAGCTCGGCGGCGCCCGGACGCACAACACCAAGTCCGGCAACGCGCACTACCTCGGCTCGGACGAGGAGGACGCGATCGAGTGGGTGAAGGCGCTCGTCGGGCATCTCCCGCAGAACAACCTCGAGGATCCCCCGGTGTACGACGTACCGGCCGATCTCGAGCCGAACGACACCGACCTCGCGCTCGACGCCCTGGTCCCGGACTCGCCGAACCAGCCGTACGACATGCACACCGCGATCGAGGCGGTGGTCGACGACGGCGACTTCCTCGAGGTGCAGGCGCTGTTCGCGCCGAACCTGATCGTCGGCTTCGGCCGCGTCGAGGGCCGCCCGGTCGGCGTGGTCGCGAACCAGCCGCTGCAGTTCGCCGGCACGCTGGACATCGACGCGTCCGAGAAGGCCGCGCGGTTCGTCCGGACCTGCGACGCGTTCAACCTGCCGATCCTGACCTTCGTCGACGTCCCCGGGTTCCTGCCCGGCACCGACCAGGAGTGGAACGGCATCATCCGCCGCGGCGCGAAGCTGATCTACGCGTACGCCGAGGCGACCGTGCCGATGATCACCGTGATCACCCGCAAGGCGTACGGCGGCGCGTACGACGTGATGGGGTCGAAACACCTCGGCGCCGACATGAACATCGCCTGGCCGACCGCGCAGATCGCGGTGATGGGAGCCCAGGGCGCGGTCAACATCCTGCACCGCCGCGAACTCGCCGCCGCCGACGACGTCGAAACCCGCCGCCAGGAACTGATCACCGAGTACGAGGACCACCTGGCGAACCCGTATGTCGCGGCCGAACGCGGGTACGTCGACGCCGTGATCAAGCCGAGCGAGACCCGCGCCGAAATCATCCGCGCCCTCCGCCTGCTCCGCACCAAACGCGACACCCTGCCCCCCAAGAAGCATGGGAACATCCCGCTGTGAAGATCCTCAAAGGCAACCCCACCCCCGAGGAACTGGCCGCCCTCGTCACAGTCATCGCAGCCCGCGCCGCGACCCCCACCCCCGCGCCCGACACCGACCGCGCGAGCAACTGGGCAACCTACTGGCGCAACTCCCGCACCCCCCTCCACCCCGGCCCCGGCCAGTGGCGCGCCTCGGCGCACCCGTAGATCAGAGCCGGCGGAAGCGGACCACGGGGTACGCCGGGACCTCGCCGGTGTTGCGCTCCGGACCAGGGAAGGCCGTTGCGCCGTCGAGTACCAGGCCGTGGCGGGTGGCGACGGCGGTGAGGTGGGCGAGGGAGTCCTGGGAGCGGGTGGTGTCGGGGCCGCGGGTGTCGGCGTAGCGGCTGGCGTCGGACTTCTCGGTGGTGGTGATGAAGACGCCGTCGGTGCGCAGGACGCGGGCGACCTCGGCGATCACCGGCTCGCTGTTGTCGAGGAGGTGCAGGAGCCAGACGGCGACCACCGCGTCGCACCGGCGGTCGGCGACGGGTAGTTGCGCGGCGTCGGCTGCTGCGACGTGGCCCGGTAGGCGGATGCGGGCCTGCTGGAGCATCGCGGTCGACAGGTCGACGCCGTGTACGAGGTTGCCTAGAGCAACCAGCTCCGCGCCGACGATCCCGGTTCCCACGGCCAGCTCGAGTACTCGACTCCCCTTCGGTAGCAGTTCGTCGACGGCGTGGGCTGCCGCTTGGGCCCGGGCGAGGCCGCCGCGGGTTTCGTCGTACGTGGAAGCGACGGATTCGTCGTACGTGTAGGGGTTCCGGGTGGTCCAGAGGGACGGCCACGGGATGCCGACCTGGAGGAGCATGCGGCGGAGCAGCGGCAGGGAGAGGCCGACGACGTTGTGGTAGTCGCCTTCGATCCCGGTCACGAACGGTCCGCCGAGGCCGTCGACGGTGAAGGCGCCGGCGACCGCCAGCGGTTCGCCGGTGGCGACGTACGCGTCGATCTCGTCGTCGGTCAGGTCCGCGAACCGGACCGTCGTGGAGGACAGTTCGCGCAGCTCCTGCTGCGAGGCGGTGTCGAACAGGCAGTGGCCGGTGTGCAGTACGCCGGTCCGCCCGCGCATCATCCGCCAGCGTTCCCGCGCGACGTCCGGCGTACCGGGCTTGCCGTACGGCTCCCCGTCGAGCTCCAGCACCGAGTCGCAGCCGAGAACGGTCGCGTGATCGGTCAGGCTCGCGACCACCGCGCGCGCCTTCAGCGTGGCGAGCAGCCGCGCGAGCTCGCCCGGGCTCTCCGCGGTGATGTCGTCCTCGTCGACGCCGGAGACGATCACCTCGGGCTCGATCCCCGCGCTGCGCAGCGTCTTCAGCCGGGCCGGTGACGCCGACGCCAGCACGAACCGGGTGCTCACAGCTTCGCCAGCGCCCGGCGCAGCGGGTCCAGGCCGATCGAGCCGAGGTTCAGCGCGTCGGAGTGGAACTCACGCAGGTCGAACGCCGATCCCTTGCGCTGCTTGGCCTCTTCCCGCGCCTGCAGCCAGATCCGTTCACCGACCTTGTACGACGGTGCCTGCCCCGGCCAGCCGAGGTACCGGTTCAGCTCGGCCTGCAGGAACTCCGTCTCCATCCGGCAGTGCGCGCGCAGGAACTCGAACCCGAGCGCGGCGTTCCACCGCTCCCCCGGCCGCCAGCCGAACGGGTTGTCGCGCGGCACCTCCAGCTCCAGGTGCATGCCGATGTCGACGATCACCCGGGCGGCCCGGAACCCCTGCGCGTCCAGCATCCCGAACCGGGCGCCGGCGTCCTCGAGGTACCCGAGCTCCTCCATCAGCCGCTCAGCGTACAGCGCCCAGCCCTCGCCGTGACCGGACACCCAGCAGGCGATCCGCTGCCAGCGGTTCAGCAGGTCGGTCCGGAGCATGGTCTGCGCGACCTGGAGGTGATGCCCCGGCACGCCCTCGTGGTACACCGTGGTGACCTCGCGCCAGGTGGCGAACTTCTCGACGCCGTTCGGCACCGCCCACCACATCCGGCCGGGCCGGGTGGTCAGGTCCTCGCTCGGCTGCGTGTAGTAGATCGAGCCGTCGGAGGTCGGCGCGATCATGCACTGCAGCGTGCGGATCTCGTCGGCGATGTCGAAGTGCGTACCGCCCAGCTCGGCGACGGCCGCGTCGGACAGCTGCTGCATCCAGTCCCGGAACGCCTCCTTGCCCCGGACGGTCCGGGCCGGGTCGTTGTCCAGCAGCGCCGCGGTGGCCTCGATGTCCCGGTCGCCGCCGTTCAGCCCGGCGGCGATGTCCTGCATGTCGTGCTCGATCCGGGCCAGCTCCTGCCAGCCCCACGCGTACGTCTCCTCCAGGTCGACCTTCGCGCCGAGGAAGTTGCGCGAGGCCAGCTCGTACACCTCGCGGCCGCACGCGTCCCGCTCCGGCGCCCGCGGCGCGAGCTCCGCGGTCAGCCAGTCCCCGAACTGCCCGAACGCCTTCCGCGCCGATGCCGCCGCGGCCTCCACGGTCGGCTTTACCGGACCCGACGGCGCCTGCGCGGCCAGCCCGGCGAAGAAGTCGTCGCCCTCGGCGCCGGTCCAGCTGGCGATCCGCTCGGCCAGCCCGGTCACCTGCCGGACCGCGGACACCCGGCCCAGCCCGGCCTGCTCGAGCAGCGTGTCGCGGTACCCGTCGAGCGTCGTACCGATCTGGTTCAGCCGGATCGCGACCACCTCCCAGTCCTGCTGGGTGCCGGTCGGCATCAGGTCGAACACCTGCCGGAGCGCTGCCGGTACCGAGGAGATCGCGTTCAGCTGGTGCTGCGGTACGCCGGCCTCGTACGTCTCCAGCGCCAGCCCGAGCCGCTCCACGAAGGCGTCCTTGGCGACCTCTTCGCGCGGGCTCGACGGCTCGATCGCGCGGGCCTCGGCGAGCGACCGCCGGGTCAGGTCGATCCGGGCCGCGAACCCGTCCGGGGTGAAGTCCGGCAGCTCGTGGTCGTGGCCGGCGATGCCCATCTCGGTGGCGCCGATCGGGTCGAGTACGACGTCGGTTTCGAGGTGCCGCTCCGCGAGCTGGTCGATCGGGCTGTTCGGTGTCGTCACCCGACCGACCCTACCGGCCCGGGGCCGCGCGGGCTGACCTGTTTGTTGCCCGATACTGTGGCGGTCGCTGAACGCCAGCACGAGGGACGAGAGGAACGGCGCGTTGAGCCAGCCACCCTACGGGCCGCCGGGCCAGAATCCGCCGTACCAGCAGGGCCCTCCTCCGCAGGGACAGTACGGACCGCCGCCGCAGTACGGCGCTCCGCAGTACACGCCGCAGTACGGACCGCCACCGCAGCAGGGTCCCGGCTTCGGCTGGGGGCCGCAGTTCGGCCCCGGCCCTGGTGGTCCCGGTCCGGGTGGCCGTGGTCCGGGTGGTCCCGGCTGGCAGCCGCCGCGGCGGAAGAAGTCGAAGGCGCCGCTGATCGCGATCTTCGCGATCGTCGCCGTGGGTATCGTCGGCGCTACGCTGATCGGCCTGGTGAAGAAGGCCGCCGACAACGTGGCGACGCCGCCGGTCGCGCCGACCCGGTACACCCCGCGGCCGACCGCGTCCCCGACCGGCCGGCCCACCTCGACGTCGAGCGGCTCGCCGACCCAGGCCTCCGACGAGACGATCGTGGCGAAGAACGCGATCTACAACGTCGGCCGGATGGCGTCGGTGGGCTGCCAGGAACCTCGGATCCGGCCCACCAACGCCCGGAACGCGGCCGCCTACTGGGCCGCGATCAAGCCCTGCCTCGACAAGGCCTGGAAGCCGCTGGTCGAGAAGGCCGGGTACACGTTCACCTCGCCGCAGATGGCCTACTGGTCCGGGACCACCGTGACGAACCCGTGCGGTGACGGCGCGATCAGCGTGCCGTTCTACTGCTCGGCGAACAACATGCTGTACATGAAGGTCGACGTCTTCGTGCAGGCGTACAACGAGTACCCCGGCGACCCGATCGCCCAGGCGTACGCGCGGATGTGGTACTCCCGGTCGATCGCGCACGAGTTCGGGCACGGCGTACAGAACATGACCGGCATCCTGCAGGCCTCCAGCAAGATCCGGTACCAGCAGCCGGACTACGCCGGCCAGATGCGGATGACGCGCCGCCTGGAGCTCCAGGCGAACTGCTTCGCCGGCGTGTTCCTCGCCGCGAACAAGGCCAGCTATCCGATCAACGGCAACATGCTGTTCGTCTGGAACAAGTACGTCGTCACCGCCGGCGACAAGCCGGAGGAGGGCGACCACGGCAGCGTCGCCAGCCAGGGCCGGTTCATGGGCAAGTCCTTCCTGACCGGCGACCCGGCCAGTTGCAACACCTACGCGGCGTCACCGGCCAACGTCAGCTGACAGCTCCGGAGGCGCGACCTGCTGCCAGGAGTCCAGCAGGATGTCGTGCAGCTCGTCGGCGTCCTCCAGCGCGGCGAGGCGGGCTCGAACCCAGTTCGAGCCCGCTTCGTGTTTCGGCACCCAGAACTTCTCCGGCTCGGCGGCGATCAGCTCCTCGCGCTCCAGCCGCGGGCAGCGGACCGCGAACGACGTTCGGTCGTCCGGCACCGTGACGAACATCCGGCCCGCGACGTCGAACGTCGGGTGCCCCCACCGCTGCTTCTCCACCGTCTCCGGGAAGGACAGCGCGATCCGTCGTACGTCGTCTGCGTCGAGCACGGTCACACTGTAGAACGCCGGCGGCCCGGGAGTAGGAGCCCGACGACGGCACCGGCCGCGACCACCGCGGCGCCGGTCCACACCGCGGGGACGAGACCGGCGACGTACTGCGCCGGCGACCCGTACGAACCGGCCGACGCGAACACCGAGGCCAGTACGGCGACGCCCATCGCGACGCCCACCTCGCGGATCGTGTTGTTCGTCCCGGAGGCCACGCCGCGGTCCGCCTCGGAGACACTACCCATCACCACGCTCGCGGACGGCGCGAACGTCAGCCCCATCCCGACACCGGCCAGTACGAACGGCGCGACGAGTTCGCCGTACTGCGTGCTCGCCGTGGTGACCAGTGCGATCCAGGCGAGCGCCGTCGCGAGGAACACCTGCCCCGCCACGATCAGCGTGCGTGCACCGACCCGGTCGACGATCAGGCCCGCGATCGGCGCGACCACGAGCGGCGCGGCGGTCCACGGCAGCGTACGGACGCCGGACTGGAACGGCGTGAACCCCTGCACGACCTGGAAGTACTGCGCCAGCAGGAACACCGACCCGAACACCCCGACGGCGAACGTGAACGCCAGCACGTTCACCACACTGAACGAGCGGACCGCGAACAACCGCAGCGGCAGCATCGGGGCCGCCGTACGGCGTTCCCAGCCGAGGAACGCGGCCAGCAGCACGCCGCCCGCGATCAACGTGCCCAGTACGCCGGCCGAGGTCCACCCGTCGTCCGCGCCGTGCACGACCGCCCAGACGATGGACAGTACGCCGGTTGTCGCCAGTACGAGCCCGAGCAGGTCGAGGCGTTTCGGCGTACCGGTGGACTCAGTGAGGACGCGGGCGGCGAGCAGTACGGCGACGACGCCGACCGGGACGTTCAGCCAGAAGATCCACTGCCAGTTGAGGCCGTCGACCACCGCGCCGCCGACGACGGGGCCGACGGCGATGCCGAGCCCGGAGATGCCGCCCCAGATGCCGATCGCGGCGCTTCGCTGCTGCTCCGGTACGGCGTCCGCGAGCAGCGTCAGCGACAGCGGCATCACGGCCGCGGCGCCGATGCCCTGGATCGCGCGGGCGCCGATCAGCATCCACGGCTCGGTCGCCAGCGCGCAGACGGCCGACGCGAGCGTGAACAGCGTGATCCCGGCGAGGAACATCCGCCGCCGGCCGAGCCGGTCGCCGATGGCGGCCGCGGTCAGCAACAACGCGGCGAAGGCCAGCGTGTAGGCGTTCACGAACCACTGCAGGTCGGACAGCGACGCGTTCAGTTCGTGCTTGATCACCGGGAGCGCGTTGGTCACCACCAGGTTGTCCAGCGTGACCATGAACGTCGGGATCCCCACCGCCGCGAGCACCACACCGAGCCCGCGCGGAACCGTCACTTGCCTCTCACCGAGAGCGGTCGATGTCATCTTGTACCCCTTGTTGTAATTGACTGATAACAAGCTTGATGACGAGAGTATGCATCCACTGATAACATGTCAACCGACGAGAGGAGAACGTGTGACTCCGAAGGTTCGGCTGACCGCGAAGGAACGCGGCGACGAGGTCCTGGCCGCGGCGGTGCAGGCGTTCGCCGC
>NZ_DASRVN010000024.1:0-12301 GCF_035655035.1 Kribbella sp. | reverse complement strand
ACGGGCTGCTGGCAACGATCGACTGCTCCTGGAGCGTTCCGGACAACGGCGCGACCTGGGGCGGCGTGTCGCTGCAGGTCACCGGTACCAACGGCTCGGTCGAGATCGAACCGTTCCTCCCGCACGTGGGCGGGACGGACCAGGCCGGCGAGGTTTTCCCGGGAATCGGCGGCAACCTCGACGAGTCCCTGCTCGACACGTTCCTGGACGCCGTCCGCACCACGGGTCCCGCGGTCGCGGGGCAGGCGCCGGCCGTCGTACCCCAACCTGACGGCGCCGTAGGCCTCCGCACCCTGAAGATCGTCGACGCCGCCCGCCGCTCCGCAACCTCCGGCCAGGCCGTGGACGTGTAACCCCACCAACCCGCAACTGGGGGCTTCGCCTCTTCTTGTCGCCGCCTCCGCTGCCGCAGGCAGCGGAGGCGGCGTGCTTTTGGTTGTGGGGGTCCGGTACCGTTCGCGGGGATGTGACTCGTGGGTAGTTGCCTGGAAGGAGCGCGTGGTGGGCGAGTTCGTGAACCTCACCGTGAGTGAAGGTGTCGGGACCATCCGGCTGGACCGGCCGAAGATGAACGCGCTGAACGTCCAGGTGCAGGAGGAGATCCGCGCCGCGGCAGAGCAGGCCACCGCGAACGACGACGTCCGGGCGGTCGTCGTCTACGGCGGCGAGCGCGTCTTCGCAGCGGGAGCGGACATCAAGGAGATGGCCGACATGTCGTACGCCGACATGGTGAAGCGCTCCGGCCCGCTGCAATCCGCGCTGTCCGCGGTCGCCGCGATCCCGAAGCCGACCGTGGCCGCGATCACCGGCTACGCGCTCGGTGGCGGCTGTGAGCTCGCGCTATGCACCGACTACCGGATCGCCGCCGACGACGCCAAGCTCGGCCAGCCGGAGATCCTGCTCGGCATCATCCCGGGCGCCGGCGGGACCCAGCGGCTGTCCCGCCTGATCGGCCCGTCCAAGGCCAAGGACCTCATCTACACCGGCCGTTTCGTGGACGCCGAGGAGTCGCTCCGGATCGGCCTGGTCGACAAGGTCGTCCCGGCCGCCGAGGTGTACGACGCCGCCGTCGCCTGGGCCTCGCAGTTCAGCGCCGCCGCCGCGCTCGCCCTGCGCGCGGCCAAGGAGTCGATCGACTCCGGCCTCGGCGTGGACCTGTCCACCGGCCTGGAGATCGAACGCCAGCAGTTCGCCGCACTGTTCGCCACCGAGGACCGCGCCATCGGCATGAAGTCCTTCGTCGAGAACGGCCCCGGCAAAGCCGAGTTCAAGGGAATCTGATGTCTGCAACCTCCAAGCCCGCCGCGTCCGCCGAAGAAGTGGAGGCCGCCTGGAACGACAACAAGCTCGCCCAGGTCCTCTACCACGACTGGGAAGCCTCGACGTACGACGAGAAGTGGTCGATCTCGTACGACGAACGCTGCGTCGAGTACGCCCGTGACCGTTTCACCGCGGTCGCCGGTACCGCCGGCTGGCCGTACGGCAAAACCCTCGAGATCGGCGCCGGCACCGGCTTCTTCACGCTGAACCTGAAGCTGGCCGGCGTCCTCGACGAGGCGCACGTCACCGACCTCTCGCCCGGCATGGTCGAGGCCGCGAAGAAGAACGCGAAGACCCTCGGGTTCGCGGTCGAGGGCCGGGTCGCGGACGCCGAGAAGCTGCCGTACGACGACGACACGTTCGACCTGGTGATCGGCCACGCGGTCATCCACCACATCCCGGACGTCGAGCTGGCGTTCCGCGAGATGCTCCGGGTCCTCAAGCCCGGCGGCCGGTTCGTGATCTGCGGCGAGCCCACGCGGTACGGCGACTTCGTGGCCCGGCGGCTGTCCCGCTTCACCTGGTGGGCGACCACGAACGTCACGAAGCTCCCGGCGCTCGCGCACTGGCGGCGCCCGCAGGAGGAGCTCGACGAGTCGTCCCGGGCGGCGGCCCTGGAGGCGGTCGTCGACCTGCACACGTTCGACCCGGACACCCTGGCTCGGATGGCGACCCGGGCCGGCGCCACCGACGTACACACGGTCACCGAGGAGCTGCTGGCCGCGTGGGTCGGGTGGCCGATCCGCACGTTCGAGGCCGCCGTACCGGAACAGAAGCTCGGGTTCGGCTGGCGGATGTTCGCGTACAGGTCGTGGCTGCAGCTGTCCAAGGTCGACAAGGTGCTGTCGTCGGTCGTCCCGGACGAGCTGTACTACAACGTCTCCATCACCGGAGGCGCGTCCTAAGCTGCGTCGTATCGCAAGACGGTCGACGTCCTGTGGGAAAATCACTTCCCGACTTGCACAGAGGAGACGGAGTGGAGACAGACGCCGACCCGGGTTCGGACGGCCAACCAGAGGTCGATGCCGCCGCGCAGTTTGAAGCGAGGATGCAGCCGTCTGATCCCAGCGCTCACCACGAGCCGAGTGCAGCAGCCGCACCTCGAGTGAGCAGTCCGCGAAAGTCGGCTGGCAAGCGCACGAAGAAGAAGGCCAAGACCGCCAAGACGTCCAAAACATCAAAGGCGGCGAAGACAGCTTCTGCCGGGCCCCAGAGAGCTCCGAGGTACCCCCGTCACTCGTTGGAGAAGGCGCTAAGGATCCCCCGCGCGATCTACGAGCAGAACGCAGGCCAGCCGGCCTCTCGGCTCGAAGCTGTAAGGTTTGCCGGCGGAAACGTCGTGAACGGCGCCTGGCGTGGCGAGATCAGCTCAGCGAAGAAATACGGGCTCCTGGATGAGCGCGATGGACAGCTGCACCTCGCCGACCGAGCTCGCCGGGTTCTGGCGCCGCAGTCCGAACTGGACCGTGGCGTAGCTCTGAAGGATGCGATTCAGGATGCACCCGAGTTTGCTGATGTCTACAACTTTTACCGGGGTGAGCTCCTTCCCGAGACGCAATACCTGACCAATACGCTGCTTGAACGGTTCAGTGTGCCGCCGGAGAAGCTCGGTGAGTTCCTGCAATTATTTGAGGAGTCGCTGCGTTTCGCCGAGCTGCTTGACGAGTCCGGTCCAAGGTCGAGGGTTCTGGATGCCGGTTTGCCGTCGGCCAGACCGGTCGGCGCAGCGGCGGTGGCTGGCGCGGCACCCGGCGGAGCAACGGTCGGACGGACGCTGAAAGGCGTAGCTGGGTCTGGGGACACGTGCTTCGTCATGCAGCCATTCTCAGGGCATCTCGGCGCCTACTACGAGTCGGTGTACCGTCCGGCGATCGAGCAGGCCGGTCTGGAGCCGATGCGCGCCGACAACGACCTGTTCGGGACCGGAAAGATCATCGATCAGGTCTGGCGTGGGATCAATCGTGCTGCTGTCTTGGTGGCCGAGTTAACCAGCAAAAATCCGAATGTCTTCTACGAACTGGGCATTGCGCATGCGCTGCATAAGCCGGTCGTGCTGGTGTCCTCCAACGAAGATGACATTCCGTTCGATCTCCGCCACATCCGGGTGATCGTTTATGATCAAAGGGATCCGTTCTGGGGTAACAAGCTCATCGACAAGGTTGCCGAGAACATCAGGTCCGCGATATCCCATCCTGAGGAGGCGATCTTCAAAATCGACCAGATGGGATGACTGATCAGGGATCCGTCCGCCTGCCCCAGGAGCGCCGCCCGCGCTCCGAGACGAGAAGCTCGCGATGGTTTTCGACGACAAGGACCTGCCGGGGCTGTGGTGCGACGCCGACGATCAGTCGGTCCGTGCCCAGCGTCGTACCCTCCGGTTGAACCGGCTGAGACTGTGCGGCGCTGTGCTGGCTGCGGTAGGTGGTGCGTTAACTTGGTCGATTGGCAAGCTCGATGTCTGGGCATTGGTGGCGCTTGTTGGTTTCGCGACGGCGCTGATCGCCGAGCTGATCCTGCTCACTCAGCAGCCGCAGCGGGATTGGCACTCCGGGCGAATCGTCGCGGAGTCTGCCAAGACGCTTGCTTGGCGATTCGCGGTCTGCGGCGAGCCGTTCGGCTCCGCTTTGCCTGCCGACGAAGCCCGGCGGATCTTGCACGAACGGATGGATGGCGTTGCGCGGATCGGGCGTGACCGCCTAACGATCAGTTCTGGCGAAATGGCCGTGACCAGTAAGATGATGCGGCTCCGCCGGGCGTCATTTGCGCAGCGTAAGCGTGCGTACATCACCGGCCGGACCCGACGACAGCAAACCTGGTACTCCGAGCAGGCGGCACAGAACCGACGCCTCGCGATTCGCTGGCAGATTGGGATGGTGCTCGGTGAAGTCGTGGCGCTCGTGCTAGCTGCGGGACGTGCTCTGGACGCCTGGAACATCGACTGGTCCGGCGTCCTTGCCGCCTTCGTTGCGGCGTCGGCCGCCTGGTCTGGTATCAAGCAGTACTCGACCCTCGCATCTGCCTATGCCACAGCGGCAACCGAACTGGCGATTCAGATCGATCAGTTGGAGTTGAGCCGCGAGGACGATTGGGACAGGACCGTCGCCGACGCCGAGGAGGCGATCAGTCGTGAGCACACGATGTGGCTGGCATCACGGAGCAATCCAGACGGCGCGGCGTGACACGTGTCGTACTACATTAACCTGATGCGGTTGCTGTCCGTGGCGAATCTGCGCTGGGTGGTACGCCATCGGGCGTGGACGCCGTACTACCTGAAGCGGTACTGGCGGTTCGCCTGGTTCAAGTTGCGCCATCCGCAGGTGATCACCGAGGGGTTCGTGTTCCTCGGCAGGCACCTGGAGATCGTGGCGCGGCCGGGGCACGGGCGGATCGTGCTCGGCCGCTGGGTGCACCTCGGCGACGAGACCCGGCTGCGCGCGCACGAGGGCACGCTGCGGATCGGCGACAAGGTCGTGTTCGCCCGCGACGTCACGGTGAACTGCTACCTGGACGTGGAGATCGGCGCGTCGACGCTGATCGCGGACTGGACGTACATCTGCGACTTCGACCACAAGACCGAGGACCTCGACCTGCCGATCAAGGACCAGGGGCTGGTGAAGTCGCCGGTCCGGATCGGGCCGGACTGCTGGCTGGCCACCAAGGTCACGGTCACCCGCGGAACCGACATCGGCCGCGGCGCGGTGATCGGCGCGAACAGTGTTGCCCGCGGCAACATCCCGGCGTACGCGGTGGCGGCCGGCGTGCCCGCGAAGGTGCTCGCCGACCGCCGGACGAGGTACGCCGCCGACGCCGAACGCCGCAAGTACCTGGCCGGTCTGGCCGACGCGAACGACCGGACGGCCGCCCAGCTACAGGCCGGAATGCCGCCGGTGGAGAAGCCCGCGCGCGTGGCGCCGGGGGATGCGGTTGGTGATGAGGTAGAAGCAGGTGGTGAAAAAGAGCGCCCCGAGGGGTTCTCAAGTTACTCACCAGTCGGGCACTATGGCCCCCACGTCCGGTCGGACGCCCGTGACGACATGGACCGGATGCGCATCGGAGAGGAGAAGTAGCGTGGCTGACCAGGCCGAGGCTGCCGAGCAGGCCGCCCGGTCGCCGCTGGACCAGGCCGCGGCCGACGGTTCGATCACCCGGGCGCGGACCCGCGCGGTCGACCCGGTGCCGATCGTCGCCCCCGCAGTGGCCGGCAGCGCTACGTTGGAACCAGTGCTTGAAACGAACGAACCAGACATGGGCGTGAAGACCAGCGTGAACCCGGAAGCACCGATAGTGGACGGCTTGGGCGACGGAACGGCGGACGGCGGTACGGCGGTGGTGCCGGTCGCCGGCGCCCGCCGCCGGTTGTCACCGCGCCCGGTCCCGGTCAGCCGGCGGAGGAGAGCTCCGGCTGCCACGGACGAGGAACGGACCCCGGCTGAGGAGATGGACGACGTGGGTACGCAGGACGACAAGGCGGAAGCGGCCGCCGAAGCCGCCAACCCCGGCACGACACCGCGGCCGGGCACAGACGCAGGCAGTACGGGCGTCGGCGCGGCCACCGCAGGCGGTTCGGTGAGCGGTGCGGGTGCCGGTTCGACGACCGCGACGA
This sequence comes from Kribbella sp., assembly GCF_035655035.1. Classification (GTDB taxonomy): domain Bacteria; phylum Actinomycetota; class Actinomycetes; order Propionibacteriales; family Kribbellaceae; genus Kribbella. The sequence goes on along the minus strand of NZ_DASRVN010000024.1, from coordinate 6,378 downwards.
AGACCGGGCGGCCGAAGACTGCCGCGGAGATCGTCGCGGAGCAGCGGGCCCGGGAGCAGGCCGCGGCGGAAGGCCCTGCGGCGGGCTCGGCGGCGGGCTCGGAGGATGCCGTGGCCGGTTCGCCGTTCGCTCCGACGGACGCGGCCACCGGCGCCGACAAGCCGACGCCTGCCGAGAGCACTGGCACCACTGGCCCCGGCAAGCCGGTCGTGACCGCTTCCACCGCGAAGGTGGGCAAGCCGTCCGGTGCCTCGGGCAACAAACCGGCCGTCTCGAAGGGCGGGTCCGGCAAGGGCAAGCAGGCGCTGTCCTCGGTGGGCTCCGGCGTCCGCAAGCTGCGCAACCTGATCGCCTCGCTGATCTGGCTGATCGCGGTGCTCGCGGCCGCCGTACTGGCGCTCGGCGCGCTGTTCACCGCGCTCGACCAGACCAACCAGAGCAACGAGATCGTGCGCTGGATCCTGGAGCGCGGGCACGACCTGGTGGGCCCGTTCAAGGACCTGTTCCGGCTGCAGACCGCGAAGAACACCCTGCTGGTGAACTGGGGGATCGCGGCGCTGGTCTACCTGATCGCCGGCAAGATCGTCGAGAAGATCATCCGGCCCTAGCAACCAGCACGAGATCGAGAGATTCGTCCAGGTCACCCGGGCGGATCTCGAAATCTTCGTACGTCGTACTCCGCACGAGCCCGGCCAGGTCGTCGTCCCACTGGTCGTGCTCGGCGGCGAGTTGTGCGTCGACACAGGAGCCGTACCGCGCCTCCCACGCCGTCAGCCGTACGCCGTGGTGCAGCCCGAGCGCCTGGGTGATCTCGAAGTGCGGCTCGACCAGCTCGACGAACTCGGCGGCGGTCAGCTCACGGGTGTGGTACCAGTTGCCGCTCGGGAAGGTCAGGCGGTTCGGCGTACTGAGGACCAGGGTGCCCTGGGGAGCGAGGATCCGCGCGCACTCGGCGACGAACCGCGGCTGCTCCCACAGGTGCTCGATCGTCTGCAGCGACGTGACGATCGTGAAGGCCCGGTCCGCGAACGGCGTCTGCACCAGATTGCCCTGCGCGAGATTGACCTGTGGATAAACCCGGCGGACGTGCCGCAACGTCGTATCTTCATAGTCGAGTCCGGTCACGGAGCTCGCACCGGCCCGCCGGAGCAGCTCCGCGCCGTAGCCCTCGCCGCAGCCGGCGTCGAGGATCCGGCTGCCCGGCTCGATCGGCAGGTTGGCCGTGATCCAGCGATAAGCGGCGTCGTGGCGCGCGAACCAGTAGTTCTCGTGCCAGATGCCGGGCGCGGTCCGCTCGCCGGTCAGCTGTAACGTCTCGGTCACCGACTCAGACTAGGGTGTGGCTGGTAGCTCCCCGCCTACTGCACCGCACCGGGCGCCTCCTCGCGACGGCGCGGAGTTACCGGACACACCCTGTCGTGGCCGAGACTGTGATGGGACTCGCACGGTGCTTATGTTTCTCGCGAGTAACATCCGTGGCAGGCTTGGAGAGACCGTTAACCAGAAGGGGTCCCACACGCTATGAAGATCGTCGTCTGCGCGAAGTTCGTGCCGGATGCCACGGCGGACCGCCGCTTCCGCTCGGAGGACAGCACGGTGGATCGTGCCGGTGTCGACGGGCTGCTGTCCGAGCTGGACGAGTATGCCGTCGAGACCGCGCTCACCGTGAAGGAGGCCGGTGACGCCGAGGTGACGGTGTTGACTGTTGGCCCGGAGCAGGCCGCCGATGCGGTGAAGAAGGGCCTGCAGATGGGTGCCGACGCGGGTGTCCACGTTCTTGATGACGCGATCCACGGTTCGGATGCGGTGGCCACCTCGCTGATCCTGTCCAAGGCGCTGGCCAAGCTGGAGGCCGATCTGGTCGTGTTCGGCATGGGTTCGACCGACGGCGGCATGGGTGTGGTGCCAGCGATGGTGTCGGAGCGGCTCGGGCTGCCGGCCGTGACGCTCGGCTCGGAGGTGACCGTCGACGGGCAGACCGTCCGGATCCGCCGTGACGGCGACACCGCGAGCGAGACGATCGAGGGCACGCTGCCGCTGGTGCTGTCGGTCTCGGACCAGGCCAACGAGCCGCGGTACCCGTCGTTCAAGGGCATCATGGCCGCGAAGAAGAAGCCGGTCGAGACCTGGTCGCTGGCCGACCTCGAGCTGACCCCGGATCAGCTGGGCCAGGTCGGCGGGGCGAACGCGTGGACCGAGGTGGTCGAGGTGACCGCCCGTCCGCCGCGCAGCGCCGGCACGATCGTCACCGACGAGGACGGCAGCGGTGCCGGGCAGCTCGTCGAGTTCCTGTCCACCAACAAGTTCCTCTGAGGGGCGCGCTGATATGTCGAACGTTCTGGTTCTCGTTGACCACTCGGCGGGCGCGGTCCGCAAGACGACCGCCGAGCTCCTCACGATCGCCCGCCGGCTGGGTGAGCCGGTCGCGGTGTTCATCGGCTCTGAGGTGCAGGCCGCGCTTCCGGCGCTCGGTCAGTACGGCGCTGCGAAGGTGATCACGCTGTCCAACCCGGAGCTGTCGCAGTACCTGGTGGCTCCGAAGGCGGAGGCGCTGCAGCAGGTCGCGGCGAAGGTGGAGCCGTCGGCGATCCTGATCTCGTCGAGCGCCGAGGGCAAGGAGATCGCGGCCCGGCTGGCGGTCAAGCTCGACTCGGGCCTGATCACCGACGCCGTCGACGTGCAGCCGGGCGATGGCGGCCCGGTCACCACGCAGTCGGTATTCGCGGGCAACTACACCGTGCAGGCGAAGGTCACCCACGGCACGCCGATCATCACGGTCAAGCCGAACGCCGCCACTCCCGAGGCGGCCGAGAGCTCGCCGGAGGTGGAGGAGTTCGACGTGACGATCTCCGACGCCGCGAAGACCGCGCGGATCACCGACTCCAAGCCTCGCGAGGCGACCGGGCGTCCCGAGCTGACCGAGGCGGCGATCATCGTGTCCGGTGGCCGCGGTACCGGCGGTGACTTCGGCCCGATCGAGGCGTTCGCCGACTCGTTGGGCGCCGCGGTCGGCGCTTCCCGCGCCGCGGTCGACTCCGGCTGGTACCCGCACGCCTACCAGGTCGGTCAGACCGGCAAGACGGTCTCCCCGCAGCTGTACGTCGCGGCCGGCATCTCCGGCGCCATCCAGCACCGAGCCGGCATGCAAACGTCCAAGACCATCGTCGCGGTCAACAAGGACCCCGAAGCCCCCATCTTCGAACTCGTCGACTTCGGCGTAGTAGGCGACCTCCACAAGGTCCTCCCCGCCGCCACCGAAGAAGTAACCAAGCGCAAGTCCTGACCCCCACCCCAACTCCCGCACCAAGCAACAGCCCGGCCCGGCCCAAACCGCGCCGGGCTGTTGCTTCTCGCCCACCTCCGCACGCCTGCCACCGACGCCTGGTCGCGCCCACCCGCCGTCCGGCGTGCGGAGTGCCTGGCAGGTCGATGTACGAGAGGCGCAGGTGGATGTGTTGCCCTTCTCCCCGTGCATATCCAGGGTCCACCCATCGGATGCAGGGCTTGCGCCCCAGATCCCGGGCGCTAACCCTGCAGCTGGGACGTCAGCCCACCGAGCGCGACCGGTTCCTCGCTACCTGGTGGGCTAGGGCGTCAGTTGTTCGCGGAGGCGTGTGAGGTCGGTGGTGATGGACTGGCGGCGGGTGTCGGAGGTCTTGACGTAGGTGGTGAGGGACTCGGCTGCGGTGGTGCAGCGGTCGTTGAGGTTGGTTACTTCGCTTTCGGCGCGTAGGCGGTCGGCGTTCACTTCCTCGCGGACCTTGCGGTAGCTGTTCAGGCCGATGGCGATCAGGGCGAGGCCGACCACGATCCAGAACCAGTGGACCAGCAGCCCGAGGCCGAGCGCCACGAGTACGCCAGCGGCCAGGAAGGCGATCGGTGCGGCGAGTTGTTTGGCGGTGGGGCCGCCGACGCGAGAGGTGATCGCGGAGGTGGCGGTGGCGAGTTCGAGTTGGTCCGGACCGTCCGGGCGGATGGTGATCGTCCGGGAGCCGCTGTCGACGGAGACCTCGGTCGGGGCGGGCTGGTCGGCGGTTCGCGCGAGGCTTTCGATGGACGGCAGTACGGACGGGCTGATCACCCGGAGCGCAGTCGCGGCCAGGTGGGGTTCGGTGGCCGCGGCGAGGTCGTCGGCGAGGAGCGCGTCGACCTTCCCGGCGGAGTCCGACAACGTCTCCACGGTGTCGGAGCCGCCGGTGACGCGGGCACGCAGTACCGCGATCCGGGCGAGCGTCTCGCGTTCCGGCTCACTGCCTTCGGAGATCAGTAGCCGCAGCAGTGCGGCGGCGCTGTTCTTGTCGGGCTCTGCGGGGACGTCGGTCTGCTGCGCCTCCGGGAGGCTCAGGCTCGGGTCGGGTTCGCGGGCATCGGTGTTGCCGACGATCGAGTCGACTGCGTCCCGCACCCGGCTCAGCCGCATCGCCGCGCTGTCCTGCGCCTCGGTGGACTTCAGGCCGCGCGGCCGTGAGCTCGCGCTGCCCCGGGACTCGAGGCGCGTCAGCCACGCGCCTTCGGTCGACACGGCCACCTGCAGGCGTTGCACGACCAGATCCAGCGACTCGGCGCTGAAACCGCCACGCGCGGCCGTCGTCCACAGCACGCGCTGCACCCGGGTCAGCGTCCCGTCCGCAGCCGGTACGCCGAACGCCGCGTCGAGCCACGCGGTCCGTACCTGATGGCGTTGCCCGAGCGCGGCCAGCGCCAGCGCGAGGAACGTCGACGTACGGCGCTCGTCGAGCTTGATCGCCGTACTCACCGCCTCCTCGTCAGGCGTGTTCGCGTGCAGCGAGATCAGCGCGACGACGGCCGGCTCCAGCCAGTACTGCGGAACGGGCCGGACGGCCGCGGGGAGTTCCGCGCCGGAGGCCATCGCGCTCAGTACCCGGGCGGCGTACCGGCGGAGCTCGGCGGCGTCGAGGAAGCCGGCGGTCTCCTCGCGCAGGTCGGACAGCTCGACGAACGCGTCGAACGCCCGCGACATGCTCTCCACCCGGCTCTGCAGGCTGCCCTGGATCCGGGACAGCTGCGAACGCAGGCTCGACGTCTCCGAGCGCGCGTACGACATCTCGCTCTGCAGATCGGACAGCTGCTGGTTCTGCCGCCGCTCGGTCCACCAGTCGCTCATAGGTTCACCTTCCGTACGCGCGGTCGAACTCCCCGGGAAGAATGACGTGTCACCGGGTCACTCGACTCCCGGGGAGCGGGAACATCCGTGCCGGACATACCCTTGAAACCGATATGACTTCCTCCGACCGCCGTACGGTGTACCTGGACCACGCGGCGACGACCCCGATGCTCCCGGCTGCGATCGAGGCGATGACCCATCATCTCGCCCGCACCGGTAACGCGTCGTCCCTGCACGGCTCCGGACGGTGCGCGCGGCGGACCGTCGAGGAGGCGCGCGAGTCGATCGCCGCGGCGCTGGGGGCGCAGCCGAGCGAGATCGTGTTCACCTCGGGTGGGACCGAGGCGGACAACCTGGCGCTCAAGGGCCTGTGGTGGTCCCGCCTGGAGCAGGACCCGCGGCGGCGCCGGATCCTGCTCAGCGGCATCGAGCATCACGCGGTCCTGGATCCGGCGGTCTGGCTGGGGCAGCACGAAGGCGCCGAGATCGAGTGGCTGCCGGTCGACGAGCTCGGGCGGGTGCAGCCGGACGACGTGCGGCGGGCCGTCGAGCGGGACCCGGAGAGCGTGTCGTTCGTCACGCTGATGATGGCGAACAACGAGGTCGGGACGCTCCAGCCGGTGAGCGAGGTCGCGGCGATCGCGCAGGAGTACGGCGTACCCGTGCACACCGACGCGGTGCAGGCGATCGGGCAGGTGCCGGTGGACTTCGCGGGGCTTGGGGTGGACGCGATGACGGTCTCGGCGCACAAGCTCGGCGGTCCGTACGGGATCGGAGCCCTGGTCGTGCACAAGGAGACGCAGCTGACGCCGATCCTGCACGGCGGGGGACAGGAGCGCGACGTCCGGTCCGGGACGCTCGACGCGCCCGCGACCGCCGGGTTCGCGGTGGCCGCGGAGCACGCGGTCGAGCACCAGGCCGCTGAGGCCAAGCGGCTGACCGAGCTGCGCGACACGCTCATCGACGGCATCATCGGCACCGTCGAGGGCGCGAAGCTGTCCGGGGACCCGGTCGGCCGCTTGCCCGGTAACGCACACTTGTCTTTCAGCGACTGCGAGGGTGACTCGCTGTTGCTGCTGCTCGACGCGCGCGGGATCGAGGTGTCCACCGGCTCCGCGTGCAACGCCGGCGTCGCCGAGCCCAGCCACGTGCTGCTCGCGATGGGGTACGACGACCAGCGGGCCCGCGGCTCGCTCCGGTTCACCCTCGGGCACACGAGTACGCGCGCCGACGTCGACGCCGTACTGGACAAC
>NZ_DASRVN010000023.1:0-2837 GCF_035655035.1 Kribbella sp. | reverse complement strand
ACGGCACTGGACGCGGCGCAGTGCGAGGACATCCTCGACGTCCTGCGGCAGACGCTGCCGGCGGGTGAGACCGACGCGATGAACGCGGTGCTGACCGAGCGGGGCAGGTCCCTGTCCGGCGGTCAGCGGCAGCGCGTGGCGCTGGCGCGGTCGCTGTACGTCGACCCGCAGGTGCTAGTGCTCGACGAGCCGACCAGTGCGGTCGACGCGCACACCGAGGCCCGGATCGCCGACGGCCTGCAGTTGCTGCGCCACGGCCGGACCACGGTGGTGTTCACGTCGAGCCCGCTGATGCTGGACCGCGCGGAGCGGGTGGTGTTCGTGCCGGACGGCCGGGTGGCCGCGGTCGGTACGCACCACGAGCTGCTGCAGAGCAATGTGCAGTACCGCGCGGTCGTCACCCGTGAAGAAGAAGCGACGTTCGAGGAGTCCGTGTGAAGCGCCCTGACTACGACCCGGCAGCCCCGCAAGAGGTAGTGCGGCTCCCGGTGGCGCAGGGCACGACGGTCCGCGCGTACATCAAGACGCTGTTCCGCAGGCACCGTCGGCAGTTCCTGTGGCTGACCGTGGTAAACGCGGTGGCGGCGCTGAGCGGCATGGTCGGTCCGTGGCTGCTCGGCAACGTGGTGCAGAAGCTGTCCGAGGGCCGCACCGACGTCAAGCTGCCGTCCGTCGTGATCGGGTTCGTGATCGCGCTCGCGGTCCAGACCGTGTTCACCCGGCTGACCCGGCTGCGCGGTGCGGTGCTCGGTGAGGAGATGCTCGCGGACCTCCGCGAGGACTTCCTGGTCCGCGCGGTCGGCCTGCCGCCAGGCGTGCTGGAGCGGGCCGGTACGGGTGACCTCCTGTCCCGGATCACCACCGACATCGACCGGCTGTCGCACGCGATGCGGGACGCCGTACCGCAGCTGACGATCGCGATCATCTGGGCGGCGCTGCTGATCGGGGCGTTGATCGTGACCGCGCCGGCGCTGGCGGTAGCTGTGGTGATCGCGGCGCCGATCCTGGTCGTCGGCGGCCGGTGGTACTTCCGCCGCGCGCCCTCGGCGTACCGGTCGGAGGCGGCCGGGTACGCCGCGGTCGCCTCGGCGCTGGCTGAGACGGTCGACGCGGGCCGCACCGTCGAGTCGCACCGGCTCGGGCACCGTCGCATCCAGTTCGGCGACACCCGGATCGGCCAGTGGGTCGCCTGGGAGCGGTACACGCTGTACCTGCGGATGATCCTGTTCCCGGTCGTCAACATGACCCACACGGTCGCGCTGGCGGCGGTGCTGGTCATTGGCGGCGGGTTCGCGATCCAGGGCTGGCTGACGGTCGGTGCGCTGACCACCGGCGCGCTCTACATCCAGCAGCTGGTCGAGCCGGTCAACATGATGATTCGCTGGTACGACGAGCTCCAGGTGGCGCAGGTGTCGCTGGCGCGGCTGGTCGGTGTCCGTGAGGTGGAGACGGCTGCCACGACCAGCGAGGACGAGCCGGACGGGCGGACCGTGCTGGCCGACGACGTCCGGTTCGGGTACCTCGAGGGTCGCGACGTGCTGCACGGCGTGACGCTGACCGTCGAGCCAGGTGCCCGGGTGGCACTCGTCGGGCCGTCCGGTGCGGGCAAGTCGACGCTCGGCCGGTTGCTGGCCGGCATCTACTCGCCACGCGTCGGTGACATCACCCTGGGCGGTGCGGCGCTGGACCGGATGTCCGCGGAGCAGGTGCGCAGCCACGTCGCCCTGGTGAACCAGGAGCACCACGTGTTCGTGGGCAGCGTGCGGGACAACCTGCGGCTGGCTCGTCAGGGCGCGACCGACGCGGACCTGTGGGCAGCCTTGCGGTCGGTGGACGCCGACGGCTGGGTCGCCGGGTTCGACGACGGGCTGGACACCGAGGTGGGGTCCGGTGGGATCTCGCTGACGCCTGCGCAGGCACAGCAGGTCGCACTGGCCCGGCTGGTGCTGGCCGACCCGCACACGCTGGTCCTGGACGAGGCGACCTCGTTGATGGACCCGCGGGCGGCCCGGCACCTGGAGCGGTCGCTGGCGACCGTACTGGAGGGCCGGACCGTGGTCGCGATCGCACACCGGTTGCACACCGCCCACGACGCCGACGTGATCGCGGTCGTCGAGGACGGCAAGATCGTCGAGCTGGGCGCCCACGACGAGCTCGTGGATGCCCAGGGTGCGTACGCCGCGCTCTGGCACTCCTGGCACGGCGAGCGTTGACAGGTAGAGGGCGTCTGGCCTCAGGCGCCCTCTACATCGTGTGAGGATGAACGGGTGCTGCTGACGACGCTGTTCTCTCTGCCCACCACCCTGGCACTCGACATCGACGACGCAGGCCGGATGCTGGTGCTGTACGACGGCACCGGTACCCGGCAGGTCAACGAGGTCGCCCCGGACGGGACCTGGCGCGCACTGACCGACCTGGACGACACCTGCCGCGGCGCCCGGTTCGTGCCCGGCAGCAGCCAGGTCGTCGTCGAGCACGACACCGGCGGCGACGAACGCGGTCAGCTCTCACTGCTCGACCTCGCCGACGACGGTCTCCCGGCGCTGACCCCGCTCGTGCACGACGCGGAGTACATCCACCACCTGGTCGCGGCCCGCGCCGGCCGGATCTTCTACACCACGAACCGGCGCAACGGCGTCGACTTCGACCTGGTCACCCGCGACCTGGCCAGCGGCACCGAGACCGTGCTGTACGACGCCGGCGGCTGGGTGATGGGCGTCGATCCGTCACCCGACGACAAGTGGGTCGTCCTGTCGAAGGCCAGCAGCCCGGCGAACTCGATGCAGCTGTTGCTGGTCGACACGTCCAGCCGGTCGATCACCGAGCTGACGCCGGCG
>NZ_DASRVN010000022.1:0-12311 GCF_035655035.1 Kribbella sp. | reverse complement strand
GCCACGATCGCGTACCCGACGTTGTTCAGGTCCACGGCGGCGATCGCCGCCAGTGGACCGTGCTCGATGTGCAGCTTCTCGGTCAGGATCGAGACCAGCTCGATGCTGCCGATCACCAGCGCGACCGCGACCGACAGGCCGGTGATCGTGATGTTGTAGTACACCTTGCGCACCGGCTTCGCGAACGCCCACCCGTAGGCGAAGTTCATCAGGCAGCCGTCGATGGTGTCGAGCAGGCTCATCCCGGCCGCGAACAGGATCGGCAGCGTCAGCACGGCGTACCAGGGCAGGCTGAAGGCGGCCGCACCACCGGCGAGCACCAGCAGGCTGACCTCGGTCGCGGTGTCGAAACCGAGGCCGAACAGGAACCCGATCGGGTACATCTGCCACGGCCTGGTCACCGCCTTCGTGACACCGGACAGGATCCGGTTCATGAAGCCGCGGTTGTTCAGGTGCTGCTCGAGCGTCGCCTCGTCGTACGCGCCGGTGCGCATCCGCCGGAACACCTTGATCACGCCGACGAGTACGGCGAGGTTCAGTGCGGCGATCAGGTACAGGAAGACGCCGGACACCGCCGTACCGATCACGCCGGTGACCTGCTGCAGGCGGGACGAGTCGCTCGCGACCTGGCCGGCCAGCGCGCGGACGCCGATGCCGAGCAGGAAGCACAGCGTGAACACCACCGTCGAGTGGCCGAGCGAGAACCAGAACCCGACCGACAACGGCCGCCGCCCGTCCGCCATCAGCTTCCGGGTGGTGTTGTCGATCGCCGCGATGTGGTCGGCGTCGAACGCGTGCCGCATCCCGAGCGTGTACGCCGTCACGCCGAGCCCGACCCCGAACACCCCGGCCGACCCGAGCAGGTAGTGCCGCGGCGCCACCACCAGCGCCAGCACGCCCCAGCCGATCAGGTGCAGGAGCAGCACGAACGCCGCCATCCCACCGACCGAGGTCCATTCGCGACCGGTCACAGCTCCTCGCCTCACGAATCGCCAGTTAACGCCTTTCCGGGCCCAGATGCAACCGAGTCGCAGGAAAGGATTGCTGCTTGATTCCTCTGCCCGCGGCAACGGACCGTGAGGGCGTTTGCCGTATCCGGAGAGAGGACCCGTCCGTGCAGAGACCGAATCTGTTGTTCGTGCTGGCCGATCAGTGGCGGAGCAGCGCCTTCGGGTTCCGCGGCCAGGATCCCGTCCGGACGCCGCACCTCGACGCGCTCGCCGCCGACGCGATGGTCCTCACGAACGCGGTCAGCAACTACCCGGTGTGCAGCCCGTATCGCGCGATGCTGATGTCGGGGCGATACCCGTTCGGCAACGGCGTACCGCTGAACGTCAACTCGCTGACGGCACCGCTCGGGGTCGGGCTGCGCGAAGACCTCACGTGCTGGTCGGACGTGCTGCACGCCGACGGGTACTACCTCGGGTACGTCGGGAAGTGGCATCTGGACCCGCCCACCGACGAGGACGCGATCCACGGCGAGGGCGTCCGCGAGGGGTGCGTGTGGGACGCGTACACGCCGCCGGAGCGCCGGCACGGGTTCGACTTCTGGTACTCGCACGGGTGCTGCGACGACCACCTGCATCCGCACTACTGGGCCGACGCGGCGCCCCGCGAGGCACCGACGCAGGTGGACGCGTGGTCGCCGGAGCACGAGACCGATGTCGCGCTCGGCTTCCTCCGGGACGCGGCGCGACGGTACCGCGAGGACGGCGCGCCGTTCGCTCTGACGATGTCGTACAACCCGCCGCATCAGCCGTTCGACACCGTGCCGTCGCGCTACCTGGACGAGTACCGGGACCTGTCGGCGGAGGAGCTGCTCGTCCGTCCGAACGTGCCGGCCGGATCGGACGAGGCGGCAACGATCGCCGCGCAGTACTTCGCCGCGATGACCGGCGTGGACGAGCAGATCGGGCGGCTGCTCGACGCCCTCGCCGCGGAAGGGCTGGCCGACGACACGATCGTCGTGTTCACGTCCGATCACGGCATGCAGCTCGGCAGTCACGGCCTGATGTTCAAGAACGTCTGGTACGACGAATCACTGCTCGTGCCGTTCATCCTCCGCTGGCCCGGCCGCGTCCCGGCCCGCACCGACGACCTGCTGCTCAGCGCGCCCGACATCGCCCCCACGCTCCTCGGCCTGCTCGGCGCCGCCGTGCCGGACGAGATGCAGGGCCGGAACCTCGCGGACGTCGTCCGCGGCGGGCCCGGCGACCGCCCGGACCGGGCGCTCTACCTGCGTCCGGCGGGCGGCTTCGAGGACACCACCGAGGACACGCGCGGCCTGCGCACCCACGACCGGACGTTCGTCGTCCAGCGCACCGGTGACGGCGCCGAGCACCTGCGCCTGTACGACCTGACCAAGGACCCGTACCAGCAGGAGAACGTCGCCGACCAGCGCCCGGGCGAGGTCACGACACTCCGGGCGGCGCTGCAGGAAGAGCTTGCCCACTGCAACGACCCCTGGGCGTAACTGCCCAGTGCTCAGGCGATGCGTCGCAACTCGTCCACGGTGATCCGGCCGGCGAGCGGCTGGTTGCCCACCAGCCGCTCGACCTCGGCCACGACGTACTCCCCCAGCAGCCGAATCTCAGTCCCCATCGCGCCGGCCACATGCGGCGTGACCTGCACGTTCGGCAGGCTCAGCAGCGGATGACCCACGGGTAGCGGCTCCGGATCCGTCACGTCGAGGACCGCGTCCAGGCGGCCGCTCGCGCACTCCGCGACCAGCGCCGCGGTGTCGATCAACGAACCCCGTGCGGTGTTGATCACCACGGCGCCGTCGCGCAACAGCGCCAACCGCCGTACGTCGAGCAGCTGCCGCGTCTCCGGCAGCGCGGGTGCATGTAGCGACACGATGTCGCTCCGCCGCAGCAGGGTCTCCAGGTCAACGAGCTCGGCGCCCAAAGCGATCGCATCGTCCGGCTGAAGGAACGGGTCGCAGACCATCAGCTCGTACGCCGAACCCGCCAGCAGCTCCAGCACCAGCCGGCCGATCCGCGAAGCGCCGACGATGCCGACCGTCCGCCCGGCGTTGCCCATCGCCGGGTCGATCGTGTGGTCCTCGTGCCCGCTGTCGCGGTACCGGGCCGCCAGGCGGAACGCCCGCTTCCCGGCCAGCCGGATCGCCGCCACGGTGAACTCGGCCACCGGTACGGCGTTCGCACCCGCCGCCGAGGACACCGCGATCCCCCGCTCCCAGACCTCCGGCCCGACGTGCCCCTTCACGCTCCCGGCGGCGTGCAGCACCGCCGCGAGGCGGGGCGCGTCCGCGAGCACCGCGGCGTCGATCCGCGGGCACCCCCAGCCCGTGATCAGGATGTCCGTGGCCGCCAGCGCCTTGCGTACGCCGGGATCGCCGAAGTCGGTCACGACCTCGTCCCGGACGTCCACGCTCATGCGCAGCCGGTCCAGCAGGTCGGGCGGGAACGCCAGCGCCCGGACCGACGGGTTCATCGCGATCAGCGCTGTTCTGCGTGCGGGCAAAGCCGAGCCTTTCTACTTGTCCGAGCCGATCTACTTGTCCGAGCCGAGCGTCATGCCCTCGATGATCCGGCGGCCGAGCCACAGGTACAGCCCGACCAGCGGCAGCACCACGATCGCGATCCCGGCGAACATGCCGCCCCAGTCCGCGCCGTTGTACTGCATCTGCTGCAGGAACCCGAGCATTGCCAGCGGCAACGTCTGCAGCTGCTGGTCGTGGATGAACACCAGCGCGAAGAACGTCTCGCCCCAGTGACCGATGACGTTCAGCAGTACCAGCGTGACGATCCCGCTGCGGCAGACCGGCAGCATGATCCGCGCGAACGTGTACAGCGGGCTCGCGCCGTCGAGGGCGGCCGCCTCCTCGAGCTCGATCGGCAACGACCGGAAGAAGCCGGTCAGGAAGAACACCGCGAACGGCATCGACGTCGCGGTGTACAGCAGCCACAGGCCCCACAGGCTGTTCACCAGCCCGAGATGGCTCATCACGGCGTACAGCGGGAGGAAGATCGCCTGTGCCGGGACGCCCAGGCCGATCGCGAACAGCGAGGTCGTGGCCCCGGCGCTGCGGGCGCCGAGCCGGCTGAGCGCGTACCCGGCGGGCGCCGCGAGCAGTACGGTCGCGATCGCCGTACCGGCGATCAGGACGACCGAGTTCACCGCCGCCGGACCGAAGTTCCCGGTGGACCAGGCGCGGGCGAAGTTCTCCCAGTGCAGTGCCTTGGGCAACGACCACGGGGCGTCCAGGAGTTCGCGGGTCGACTTCACCGAGTTGAGCAGGATCCAGACCAGGACGGCGAGATCGAACACCACCAGCGCCCAGGCGAGCGGCGCACCGAGGAAGCGCTGGATCGCGCCCGCCTGGGTCGGGCGCGGCGGACGTCGCAGGAGGTCGGTCAGAGTACTCATGGCGATCCGTTCAGAACTGGATGGCGTCGCGGCGCATCACGCGCCGGATCAGGACGACGAGCACGGCCACCAGGCCGAGGGTGAAGATCGCGTCGGCAGCGGCCAGGCCGTAGCTCGGTACGCCGTCCGCCGCGAACGCGGTCGCGTACGCGTACAGCGACACCGTCCACGTCCGGGTACTGGGCAGACCGCTCGCGGATCCGGCCATCGCGAGGATGAACTCGAACGTCTTGATCGAGTTGATCGTCCACAACACCGAGCAGACGCCGATCACGTCCCAGGACAGCGGCAGCGTCACGTGCCGGAACCGCTGCCAGGAGTTCGCCCCGGCGAGCAGACAGTCCTCGTACAGGTACGGCGGGATGCGGTCGACCGCGGCCATGATGACCGTCGTGTAGAAGCCGGTGCTGATCCAGACCAGGCCGAGCAGGATCATCGCGTACTGGTGGTCCTGCGACAGCCACGCGGGCGGATGCTGGACGCCGATCGCGCGCAGCAGCTTGTTGACCAGGCCGTCCGCCTGGAACAGGAAGCCCCACAGGATCGACAGCACGAGCGCCGGCACGATGTTCGGGAAGAAGATCACCGACCGGACCGTCGACCGCCCGGCGAGGTCGCGCAGCAACATCGTCAGTCCGAAGCTGATCGCGAACGTCGCCACGCCGCCGCCGAACAACAGCAACAGCGTGTTCTTGAACGCCTGCTGGAACACCGGATCACCGAACATGTACCGGTAGTTCTTCGCGCCGGTCCACTCCATCGGGCCGTACCCGGGCCACTTGTGCAGGCTGATCCACACGGTGGCCACGACGGGGATCAGCAGGAAGATCGCGTAGAGCGCGAGCGCCGGTGCCACGAACGGCACGTACAGCCGCAGGCGCTGGCGCTGCAGCGCGCTCCCCTTCCGGCTCTGCGCAGTGCGGGTCGTCACCGCCGTACCCGCGCCGGCGACGGCCGTCACTGTCCGCGCTTCCAGAAGTCGGCGCTCTGCGACTTCAGCTTGCCGATGAAGTCGGCCGCCGAGAGTTTGCCGGTGACCAGCTGGTCGTCGAGCGGCAGGAACACCTTGGTCCACCAGTCGGAGAAGTCCGCGGTCACACCGTCCGCGTTCATGTACGTGCCGTTCTTCTTCACCAGCGCGGCGATGTCGGCGGCGGCCGGTGCCACCGTGACGTCCTGGCGCGCCATCAGCGAGGCGGTTGCGTCTTCGTACGACTGCATCTGCTTCTTGCCGTACAGGAACGCAACCAGCTGCTCGGCGGCCGACTTGTGCTTGGCCTTCGCCGGCACCACCCACCCGGACGGCTGGCACGCGACCGGCGTACTCGCCGCGCCGTCGCTCGGGAAGTTGAAGGTGCGGTACTGGAAGCCCTCGGCGGCGTACGTCTTCGCCTCGCTCGGCAGCCACGAGCCCATCAGGATGAAGTCGGCCTTGTTGGTCGCCCACTTCTGCTGCATCGCGGGGAACTTGCTCGCGTTGTACCCGTCGGCGAAGTACCCGCCCTTGGCCAGTTGCTCGACCTGTGCGGCGGCAGCGGCGTACTCCGGCTTCTCCCAGGTCGCACCGGTCTTGTCCGCGGCCGCCTGGTGGAACGAACCCACGCCGAGCTTGCCGACGACGAGGCTGATGTACCACGACGCGTTGTAGCCGGGGATGTCCGCGTCGAGCGCCAGCTTCTGCTTACCGACCAGTTGCTGGAACGCCTGCCAGGTCGCCGGCGGGTTCTTCGTCAGCTCGGGGAAGCGGGCGCCGTTGTACCAGATGCTGTTGCAGGTGATGACGTACGGCAGCATCGGGTGCTTGCCGTCGACCTCCGCCAGCTTCTGCAGATCCTCCGGGATCACCTGGCCGACGGTCTTGCCCTCGCCGGACACCTTCTGGCCGAGGACTCCGGAGAGATCCTCGGCGCCGCCGGCCGGGATCTTCGACTTCACGTTGTTGTACGGGTTGTCGATCAGGTCCGCGGCCGGGCTGTTCATCAGCGTCGGCTGCAGCTTGGTCAGCACGTCCCGGCCCTGCCACTGGACGTTGACCTTGATACCGGTCTGCTGGGTGAACTCGGCGATCGACGCCTTCAGCGCGGTCTGCTGCGGCTCGCCGTCCTTCCACATCGACCAGTAGGTGAGCTCCTTCCCGGCGCCCGCCCCGCCTCCCGAACTCGAACCGCAGCCCGCCAGAGCGGTCGCTGCGAGGGCCGCAGCCGTGCAGGTCGCGGTGATCCGGCCGGCAATCGGTGATTTCATGACGTGGTCCTCTCCAGTCGGGGGATCGACTTGGAGAGACGGTGCGGCGGTCGCGGAGGAGGAATCAAGACGGATTCCGGCCCCGATGCGCTGCTGGGACCGAATCCTCCTTCAATCCTCTCTTTTCGGCGTGTGATGATGAGCGGGTGCAGCCGGTCCCCCAGACGTCGCGTGAGCTGAAGTTCCGCCGGCTCGCCCGGGAGCTGCGGCACCGGATCCTGGACAACACCTACCCGCCGGACAGCAAGCTCCCGACCGAAGACGCGCTGGCCGCGGAGACCGGCCTGTCCCTCACCACGATCCGGCACGCGTACCAGGAGCTCGCCGCCGCCGGCCTCGTGGTCCGCCGGCAGGGCGCCGGCACGTTCGTCGCGCCGACCAGCCACCGGGTGCAGGCGCGGCAACAGGTGATCGGCGTACTCGTGCCGGACACCGCGCTGTATTACCCGCGCGTACTGCAGGGCATCGAGAAGGCGTTGTTCCAGGCCAACGCGCGGCTCGTCCTCGCGTGTTCGCACTACGATCCGGACGCCGAGGACACCGCCATCAACGGCCTGCTGGACGCGGGCGTGGACGGGCTGTTGCTGGTCCCGTCTCTGCACGCCCTCGCCGATCCGCGCGCCCGAGTGGCCGAGCTGCTCGACCTACCGGTACCCGTCGTGTTCGTCGAACGCCGGCTGGCCGCGCTCGGCGCCGGCGACGCGATGGAGCACGTCTGCACGGATCACGAGGGCGGGGCGTACGACGCCGTACGGCATCTGCACGACCTCGGGCATCGTGAGATCGGGCTGGCCGTCCGGGCCGAGGCACCGACCACGCCGCCGATCAGTTCCGGCTTCGACCGCGCGGTCGAGGACTTCGGGCTGACCCGGCACGACCCGCAGCGGCTGCACGACTGGACCGCGCGGCGCGCCGACGAGACCGTCGCGCTGTTCCGGTCCCGCGGGATCACCGCCGCGCTGTGCTTCGGCGACCGGGAGGCCTCGCTGATCCTGGGCGCCGCCCGCCGGGCCGGCCTCGCGGTCCCGGACGACTTCGCCATCATTGCCTACGACAACGAGTTCGTGGACGTCGCCGAGGTACCGATGACCGCGGTGTCGCCGCCGCGCTACCAGCTCGGCCAGCTCGCCGTCCAGGTGCTGCTGCAGCGCCTCAGCCTCGGCGACGCGCTGCCGATCCACCAGATCCACCTCCGGCCCCGGCTGGTGGTCCGCGCCTCCTGCGGCGCGAAACCGGCCGCCGCCGACGTGTGAGCCGAGGTGTGAGCCGAGGTGTGAGCCGAGGTGTGAGCTAGAACACAGGCGTCATCAGCGCGAGCATGCCGGCCATCCCGCCGGTGGCGAGGCCGTGGCAGCAGCACAGGATCCGGTGACCGCTCCCCCACATCACGCGGCCGAACCACCAGGCCGCGGAGAGCACCAGCAGACCGACCACCGACCAGCTCAGCAGCCCTGTCCAGGTCGGTCCTGCCGCATGATCCATCCCCGGCATACCTGCCATGTCCGCCATGCCTCCCATGCCCACCGTGCCGACGGCGAGCATCCACACCATCGCCAGGTTCATCCCGCCGTGCAGCAGCACGCCGGTCCGCGCGGTGACACCGTCGGAGACGGACAGGTGCCGGAAGAACACCAGCGCCAGCCCCGAGAACAGCACGATCTGCACCCAGACGATCCCCGGCGTCGACGGCAGCCACAGCATCAGCAGCATCGCGGGGCTCATCAGGACGTGGTTCACGTCCACCACCGTCTCGATCCCACGCCCGCGCCCGGAGGCGACCCGCCACAGGCCGTACAGCCCGGAGACCGCGAAGACGATCGTCAGCGCGACCGAGGACATTCCGTGCGACATCGAGGCGGGGACCTTCCTCGCGAGGGGGCGACCGTACTGTCCAACTCCGAAGAATCCAGGGAAGTTCCGGGAACTGTTCGGTGTCGTCCTTCGTACTCAGCTGTTGGGGGCTCAAGGCAATTGCAGCAGATCAGGAGAGACGTGGCACCGACACGCCACCGGCCGTGGCTGATCCGGTACGTCGTTCTGCTCGGCGTGCTGGCGGTCGCCGTACCGCTCGTCACCACCGGTGTGACGGGTCCGGGCAGCTACCTGCCGATCGCCCGCGACGACCCCGGCCGGGTGACCAGCCTGATCACGACGTTCGTCCGGGCCGTGACGGATCTCTCATCGCTGGTCGTGGTCGGAGCGCTGGCGTCGGCGCTGTTCGCGGGCAAGGCCCGGCCTGTCCAGGACAAGGCATCGCGGCGGCAGCTCGAGGTGGCGGAGTGGTTCGAGCCGGTCGTCGTACGCCGGGCCGCGACCGTCTGGGCGATCGGCTCGGGGCTGCTCATCGGCCTCGACTCGGCCGATTCGAACGGGTATTCGCTCGGCAAGCTCGCCGACCCGAAGGCGCTGCGGTTCGCGCTGCTCTCAGGCGACGCGGGGCGGTCCTGGATGGTGGCGTTCGTCGCGGCGATCCTCGTGCTCGTCACCTGCGTTCTGAGCGCGCGATGGATCGGGTACGCCATTGCGCTCTGGGCCGCGCTGGTGGGTTCGCTGGCGCCGGTCGTCGTCGGGCAGATCCTGGTCGGTCCGCGCCACGACTTCGGCAGCGACGCCGGCATCGTCCAGACTCTCGCCGGGCAGGTGCTGCTCGGTGTCGCCGTCGTCCAGGCGCTGCGGGTCGCGACCGGGCGCCGGGTGCGGGTGCTCGACCGGGTGCACTGGCGCAGTACGTCCGCCGTACTGCTCGGTGTGCTCGTGGCGACCGAGGGCGTCCTGCTCTGGTTCAAGCTCGCCGGGTCGTCGCCGTTCGCGAGTGCTACCGGGTGGTTGAGTCTGGCGCAGTTCGCGGCCCTCGGTCTGGTTGGCGGCGGCCTTGTCGCGGTGTACCGGGGCCGGGTCACGAGCGGTGCCGTGCTGCTCGCGGGCGGTGCGGCGGGATTTGTCGCGGCCGGGCTGGCGATGACGCGGATCCCGCCGCCGCAGTTCTTCGTACCGGCGTCGATCAGTCAGATCTTCTTCGGGTTCGACCTGAAGGTCCCGCCCGGGTTCGGCGCGCTGGCCGCGCAGTGGCGGCCGAACCTGCTGTTCGTCACAGCCGCGGCCGTCGCGATCGCCGGGTATCTCGCCGGTGTCCGGCGGCTCGCGCGGCAGGGTGAGCGCTGGCCCGTCGCGCGGACGATCGCGTGGACGCTCGGTTGGGTGCTGATCATCGTGGTGACCAGCTCCGGCCTCGGGACGTACTCCGGTGCCGACTTCGCCGTCCACATGGCCGTGCACATGGCCTTGAACATGCTCGCGCCGGTTCCGCTGGTGCTCGGCGGGCCGATCACGCTTGCGTTGCGGGCGCTACCGGCCGCCCCCAAGGGCGCGCAGCCGGGGGCGCACGAGTGGATCCTCGCGTTCCTGCACTCGCGGCCGTTGCAGGCGTTGTACCACCCGTTGTTCGTCTTCACCGTGTACATCGGTTCGTACTACGCGTTGTACCTGACCAATGCGTTCGGGGCCCTGATGAGATTCCATTGGGCCCACCAACTGATGAACGCGCATTTCCTGCTGGTCGGCTGCCTGTACTTCGGTCTCGTGATCGGCGTCGACCGCACGCCGCACCAGCTGCCGTCGCTGGCCAAGCTCGCCGTACTGCTCGGCGCGATGCCGTTCCACGCGTTCTTCGGCGTCATCCTGATGTCCGACGGCGCGATCATCGGCCAGTCGTTCTACGACCATCTCGAAGTGCCGTGGAAGCGTGACCTCGCCGCGACGCAGCACGTCGCCGGCGGGATCGCCTGGGCGGGCAGCGAGATCCCGTTGCTGATCGTGGTCGTCGTACTGGCGCTGCAATGGGCGATCCAGGACGGCCGGGCCGCGCGCCGGATCGACCGGCACCTCGACAGCGGCCTCGACGACTCGCACGACGCCTACAACGCGATGCTGCAGCGGCTCGCCCGGCGTACCGAATCCACCCAGGAGCGACGGTGACGCTGACCGATCAGGAACCACGGACCGCGACCGTCGAGCTGCTCGTCGGCGGGATGACCTGCGCCGCCTGCGCGAACCGAGTCGAGCGCGCGCTGAACAAGCTCGACGGCGTGACAGCCACGGTCAACTACGCCACCGAGCGGGCCATCGTCACCGGGTCTGGCGCCGACCTCACCGAACGGGCGACGTCCGCGGTTGACCGCGCCGGGTACCAGGCGACGCTGCGGGATCCCGAGTCCGGCGACGAGCTCGCGGAGCAGTTGACGGCCCGCCGGATCAGCTCACTGCGGCGACGGCTCGTCCTGGCGACGCTGCTGGCGATCCCGTTGATGGACGCCACGATCGTGCTGGCCGCCGTACCGTCCCTGCGTTTTCCGGGCTGGGACCTCGCGTGCCTGCTGGTCGCGCTGCCGATCGTGACGTGGGCGGCGTACCCGTTCCATCGCGCGACCGTGCGGAACCTGCGGCACCGGGCGGTCAGCATGGACACGCTGGTGTCGCTCGGGATCGCGGTCTCGTTCGGCTGGGCGGCGGTGTCGGTGGTGTGGCCGGGGCTCGGTGGTACGTCACATGGGCTGTGGCTCTCGCTCGACACCGGGAGTCTCTATCTCGACGTCGCCGCCGGTATGACGGTGTTCCAGCTCGCGGGGCGGTACTTCGAGACCCGGTCCCGGCGGCGGGCGGCCGACGTGTTCGGGGCGATCGGGCGGCTGGCGACGCCGGTCGCGCGGGTGGTGCGGGACGGGGCCGAGGTCGACGTACCGACCGGTGAGGTGGTGAAGGGCGACACGGTGGTCGTCCGGGCCGGCGAGATCGTGCCGGTGGACGGGACGGTCGTCGAGGGGGCGGCCGCGGTCGATACCAGCGTGGTGACCGGGGAGCCGGTGCCGCGGACGGTCGGGGCCGGCGATCAGGTTGTTGGTGGGACCATCAGTACGGACGGGCGGCTGGTGCTGACCGCGACAGCGGTCGGGGTGCACACGCAGCTCGCGCAGATGGCGGCGATCGCGGAGCAGGCGCAGGAACGGAAGGCGCGGATCCAGCGCACGGTCGACCGGATCATCGTGTGGTTCGTTCCGTCCGTGATCGTGCTGGCCATTGCTGTCGCTGCTGGGTGGATGGTGTCGGGTGCGTCTGTTGCACAGGCGGTCGGGACCGGGATCTCCGTACTCGTGATCGCCTGTCCGTGCGCGCTCGGGCTCGCGACGCCTACGGCGCTGATGGTCGGCATCGGGCGCGGGGCGACGCTCGGGATCCTGATCAAAGGTCAGGACGCGCTGGAGGCCAGCGGTGTGATCGACACCATCGTCCTGGACAAGACCGGCACCCTCACCACCGGCGACCTCACCATCACCGAGGTCCACCTCACCGCGGACCTCACCCGCGAAGAGGTCCTCACGTACGCCGCCTCGGTAGAACAAGGCTCCGAACACCCCATCGCGCGCGCCGTGGAACACCTCGCTGCCACCGAAAACCTCCCCACCCACCCCACCACCAACTTCACCACCCACCCCGGCCAAGGCGCCACCGCCACCGTCGAGGGAAAACAAGTAGCCGTAGGCAACCACGCCCTACTGCAAACAGTCGGCGTCGAGCTAGGCGCCGGCGCGGAGCCGGGTGTCGGCGGGGAGCCGGGCGTTGGCGGGGAGCCGGGCGTTGGCGGGGGTGGACGGTCCGTGGGTGCGGGGGCTCCCGGGGAC